>NZ_KV811348.1:579471-762524 GCF_001813025.1 Pseudomonas sp. HMSC066A08
CGGACGTGGTGATGGTCGGCGAGATCCGCGACCGCGAGACCGCCGAGATCGCCGTGCAGGCCTCGCTGACCGGTCACCTGGTGCTCTCCACCTTGCACACCAACAGCGCGGTGGGCGCGGTCACCCGCCTGGTGGACATGGGCGTCGAGCCGTTCCTGCTCTGCACCTCGCTGCTCGGCGTGCTCGCCCAGCGCCTGGTGCGCGTGCTCTGCCCGCAGTGCAGGCGACCGGCGCCGGCCGACGGCGGCACCTGCGAACGCCTCGACCTCGATCCGCTGGCACCGCCCACGCTGTTCCACCCGCAGGGCTGCCCGGCCTGCCAGCACAGCGGCTACCGTGGCCGCCAGGGAATCTACGAACTGGTGCTGTTCGACGAGGGCCTGCGCCAGCGGGTCCATGAAGGCGCCGGCGAGGCGGAACTCGCCCGCTACGCCCGCCAGCATGGCCACAGCCTGTTCGCCGACGGTCGCGAGAAAGTGCTGCAGGGCGTCACCAGCGTCGAAGAACTGCTGCGCGTGACCCAGGAGGACTGAAACCATGGCCGCCTACGAATACCTCGCCATGTGCAGTTCCGGACGCCGCAGCCGCGGCGTCCAGGAAGCCGACAGCCTGCGCCAGGCGCGCCAGTTGCTGCGCGAACGCAACCTGATTCCCTTGCAAGTCAAGCCCGCGCGCGGCGGTCGCGCCCAGGGCCAGGGATTGGCCGCGCCCTCCGGGCGCGGCCTGGGCGCCGCCGAACTGGCCATGCTGACCCGCCAGCTCGCCACTCTGGTGCAGGCCGCCCTACCGCTGGAGGAAGTCCTCGCGGCGGTCGCCGCGCAAGGCGAGAAGCGCAGCCAGCAGAGCATGCTCCTGGCGATCCGCTCGCGGGTCCTGGAAGGTCACAGCCTGGCCCGCGCCATGGGCGAATTCCCGCGCGCCTTCCCGGCGCTGTACCGGGCCACGGTGGCCGCTGGCGAACGCGCCGGGCACCTCGGCCAGGTGCTCCTGCAACTGGCCGACTACACCGAGGCGCGCCAGGCCGCGCGCCAGCAGATCCAGCTGGCGATGCTCTACCCGAGCATCCTCCTGCTGGCGGCCTTCGGCATCGTCGGCTTCCTGCTCGGCTTCGTGGTGCCGGACGTGGTCAAGGTGTTCATCGACAGCGGCCAGGAACTGCCCGCGCTGACCCGCGGGCTGATCGCCATGAGCAACCTGCTGCGCGACTACGGGCTGTTCCTCCTGCTGTGCGGCGGCTTCCTGGCCGGCGGCGCCCGCGCGGCCCTGCGCAAACCCGAGTTGCGCCTGCGCTGGCACCGTTTCCAGTTGCGCTTGCCGTTGCTCGGGCGAGTGATTCGCGCCAGCAACTGCACACGCTTCGTCAGCACCCTGGCGATCCTCGGACGCAGCGGCGTGCCGCTGGTGGACGCCCTGGAAATCGCCGCCGAGGTAGTCGCCAACCAGCAGATTCGGACCGGTCTGAAAGACGTCTCCCGCGCCGTGCGCGAAGGTGGCGGCCTGACCCGGGCGCTGGAGCAGAGCGGGCACTTCCCGCCGATGATGCTCTACATGATCGCCAGCGGTGAACGCTCCGGCGAGCTGGACGCCATGCTCGACCGCGCCGCACGCCAGCAGGAGGCCCAACTGGCGAACCGCATCGCCATGCTGGTCGGCCTGTTCGAGCCGGCGATGCTGGTATTCATGGGCGCCAGCGTGCTGCTCATCGTGCTGGCGATCCTGATGCCCATCCTCAGTCTCAACCAACTCATCACCTGAAAGGCAGGAACGCGCATGCGCACGCAATTCAAGCAACGGGGTTTCACCCTGATCGAAATCATGGTGGTCGTGGTCATCCTCGGCGTACTCGCCGCGCTGGTGGTGCCACAGATCATGAGCCGTCCGGACCAGGCCAAGGTCACCGCCGCGCAGAGCGACATCAAGGCCATCGCCATGGCCCTGGACATCTACAAGCTCGACAACCACGGCTACCCGAGCACCCAGCAGGGTCTCGAGGCGCTGGTCAGCAAGCCGTCGGGCGCCCCGCCGGCACGCAACTGGAACCCCGACGGCTACCTCAAGCGCCTGCCGGTCGATCCCTGGGGCAATCCCTACCAGTACATCGTGCCCGGCAGCCAGGGCAACGCCTACGACCTGCTCTCCTACGGCGCCGACGGTCGCAGCGGCGGCGAGGGGCTGAACGCCGACATCGGCAACTGGCCCCTCTGACATGCATCCGCGCGGCCTCACGCAACGAGCCGGGCAGCGGGGCTTCACCCTGCTCGAAGTGCTGGTGGTGATCCTGCTGATCGGCCTGCTCGCCGGGCTGGTCGGTGTCACCCAGGTCGACGGCGGCGGCCAGCAGGCACGGCGCGAAACCGAACGCCTGCGCAGCCTGGTCGGGCTGTTGCGCCAGGACGCCATGCTCAGCCAGCGTGACTATGGCCTGCGCATCGACCAGCAGGGTTACTCGGTACAGGTACTCGACTTCGATGGCGAGTGGCGGCTGGCGCCCGGCTACCGGCCGCAGACGCTGCCGGACAGCCTGCGCCTGGACCTGCAGATTGGCGAAAACGGCGCCACGCTCGGCCGCGCGCGGCAAAACCGCGCCCCGCAGTTGCTGGTGTTGTCCAACGACGAAGTCACGCCCTTCACATTGCGTCTGGAGTATCGCCAGAAGCCGCTGTATGCGCTGTCCAGCGACGGTCTCGAGGAGGTCCGCGTTGAAGCCCTGTGAAATCCGGCGGCAACGGGGATTCACCCTGCTCGAGGTGATGGTCGCCCTGGCCATCTTCGCCATCCTCTCGGTCGCGCTCTACAGCGCCGCCCAGCACATCGCCGGCAACAGCGCCGGGCTGACCGAGCGCAGTCTCGCCCAATGGCTGGCGGACAACCGGCTCAACGAGTTGCGTGCCGGCATGCGCCCGCTCGACAACGGCCGCAGCCAGGAAACCCTCGCCTTCGGCGGCCGCGACTGGCTGCTGGCCTGCAACGTCGAGGCCGCGCCCGACCCACGCCTGCGCAAGGTCAGCGTCGAGGTCTCGCTCAGCGGAGCGCACCCCATACGGCGCGCGGTGCTGGTCGGCTTCGTCGCGGCGCAGCCATGAACCAGCGCGGCTTCACCCTGCTCGAAGTGCTGATCGCCATGGCCCTGTTCAGCCTGCTCGGCCTGGCCTGCTACCAACTGCTGGAACGCGTGCTGCACAGCGAGCAGCGCATCGACCATCACGACCGCCAGCTGCGCCAGTTGCAACGCGCCCTGGGCATCTTCGAGCGCGACCTGACGCAAGCCATCGGCCAGCCGCTGAGCGACGACCCGAGCCGCCGCCAGGCTCTGATCGGTCGCGCCGATGGCCTGCGCCTGGTGCGCGGTGGCTGGAGCAATCCGCTGGCGCAACCGCGCAGCGAAGTGCTGGAAGTCGCCTATCGCTGGCAGGACGACGCCTGGGTCCGCGAGTACCGCAGCCCCCCCGACCGCGACCAGAGCGTGACCGCCTCCCACAGCCAGCGCCTGCTCGAAGGCGTCACCCTGAAGCGCCTGAGCTATGTCGATGCGCAAGGCCAGCCGCATCCCGCCTGGCCCGCCCTGGGCGCGGCGCTGAGCTTGCCGCAGGCGATCGACATCGAGTTCGACGCGCCCGGCTATCCCGGCCTGCGCCGGGTCATCCTGCTGCCCGGCAGCCAGGTGCGCGACGATGAGTGAGTCCCGCCGCCAGCGCGGAGTGGCCCTGATCAGCGTGCTGCTGATCACTGCCCTGGTCACCCTGATCGTCAGCGACATGCTCGCCCGCCAACGCCTGAACCTGGCCAGCAGCGCCAACCAGTTCGCCCAGCAGCAGCTCTGGCAATTGGCCCTGAGCGGCGAGGCCTGGGCGCGCCAGCAACTGCTCGCCGATCTCCGCGACAAGGACGGCCTGACCCGCGTACACCTGGGCCAGCGCTGGGCCCAGGGCGTGCATGAATTCGAGATCGAAGGCGGGCGCATTCGCATCCGCCTGGAAGACCTCGGCGCGCGCTTCAACCTCGACCGCCTGCGCAACGGCCGCGACCGTATCAGCCGCGCCCGCTACCAACGCCTGCTGGCCCTGCTCGGCCTGGCCCCGCACGATCCGGCACGGCTAGCGGCGCCGCTCGGCCACGACGGCAAGCCGCTGCCGTTCGCCGACACCAGCGAGCTCTGGCGCCTGGAAACCCTCGACCCCGCCAGCATGCGCCGGCTGCGTCCGTGGCTCGCGACGAGCGGCGACGCCGGCCTCAACCTGAACACCGCGCCGGCCGAGCAACTGGCCTGTCTCGAAGGTCTCGACCTGGGCATCGCCCAGGCCCTGGTGCAAGCACGCCCGGCCGACGGCTATCCCAGCGTGCAGGCCTTTATCGAACAGCCGCTGCTTTCCGGCCGCGAGGTCGAGCAGTACGGCCTCACCGTGGCCAGCGAACGCTTCCGCGCCGTGCTCGACGTCCAACTGGGCGAGCGCCAGCTGCGCCTGGTCAGCGACCTGCAAACCCGCAGTGACGGCCTGGTGCGGGTCCTGCGCCGGCAACTTGCGGCGCCCGATCTTCCCTTTCCGGAGTAACCACCGTGCAAGCCTGGCTCTACCTCACCTCCACCGCCGACGACGCGCCGCTGACCTGGTGGCGCGCCGACGGCGACGTCCGCCACGGCAACCTCGAGCAGGCCGCCGGCGAACTGGCTGGCGCCGAACTGGTCCTGTTGCTGCCGGCCGAAGCCACCAGCCACCACGAGGTCGAGGTGCCGGCCCGCAGCGGCCGCTGGCTGCGCCAGGCACTCCACTCGGCGCTGGAGGAGCGCCTGCTGGAGGATCTCGACGAGCTGCACCTGGCGCGCAGCGGCCTGCGCGACGGGCGCTTCTGCCGCCTGTTCGCCGTGCGCGCAGACTGGCTACGCGAACGTCTCGCGCAACTGGCGGCGGCACGCCTGCAGCCACGGCGGATCCACGTCGATGCCGACTGCCTGCCGGGTGACCCGCCGCTGGCCCTGCGCTGCGCCGGTCGCTGGCTGGTCGCCGCCGGCAGCAGCCAGCGGCTGGCCTTGGACGACGCCCATCTGGAAGACCTCGAAAGCCTGCTACCGCAAGGCTTGCGGCGTAGCGAGGAAAGCCCCTGGCCACTGCTCGCCGAGGGTACGCAACACGCCATCGACCTGTGCCAGGAAACCTTCGCCGCACGCAGCGCGAAACGCATCCGCTGGCCGCTCCTGGCCCTGCTGGCAATAGTCGCCTGCGCGGCGCAGTTGGGCCAGGACATCGCTCACCGCTTGCTGCTGGAACAGCGCAGCACGGAACTCCGTCAAGAGAACCTGGCACTCTGGCAGCAACACTTCCCCAACGAAGGCCGCGTCGTCGATCTCGCCCGCCAAGTGCAGTCGCGCCTGCGCGAGGACGGCCAGTTGCCGGTCGACCTGGCTCGCCGCCTGGACCGCCTGGCGAACGACTGGAGCGCCGGCGGCGGTGCCACCGCCACGGTCCGCCGGCTCGACTACCAGGCCGGCGAGGGCTGGAGCCTGCAGGTCGGCGCGCCGGCCTTCGCCGATCTCGAACGCTTGCGCGAAGGCCTGACCCGCCAGGGCCTGGACGTGCAGGCCGACTCCTCGGTGCGCGACGTCGAAGGCGTCAGCGCCCGCCTGCAGATAAAGGACTGAACCATGCCCCGTATCCCCCCGTCACTGCAGGCCCGCTGGCTGCGCCTACCTCCCCGCGAACGCCGGGCGCTGCTCGGCATGAGCCTGTTCCTCGGCCTGGTCCTGGTCTGGGTTCTGCTCTGGCAGCCACAGCGCCAGGCCCTGCTCGACGCCGAACGACACTATCAGGACGAGCTGCGCCTGCACGCCGACCTCCAGCGCCTGCCGGGCGACACGGAGGACGGCCCACGCACCGACGCCGCGACCCTGCCCGGATTGCTGGCACGCAGCAGCGCGGAAGCGCGACTGAACGTGGAACGCATGGACAGCGAAGGCAGCGGGCGGATGAACCTCAGCCTGGAAGGCCAACTCGCCGACCTGCTCAACTGGTTCGAACTGCTCGGCCGCAGTGGCGTGGAAATCAGCAGCCTGAGCCTGGAGGTGAGCCCGGACACGCTCGCCAAGGCACGCCTGGCGGTGGATGTGCGCTGAACGCGCGGCGTCGGCGCAAGCGCTAGAATGTCCGACAGCACCGGCACATCCCGCACCGGCCCCACCAGGGACAGCTTCGACATGGACCGTAACCGCCAGCTCTTCGCCCGGGCCTGCCTACTGCTGCTGGGACTTGCCAGCCAGGTCCAGGCGCGTGAAGCGCAACCCTGCGCGCCC
Source organism: Pseudomonas sp. HMSC066A08 (assembly GCF_001813025.1). NCBI lineage: Bacteria > Pseudomonadati > Pseudomonadota > Gammaproteobacteria > Pseudomonadales > Pseudomonadaceae > Pseudomonas > Pseudomonas sp. HMSC066A08. The sequence goes on from NZ_KV811348.1 coordinate 585,755, forward strand.
CATCTGCTCGACGCCGTGGCCAGGCAACTCGGCCACAGCGGCTGGGTCGCCCCCTCCTACGACACGCCCGGGCCGTTTCCCGCCGTAGCCTGCAAGCCCTGGCCGGACGACCCCACGCAGACGGTGATCGCCATGGCCTACCTGGATCCGGGCGACACCGCCGTGGAAGGCGAACGCCACCCGCATCTGCTATTGGCCAGGGCCGACAGCCGCAGCGGCAGGCTGCTCGAACGCTACGACAGCGACTTCGAAGAAGACGCGTCCGTCGCCGTCGGCAGCGACAGCCTCTGGCTGGACACCGCGCGCTACCGCCTGAGCCCGACGGTGCGCGCCTTCGGCGTGGTGTTCCATAGCGTGGCGCGTGGCGCCAGTTGTCCGGAAGCCGGCTTCGACAACCTGCTGACCCTGGTGGTGCCGGCCGGCGAAGGCAAGCTGCGGCCGGTGCTCAATACCTACCTGGACCAGTGGAGAACGCTGAAAGGCTCGGTCTGCTCCGCCGAGCCCGGGTTCGAACAGGAAGTCTCGCAGCTGACCCTGGAACTCGGCCGCGGACGCTCCAACGGCTTTGCCGACCTGGTCATCACCTCGCGGGTCAGCGACGGCGAAACGGAGAACGGCAAACCCTTGCGCACGGTGAAGCGCACGTTGCGCTACGACGGCGAGCGCTACCCGTTCGAGGAGTATTCGGACTTCTGGCACCGCCAGTGAGGGGAGACCGTGGCCACCAGCCACGGCGAAACAGCGGAACCGCGCGCCCGCCGCAAGGGACGGACGCGCGCGGGGAACTCAGCTCTCGCTGGTTTCCTCGCTCTCTTCGGCAGGCGCCGGCTCCTGCTCCGGCTCGCCTTCGTCGTCCTGCTCGTCGTCCGACTGGCAATACGGGGTCGGGTCCTGCGGCCAGATCGCCTTGCCATTGCCGTCGAGCAACTGCTCGGCGCCGCAATCGGTGGTGGCCACGGTGAAGCGCGGCTTGCCGTTCAGGTCGTACAGTGCGCGCAGGGTTTCCGTCGCCTCGTCGCCAGTGCCGCTGACTTCGTAGCCCAGGATGTAACCCTGCTGCGGATTCACCTCCAGCTTCTGCCAGAGCGCCGGAACCAGCGTGCGTCCCTGGCGATCGAGCAACACGGTGTGGGCAGCGTTGTCCATACCGTCGAGACCTTCCAGGAAACGACCGTCATACGCAGACTGGATACTGATCAGTTCGCCCGGCTCCAGCAGCATCTTGCCGCTGCGGTCCATCAGGCCCACCACCGGCACCTGGCTTTCCGAACCCATGAAGCTGACGGTCTTCTGCGGCCCGCCCTTCTTCGCCACGACGAACAGGTCGTTGCCCAGCGCGCCGATCTGCGCATAACCCGGCTTCACCCACTCGCTGCCTTCGTCGAGGTTGAAGATACCGAAGTCGGCGCTGAACAGGCCGGTGCTCACGCCGACGGCAGCCAGGCCGGGCACGTCGACGGTGTAGCCGAGCGCGGTGAGGCCGGCGCTGTCGGCCGAATCGTACTGCGGCTGCACCTTCCAGGCGCCGCTGCGATCGATCAGGCCGTACTTGCCCGACGAGCCATCTTCCACGCGCTGCTGGGCCATCCCGCCCTGCTTGCCGAAGGCGCCGCAACCGGCGAACTGGGCGGCGATCGCTACCTTGCCCTGGTAGTCGAGGTAGCCACAGGGGCTGTCGTACTTCTCGCGGAACGCCACCAGGCCGTTGGCCGGGGTACCCAGGTAGTCGTACCTCTTGCCGTCACCGACCGCGTCGCCCTTGGCATCCACCAGCTGATAGCCCTCGCCGATGATGCCGGCGGTCATCACGCCGTCGTGGAGGTCGCCCAGGCTCTCGTAGGCCACGGCCTTCTGTTCGCCGGTGGCGAGGTTGATGATCCACTTCTCCTCGCCACGCTCGGCGCTGATCAGCCCGCCGTGTTCGGCGACGCTGCCGTTGACCAGGGTGGTGTCGTAGAGCGCCTCGGTGAGCTGCTTGCCCTTGGCATCGAGGATGCCGCGCTTGCCGTCGATCTCGTAGATGATGAACTCGTTGGCGCTGTTGGGGTAGATGTCGTCGAAACGCGGTGCCTGGACTTCCTTGCCCTGGCCGTCGACCACACCGTACTTGCCATCGCGGACGAAGCCATAGAGGTTGGGGGTGAGCAGCGACAGGGCTTCGCCGATATCGTCGCGCAACACCTTGCCGTCCTTCGCCTGGATCAGGTTCCAGCGCTCCTCGCGCGCCGCCATCAGGGTGCCCTGGTAGGCGCTGGCGACGATATTGTCGTAGTCGTTGTCGAACGGCACGAGCAGCTTGGCGTCCTGGTCGATCACCGCGCACTGGCCGTTGAGGCATAGCGGGATGCTCAGTGCAGCCATGCTCGGTGCGGCCGGTTGCGGCGCGACCGCCGCAGGCTTCGGCGCATCGTCGCCCTGGTTGCAGGCGCTGAGGAGCAAGGTGGAAACGGAGACGGCGAGGGTGTTGCGGCCGATACGCGACAGTCTTTGCATGCGGATATGTTCTCGTATGATCCCTGAGATATGTGTCCAGCCGCGATGCGCGCGACATCGCGGAACGCGGTAGCCTTCCCGGCGGAAAGGCGCGGGCATGATGCCCGTGCCGCGGACCGCCTGGCAATGCCCTGGTCCGTCGTCTCGACGACAGGCGGCGCGCTTGCTGGCAGAATCGCGGCTTTCCGCAAACCGCGCAGGTACCGCCCCATGAACGACCGACTGCAGATCGAAGACCTCCTCCTGGGCGACGGCAAGGAAGTGGTGAAGGGTGCGCTGATCACCACCCAGTACAAGGGCACCCTGGAAGACGGCACGCTGTTCGACTCCTCCTACGAGCGCGGCCGGCCATTCCAGTGCGTGATCGGCACCGGACGAGTGATCAAGGGTTGGGACCAGGGCCTGATGGGCATGAAGGTCGGCGGCAAGCGACGGCTGTTCGTCCCTTCCCACCTGGCCTACGGCGAACGGCAGGTCGGCGCGCACATCAAGCCCCACTCCAACCTGCTGTTCGAGATCGAACTGCTGGAAGTGCTCACCCGCGACGACTGAGCCAGGGGACGGCGGCGGGCTCTGGCCGCCAGTGCCGAACCAATGCGCAGGACGAATAGTCGCTCGTCTATCCGCCCTGCACGAAGCCGGTTTCTCCTCTAATCCGCAGGGCGAGCCGCGGAACCCGTGGCAATGGCGCGAGGCAGGCCGTCCAGCGTACGCAGCAGACAGAACCCCAGGACGGCCCCCGCCGCGCCCGCGACCAGCATCAGGCCGATCGCGCCCGACCAGCCGAAACGGCTGACGATCAGGCCGATCAGCAAGGGGCCGATCACCTGTCCCAGGTAGTTGCCCTGCATTACCCAGCCGATGGCCAGTGGCGTCAGCGAAGGCGCGGGCGAGGCCAGCGGCGCGGTCGCCAGCACGGTGGTGGGGAGCAGGCCGGCGACCGCCGAGAAGACGAATCCCAGCGCAATCGCCAGGGGCCCCGGCGTCGCGGCCTGGAAGAACGCCGCACCGGTGAGTCCCATCAGGATCGCGGTGCTCGCCAGCAAGGCGCCGGGACGTATGCCGCGGGAAAGGATGAAGCCCGCCGCGACATTGCCCAGGGCGTTCGCCGCGACGATGGCCGCGCCGATGAGTCCTGCAGTCTCCAGGGCGACTCCCAGGCGCTGCATGAGGAACACGGGGAGGAACGTCATCAGGGCGAAGAACTGCAGGTTGTAGGTGGTGAAGCCGAGCGCCAGCAGGGTGATCGCCGGAACCTTGAGCAACGTGCCAAGACCGGCCGACCTTACGCCTGCCGTCCTGCGCACATCGTCGGCAGGGACGCTGAGCGGCAGCAGCAGCGCCGCGACGAGCACCAGCAGTGCGCTCAGTTGCCAGTCGGCGCGCCAGTCCGCGAGCAGCGGCCCGAACAGCATCGAGAGGGCGATTCCGCCTGCCATGAAGGTGCTCCACAGACCGAACACCACGCTGCGCCGCGTCTCGCTGGTGATCCTGTGCAACACGGCGGGCGCCGCCACCACCACGATGAGGAAACCGAGCCCCTCGACGAAGCGAGTGGCAAGCAACCAGGCGAAGTCCTGCATCGACGCACCAAGCAGGCTCGCCCCGCCGAGAATCGCCAGTCCACCGGTCAGCAGCCGGCGATCTCCCCAGCGACGCACCAGGAGGCCGGCGGCGATGCCGCCGAATACGCCGACGAACGGAAAGGCGGACATGATCCAGCTCAGCTCGGCGAGGTCGCCGCCGAAGCTCCGTTGCAGCGACGGCAGGGCGATGGTCGCCTTGCCGACATGCAGGGCAGCGGCGATGCCGGCGAAGATCACATTGGCAACTGCCAGCCATCGCGGGCTGGCCTGGGGGTGCGGACGAGCGGGAGTGGACGGGCTATCCATCGTTGCCTCCGGGCATGGAGTGGCGCCCGGCAAGATCGTCAGACGCTCTGCGCGGATTCTGATAGCTCAAGTTAACTTGAGGTAAAGAGCCCAGGAATCAAACGATGTGTTCCATCGCCCGCACCAATGGCAATCCGGCACGCCCACTCAGTAGAAGTGCTCGCCGTAGAGGTCCCAGGCATTGCGCCGGGCTGCCCGGCGCAGCTGCTCGGTGTAATCCCGCCGACCGACGGCGGATCGTCCCGAGGTGGCAGCGACAGCTTCGGTCTCGGTGCGGGACGGTTTGTTGCGCGGAGCGTTCAGGGACATGGCGGCGTCACCAGTTCATCCCCGTCGCCGGCCCGCTCAGCAGCGCCTTCGCCATGCCGCGGGCGGACGCCAGGTCCGGCGCCACGCTCACCGGCGGGCCGTAGACGGCCTGCAGCACCGGCGCCAGTTGCTGCAGGTCGGCGAGGTTGTCCGGCTGGCCGTTGGCACTGAGCAGGATGCCCCGGCAATGCTCGACGAAGCGCTGGCGATTTTCCTTGAGCCACAACACCAGGCGCTTGCGCGCCTGCTGGTCGCCTTCAGCTTCTTCCTGCGGGAGCGGCGGATAGACCAGGGCGAAATCGCGCTCGACGGCCAGCAGCGCCTCGACCTCCTCCAACCAGCGCTCGACATCGGCCAGCTCGCGGGGCATCTCGCGGACCTGGACCAGGGGAAAGGCATCGATATCCAACAGGCTCTTAGCGGGGGCATTCATGGGGGGACTCCTGCGGGGAGGCAAGGCGGAGGAATGAGCGGAAGTGCTTGCCAAAACAGTACTGTACGATACAGTTCTCAAATGACCAGCGTCAACCCTAACGAGAAACGCTCTCAGCAAACCGCCTGGAGGCTTGAACAGACCGTCCCAACGGCCCACCATGCGCACCTTCCGACCGCCCCCCGCGAGGCCCGATACCGCCCATGAACGATGCTTCCCCCCGTCTGACCGAACGCGGCAGGCAACGCCGCCGCGCCATGCTCGACGCCGCCACCCAGGCCTTTCTCGAACACGGTTTCGAAGGCACCACCCTGGACATGGTGATAGAACGGGCCGGTGGTTCACGGGGAACCCTGTACAGCTCCTTCGGCGGCAAGGAGGGCCTGTTCGCCGCGGTGATCGCCCACATGATCGAGGAAATCTTCGACGACAGCGCCGATCAGCCGCGCCCCGCCGCCACGCTGAGCGCCACCCTCGAGCATTTCGGCCGGCGCTTTCTCACCAGCCTGCTCGATCCCCGCTGCCAGAGCCTCTATCGCCTGGTGGTGGCGGAATCCCCGCGGTTTCCGGCGATCGGCAAGTCTTTCTACGAGCAGGGGCCGCAGCAGAGCTATCTGCTGCTCAGCGAGCGACTGGCCGCGGTTGCTCCCCACATGGACGAGGAAACGCTCTACGCGGTGGCCTGCCAGTTTCTCGAGATGCTCAAGGCCGACCTGTTCCTCAAGGCCCTCAGCGTGGCCGACTTCAAGCCGACCATGGCGCTGCTGGAAACCCGCCTCAAGCTGTCGGTGGACATCATCGCCTGCTACCTAGAGCACCTCTCGGCGGACTGATCGAAGACGGAGCGCTTTGCCCCCCCCACTGAACTCGTCGTCCACGGATAGCGGGAGCGCCTACGTCATTGTAGGAAAATACTGATACATACAATAATGATTATCATTATCTTCCAAGCCATACCGACTCGGTCGTCTAATGGAGCCCCCTCCACTGACGACAAGGAGTCACCCCATGCCTTTCGTTCCTGCCCGCGCCATGCCCCTTGCCCTCGGCCTTTGCGGCACGCTGCTGAGTTCGCAACCATCAGCCGCGGCCGCCGAGTCGGAGCATGCCCCCCTGGAACTGGACAGCACGGAAGTCCTCGCCGAAAACCTGGGGACGCGGACCGAAGGTACCGGCGCCTACACCACCGGTGCCATGAGCACCGCCACCCGCCTGCCGCTGACGATCCGGGAAACGCCGCAATCGGTCTCGGTGGTAACCCGCCAACAGATGGATGACTTCAAGCTGGGCACGCTCTCCGAGGCCCTGCAGCAAAGCCCCGGAGTCGTCGTCCAGCGCCTCGACTCCGAGCGGGTGGGCTACACCGCGCGCGGCTACTCGATCGAGAACTTCCAATACGACGGCATGCTCAACACCTTCTCCCGCCTGAAGCCGGACAGCGATACCATCATCTACGACCGCATCGAAGTGGTTCGTGGCGCCACCGGTCTGACCACCGGAGCGGGCAACCCTTCGGCGACGGTGAATATGGTGCGCAAGCGCCCCACTCAGGTCCTGCAGGCCAAGGCCGGTGTCAGCGGCGGCAGCTACGACAACTACTACAGCTACCTCGATGCGGGCGGCCCCCTGGGCCTGGAGGGACGCCTGCGCGGACGCGGCGTGCTGGCTTACCGGGATAGCCAGTCGATCCGCGACCACTATGCGCAGCAGCGCGAGGTGGCTTATGGGGTACTCGAGGCAGATCTGACCGACGATACCCTGCTGGCGGTCGGCTTCGACTACCAGAACAAACACGTACAGGGCTCAACCTGGGGCACCCTGCCCTACTGGAACGTCGACGGCAGCAAGGCTCGCCTGCCGCGCTCGGCGAACCTGAGCGCGCCCTGGAGTTCCTGGCCAGTGGAGAGCCGGACCACCTTCGTCACGCTCGATCAGGAGCTGGGTCGAGGCTGGAAACTCAAGGGCGCCTATACCCACCGGCACGACCATACCGACGGCAAGACCTACTACGGCGGCTCTGGCTACCCCGCCGCCGACGGCACCGGCATGAGCGCCTGGTACAGCCATTTCATCGGCGACAACCGAATGGAGGACTTCGACCTCAACCTGAACGGCCCCTATCCGCTCTTCGGCCAAACACATGAACTGATGATCGGCTATGGCAAGGCGCAGTATCGCAGCAGCGACCCCTTGACCCGCGATGCCGCGTTGCCTCCCGACTACGCCACGATACCGAACTGGCGCGACATGAGCGGTATACCGAAGTTTTCCGATACGGTTTCCGACCTGCCTGCCTACAAAAGCCAAACCCGCCAGAAGGCCGGCTACCTGGCCACTCGCCTGGCCTTGCGTGACGACCTCCATGCCGTCCTCGGCGGTCGCTACGGCAGCTGGAAATCCGAACAGTCGGAAATGACCTACACCGACGACTACACCCTCGCGCAGCGCGATCGCAGCAGCCAGACCCAGAACGACCAGTGGACACCCTACGCCGGACTGCTCTACGACCTGACTCCGGAACTGACGCTGTATGCCAGCTATACCAATATCTTCAGGCCACAGAACGTCCGCGACGTGAACCGTCGCTATCTCGATCCGGTCATTGGCAAGCACTACGAACTGGGTTTCAAGGCCGCACCGGCGGACGGACGCCTGAACCTTTCCAGCGCGGTGTTCCGCAGCAAGCAGGACAATCTGGCCGAAATAGACGATTCGATCCCGCAGGATCCGGCCACCGGCGAGTCGTTCTACAAATCCGGCGGTAAGGGCAACGTCATACAAGGCTTCGAGATGGAACTGGGCGGAGCGCTGCTGCCCGACTGGAACATCAATGCCAGCTATACCTACACCCACTCACGCAATGGCGAGAAGCAGCGCCTCAACACCAATCAGCCGCTGAACCTGATGCGCCTGTCCAGCACCTATCGCCTGCCAGGCGAGTGGCGCAACCTGACCGTCGGCGGCGGCATCAGTTGGCAGAGCGACATCTTCCGTACCGGACGGCGTCCGGTGGGGGTGGACCGGAACGGCAAGCTCATCACCCGCCCCACACCGATCCGGCAGGATTCCTACGCGCTGTTCAAGCTCATGGCCCGCTACGACATCGACTCGCACCTGACGGCCTCGCTGAATGTGGATAACCTGCTCGACAAGAAGTACTACGACAATGTCGGCTTCTATAACGGTGTCTACTGGGGCGACCCACGCACCCTCACTCTGAGCCTCGACTGGCGGCTCTGAGCCTATGGATTCCCGCCTCCGCAGCGTCAGGATCTGCGGAGCGCGGAGATCACCCGGGCAGCTCGGTGAGGTGGATCTCGGTGACCAGGGGCTCCTGGCGCGGCAGGGTACGTTCGAGCAGGGGCGAGAAACGCGACAGCGCGCCGATCAGGTCCCACTGGGTCTCCAGGGCGGCCCCCAGCTCCGAGAGTTCGTTCAGGACCCGATGACCGACCCGTTGCAGGCGTGGCTCTTCGCTCTGGCTGAGCTCCACCGAAAGGTGCGCCAGCATGGTGGTCATGTTGTTCATGTTGCGTGTCGCCAGGACCAGGATATTGGCCAGCAGGGCGACATCGCTGTCAGGCAGGGAGGCGTGGGGAGAACCGGCGTTGGCGTGCATGCGAGCATCCTTTCTCGAAGTGCGGTCCGGAGCGAACGTCGCGGGAGAATAACATCATATTGCCATTACGCAATATCTCCCACGAAACGCTCAGGTTGATTTCCTGATGCCAGGCAGACCGCCAAGGTCGGCAAAGGTTTCCACCAGGTGGGCCGCCAGCGCCGCGCCGACGGCCCCGACGGCTCACTGCATTTCCAGGGATTTGCGCGGCGGCGTGCTGCGATGAGCGGCTCGCAGATACTGCGGCGGCCAGGGCATCTGCTCGTTGCGCAGTTCGTCGGCGGCGTGCAACGGCCAGTACGGATCGCGCAGCAGTTCACGGGCAAGCAGGATCAGGTCGGCCTGGCCGGTACGCAGGATATGCTCGGCCTGCACCGGCTCGGTGATCATGCCCACCGTACCGCTGGCGATGCCGGCTTCCTTCTTCACCCGTTCGGCGAACTCGGTCTGGTAGCCCGGCCCTACCGGGATTTCCGCATTCGCCGCGGTACCGCCGGAAGACACGTCGATCAGGTCCACGCCCAGGTCCTTCAGGCGCCGGGCCAGTTCCACGGTCTCGTCGGGGTTCCAGCCATCCTCCACCCAGTCGGTGGCGGACAGCCGCACGAATAGCGGCAACTCTTCCGGCCAGGCCTTGCGCACCGCGGCGGTGACCTGCAGAAGCAGGCGGATGCGGTTCTCGAAGCAGCCGCCGTACTGGTCGCGACGCTGGTTCGACAGCGGCGAGAGGAACTGATGCAACAGGTAGCCGTGGGCCGCATGCACCTCGACGATCTTGAAGCCGGCAGCCAGGGAGCGCTCGGCGGCGCGTACGAAGGCCTGCACCAGCGCCTCGATCTGCGCCTCGCTCAGGGCCTCGGGGGTCGTGTGCTGGGGATCGAACGGGATCGCCGACGGCGCCACCGGTATCCAGCCGCCGTCGCCGATCGGCACGCTGCCGTGCTTGCCCAGCCACGGCCGCCAGGTACTCGCCTTGCGCCCGGCGTGGGCCAGCTGAACCCCGGCGACCGCGCCCTGGGACTCGATGAAACGGGTGATGCGATGCAACGGCTCGACATGCGCGTCGCTCCAGATGCCGAGGTCGTCAGCGGTGATGCGCCCCTCGGGCAACACCGCGGTGGCTTCGACTATCACCAGGCCGGCGCCACCCACCGCGCGGCTGCCCAGGTGCACGAGATGCCAGTCGTTGGCCAGGCCCTCCTGCGCCGAATACTGGCACATGGGCGATACGGCGATGCGGTTGGGCAAGGTGATTTGACGCAGGCTAAGAGGCTCGAACAGCAGACTCATGGCAGGACTCCCGGTCGGTCTTGGAATAAATGCTCACACCTGAACTTTAGACCGGGTTCGCGGAGGCCAACGGCCTAAGCGACATAAAGCAGCCGCCCTCCTGGCGGAAGACGGCTTGAGCGACCCCGACCGGCATTCCTTCCTGGAGTGCCGGCCGGAACCACCGAGCTTACAACGCGCTCGGGCAGGTCACGCCGACGGTGCTGAACGCCCGGGTGACGTCAGCCGCCGAGTAGTTGCGGTTCTGCGCCGAGCGAATCACCCCGCAGGCGCCGCTGTTGTAGTTGCTGGTGGCGGTCCAGTAGTAGCGGTTGGCGTCGACGAACACCTCGAAGGCCTTGCGGGTATCCCAGCCCGGCGAGTTGGCCAACAGGTAGAACGCACGGTTGTACACGCCGCTGGAGTGGTGCACGTCGATGCCGTTGTAGTACTGCGACGCGTTGTCGATGGATCGCCCGTCGCGGCTGGGCTGGTCCATGTAGCGCAGCGCACCGCTGCCCTTCTTGATGTCGTAGCCGATCAGGAAGTCGTTCTTGCCGCGCATGTAGAACTCGGCAGCCTCGCCGGCCATGTCGGAGAACGCTTCGTTCATTCCGCCTGACTGCCCGCGGTAGATCAGCCCGGAGTTCTGCTCGGTGAAGCCGTGGCTGACCTCGTGGGCCGCCACGTCCAGCGACACCAGCGGATAGAACATGGTGGCGCCGTCGCCGAAGAGCATCGCCGTGCCGTCCCAGTAGGCGTTCTCCACGCTGCGCCCGTAGTGCACCTTCATGTACAGCTTGTGGGTCAGCGGGCTGGTGCCGAACCAGTCCCGGTACAGTTTGAACACCACGCCGCCGAAGAAATGCGCGTCGTTCAGCGGCGAATAGGCGCCGTTGACCTGCTTGTAGGTGTTGGTCGGGCAGGCGAAGCGGAACGGCGTGGTCTTGCTGTCGTCGGTGCTGCCGTTCATGTCGACGGTGATGACGTTGCCGTCGTCCATCTCGCAGCGGTCGTTGACGATCAGCGGACCGTAGTCGCTACCGTAGGTGTACTTGCCGATCTTCTGGTTGCCGCCGGGGCCGCCCGCCTCGGCGTGGGCCAGGCCTTCCCACTGGTCGAGCACTTCGCCGGTCTTGGCGTCGATGACGAAATGCGGCCGCGACAGTCCCTCGCCGGGGATCAGGTAGGAGACGTTGTAGACCAGTTGGGCGATGTTGTTCTCGCCCAGACGGATCACCAGCTCCACCTTGTCGTTCTCGGTCTTGCGGCCCTGGGCCTTCAGGCTCTTGGCCTGGGCCAGCACCTGCTCGGCGGAGACCGTCGCGATGGTGCTGCCCGGCAGGTCGGCGGCGATGTTGGCGACGAAATGGCCGCTGCGCTGCGCCGCCACGCTCTTGCCGGGCCCCTTGACTTCGGTGATGGCTTCGCCGACCACCCGCACGCCGTTGTGGAATTGCTCGTAGCGGGTGACCTGCTTGCCGCTGGGCAGGGTCGTGCTGCGGATCGCTTTCAGTTCGTCGGCACCGCCGGCACCGACCGCGGCTTGCAAGGTGACCGGGCCGGGCGCGCCCTGGGCAGCCTTGCTGGGGAGTTTGGACACGTCGATCAGGTCGGCGGCAAAAGCGGCCGGCGAAACACCCATGATCGCAACGAACAACAGGTCAAGCGTAGAAACCTTCTTCATCTTGTTCAGTTCTCCTGGTTTTTTCAGGCCGAAGTACTCGGCCGACGCTTACCGCCGCCTTGTGGGCTGATCGGAACAGCCGTATCAGTCCTTCGGGTAGAAGGAACTGCACTCCCCTGGCTCGGTCCCGTTTTCGACGGTGCTTTCGTGTACCAAAAAGAACCCGCGGCCAAACCTGCCAGAACTGGCAGGTAGCCTTGATTTCGCCGGAAATCTGTATGTTTTCGCTGGAATAGCTAACAGAAAAGCAGGTGGCAGCTAGGTTGCCCGTGGGCCCCGTGGCGCGTTCAGCGAGGAGCCATGTGGACGATCATCAACTGCACGCTTTCCTGGCCGCGGAATTCGTTGACGTCGAGCTTGTAGGCCAGTTCGGCCCAGCGCACGGTGGGGTTGGGCCACTGCTCGCGGTCGATGTTGAAGGCAATGCCATCCAGTTGCAGCGAGCCGCATTCGCTTTTCAGCACCAGCTTCAGGTGACGCTCGCCGACGATCCGCTGCTGCACCAACTGGAACACCCCGTGGAACATCGGCTCGGGAAAGTGCTGGCCCCAGGGGCCGGCCTGGCGCAACGCGCGCGCCAGCTCCAGGTGGAACTCCTGGATGCTCAACTGGCCATCGGAGAGCAGGCGTCCGGCCAGATCCTCCTCGGCCAGCTGGCGACGCACTTCGGCATCGAAGGCGGCGGAGAAAGCGCCGAAGTTTTCCTGTGGCAACGATAGTCCGGCAGCCATCGCGTGGCCGCCGAACTTGCTGATCAGCCCAGGATGACGGGCGGCTACCGCGTCCAGCGCGTCGCGGATGTGGAAGCCGGGAATCGACCGTGCCGAGCCTTTCAGGCTACCGTCGCCGGCATCGGCGAAGGCGATGGTCGGCCGGTGGTAACGCTCCTTCAGGCGCGAAGCGAGGATTCCGATCACGCCCTGGTGCCAGTCGGCGTCGAACAGGCACAAGCCGAACGGCAGCTGCTCCAGGCTCAGTTCCTTGAGCTGTGCCAGCGCCTCGCGCTGCATACCCTGCTCGATGGCCTTGCGGTCCTGGTTCAACTGGTCGAGCTGCACCGCCATATCGCGGGCCAGCGCTTCGTCGTCGCAGAGCAGGCATTCGATGCCGAGGGACATGTCGTCGAGCCGACCCGCCGCGTTCAGGCGCGGACCGAGGATAAAACCCAGGTCGGTGGAGGTGATCCGCACCGGAGGCCGCCCGGCCACCTCCAGCAGCGCACGCAAGCCCGGCCGGGCACGGCCGGCGCGGATGCGCGCGAGCCCCTGGTGGACCAGGATGCGGTTGTTGGCATCGAGCGGCACCACATCGGCGACGCTGCCCAGCGCCACCAGGTCGAGCAGCTCGGCGAGGTTCGGTTCCTTCAGCCCGCGCCGGGCGAACCAGTCCAGCTCGCGCAGGCGCGCCCGCAACGCCAGCATCACATAGAAGATCACCCCGACCCCGGCCATGGCCTTGCTGGGGAATTCGCAGCCCGGCTGGTTGGGGTTGATGATCGCATCCGCCGCCGGCAGTTCCGGGCCAGGCAGGTGGTGGTCGGTGACCAGCACCTTGAGCCCCGCGGTTTTCGCCGCCTGGACGCCGTCCACGCTGGAGATGCCGTTGTCCACCGTCACCAGCAGGTCGGGACGCTTCTCCAGGGCCACGCCGACGATCTCCGGGGTCAGGCCGTAGCCGTACTCGAAGCGGTTCGGCACCAGGTAATCGACCCAGGCCGCGCCGAGCATGCGCAGGGCCAGCACGCCGACGCTGCTGGCGGTGGCGCCGTCGGCGTCGAAGTCGCCGACGATGAGAATCCGCTGGCCGCCCTCCAGGGCGTCCACCAGCAGCGCCACGCCCTCCTCGATGCCTTTCAGCTGCTGGTAGGGAATCAGCCGCGCCAGGCCCTTGTCCAGCTCCTCGGCGCAACGCACGCCACGAGCCGCGTACAGGCGTGCCAGCAACGGCGGAAGGTCGCCGAGATCGGGCAGGGTTTCGGGCAGGGGACGGGGTTCGATACGCATCAGGTCACTCGTTCGGCTCGACGGAAGGAAACGGCGGCGGCGATCAACGCTCGCCCTGCAGCCACTCCAGCTGCAACTCGTGCTGGCCGTTCTCGTCGGTGACAAACAGGGTGCCCTCGCTGATCATCACGGTCCAGTTGATCGAACGCGGCAGGTCGCGGGACAGGCTCTCCAAGGGTTCCTGGGGCACTGCCGCGACGTTGATGTTCTTCAGGCTGCGCACGCTGTCCAACACCTTGGTCTGCCAGACCCGCAGGTTGCCATAGGCGAGCAGGCTGAAGCGCTCGCAGCGGCGCGAGCACCAGGTGATGCGCTCGGCGTCCGGCTGGCCGACCTCGATCCAGTGCAGGACCCGGCCGTCCAGGCTCTTTTCCCAGAGCGCCGGTTCGTCCACGTCCGACAGGCCACGCCCGAAGGCGATCTGCTCGCCGTACCACAGCACGTAGGCCAGCAACCGCACGGCCAGGCGCTCCTCGGTCTCGGAGGGGTGCCGGGCCACGGTCAGGCGCAACGTCTCGTAGACCCCGCGGTCCAGGTCGGTGAGGGAAATATCGGCTTTATAGGGCGTGGATTGCAGGGCCATGGGAATACCGGCGTGGGAAGCGAAAGGGCGCAAGTCTAACCTGAAACCCGCCCGCGTGCGGTCCGCCGGCCGACCACCTGCCCTGCCTTTCTCGCGTCGCTGCCGCTCAGCGCGGGGCGTAGCGGCCCCAGAGTTCCTCGAACTCGCGCCGATAGGCGCCGATCAGCACGGCGTCGTCGGTTACCAGCAGGTTCTCTTCGTTGTTGACGCTGGCGCTGCGGGTCCAGTTGAAACTGCCGTTGAGCAGCCAGGCGCCATCCACCAGGGCAAACTTGTGGTGCATGTGGAAGGGACTGTCGTCGATTCGCAGCGGTACGCCGGCCTCGCGCAGCGCATGGATGTCGCTGCCTTCGTCGAACTGCTTGTCATCGTCGCTGATGATCCGCACCGGAACGCCGCGCCGATGGCAGGCCAGGATTTCCGCACTGAGCTGGTCGTCGGAGATGGTGAACACGCAGATGTCCAGGCTCTGCCTGGCCTGCCGGCACAGTTCGCGGATCTTCCGCCGACACTCCTCGCCGGGACTGAAATAGGCGCTGGCGCGGCTGCGCGGCGCCGCCGCGGTAACCTCCAGGGTGCGCACCACCTGCTCCAGCCACTTCAGGGCGGCTATCCGTTCGCCCTGTTCCTCCACGAGGACCAGCTCACGCACCAGGTCGAAGGCACGGTTGCGCAGGAAACGCACCTGGTCGGGCGCCAGCTCGCTGCCCAGTTGGCGCAGTTCGTCCCGCTCCTCGTTGCTCAGCTTCAGATCGGCCAGGCTGTCGCGCAACTGGCGGTCCAATCCGTCGAAGTCCATTTCCCGCTCCTCGTGTCCTCAGGGTTGATCGTTCTCCAGCGGCCTCTGCTCGCCGCCAAGCAACCGGCCCAGTTCGTCGAGGCGGCTGGATATCTCGTTGATACGGTTGTGCGTGCGCAGGTCGACGTCGATCTTGCGGTCCATCACCTTGATCAGCGGCAGGAAACTGTCCTGCAGGCAGGCGGCAAGGCTCTCCAGCACCTGCTGCACGCCCGGTTGCGCAGGCGCCGTCACCTCGACGTTCAGCGCCGGCGCAGCCTGGCCGAGCTGGCGCAATCCAGCCAACAACTCGTCCCAGGGCGCAGGTTGTACCGGCTGGGGTTCGCGAGCCAGGCCACGGACGCTTTCCACAAGGTCGTTGAGCTGCGCCACCAGCCGTCCGCCGACGTCGGCGTCGCTGCCGCCCATGGACTTGTTGCGCAGGAAGTCACGCTTGATCTGCGCCCAGCGCTCGGCCTGCTCGGGGCTCTGGTTGCCGCGCAGTTCGGCGAGCTTCAGCAGGTTCTCCTCAGCTCCGGTGGTCAGCAGCTGCGACTCGCCCTGGTAGTGGTCGGCGATCAGTTGCAGCAGCTCGGCGTCGTTCATCACCGCGGAGATCTTCTCCGCCATCTTGTTCATGTTGCGGTAGCTGCCCTGCAGCTTGAACGGCGGCTCGCTGCGGTACTGGTCGGCCTGGGCGGCACTGGCGATGTACTGCTGGTTGACCTTGAGCACCACGTCGCGCACCTGCATGAGGCGTTGCAGCGTGCTGCTGATCTCGTTGATCTCGGCGCCGCTGTAGCCGTGGGCCAGTTCGTTGCTGGAGAACGGCTTGCCCTCGGCCTTGGCGACGAAGCGATAGACGTCGGCCATGTCGCGGGTGGCCAGCGGCGCGAGAACCGGGTTGGAGGTCAGGGCGTTCTCGATGTAGCTGAGGGAGAACGCCTCCTGCATGCCGCTGAGGGTGTCGCCGAGGTTGTAGATGTCGGCGCGGTTGGCGAGCATGTCGGGAATGCGGAAGACCTCGCCGGACTCGGTGTAGGGGTTGCCCGCCATCACCACGCAGAACTTCCGCCCGCGCATGTCGTAGGTCTTGGTGCGGCCCTTCCACACCCCTTCCACCCGGCGCGTGCCGTCGCAGAGGGAGATGAACTTCTGCAGGAACTCCGGATGGGTGTGCTGGATGTCGTCGACATAGAGCATCACGTTGTTGCCCATCTCTAGCGCCAGGTTGAGCTTCTCCAGTTCCTGCCGCGAAGTCGCGTCCGGCGCCTGCCCGGGGTCGAGCGAGCGCACCTCGTGGCCGAGGGCAGGACCGTTGATCTTCATGAAGATCAGCCCCAGGCGGTGCGCCACGTACTCCATCAGGGTGGTCTTGCCGTAGCCTGGCGGGGAGATCAGCATCAGCAGTCCCATCAGGTCGGTGCGCTTGTTCTCGCCCACCGTCCCCATCTGCTTGGCCAGGTTGTCGCCGATGACACCCAGGTAGACGTCATTGATCAGTTTGTTGCGAACGAACGAGGACAGCGGTCGCGGCTTGAACTCGGCCAGGCGCAATGCCTCGCGCTCGCGTTCGACGATCTCCTGGCGCAGCGCCTGGTAGCGCCGCAGCCCCGGCAGGAACTGCTGGCGATGGCGACGCAGGCGGCCGAAGAAGTCGTCCACCGCCAGCGCCAGGCCGCGCTCGACGATGCGCGGATGCTCGCCCATCAGGCCGTCGACCTGGAAGCGCAGGTCGACCTCGGTGATCCGTCGTGGCATCTCCTCGTCCAGCAACGAGAGCGCCACCGCCTCGTCCAGGTAGGCCGCCAGAGGCTGGAACTCGGCGTCGCCGCATAGTCCGCGCAGCCAGTTGCCGGCCAGCTCCCACTGGGCGGCGGGCCGCTCGCCGAGGCGTTCCAGGGTCTGCTGGTAGTCGTCCCATAGACGTGCGCCTTGCAGGCGCAGCTTGAGTCCTTCCTGCAATTGCCGGGCATATTTGCTGAAGGTGAACTCGGGACGTTCGGCGGACAATTCCCAGACCAGGTACTCGGCCGCCTCGTCGATATGCTGCGGATTCAGCGCGATGGGCTGTTCGGCGAGCAGCGCACGCATCGCCGCGGCCACTTCGCAGCGAAGGGCGAGCAGGCCGTCGTCGCGACCGAACATCTGCTGGATGCTGCGGCTGCTGCGTGCCCGCTCGGGCCAGCCGGCGACTTCCCGCTCCTCGCGCCGGCGGCTCCAGAACAGGCTGGCGAAGGCCCTAGCCGAAGGCGCGTAACGCAGCAGTCCGGCACTCTCGCGCAATGGCAGCAGGCGAACCAGGATCGCCGCCGCATCGTGGTCGTGAATACCTTTCTCGTAGCCCTCCTTGTAGCGCGGCGCGGCGAAATCGCGGATCGCCCGCGCCAGCTCGTCCGGCTGCGCCAGCAGCGCCTGCAAGCGCTCCAGGCTGAAGCCATCGCGGCCCGCGTCGGCGGCGGCGAGCACTTCGCCGGCGAGATATTCGGCGCGGTACAGCGTCTCCGATTCGGACTCCAGGTTCACCTGCCAGAACTCGCGCAACTCATCGAGCCGCGGGTCCTGCAGCGGTTCGAGGAAATCGGTGCCGGTCAGGTGCAGGTACAGCGCGTCGCCGCGCGGCATCAGGGTCAGGTCGAGTTCCTGGGTGTTGACGCTGAAGCGGTGGCGCGGGCCCAGGCGGATGACGTCGCCGCCCTCCTCGAACAGCTCGCTCTTGTCGCGCAATGCGCGGACCGCCTGGTCGCGCGCGGCCTTCAGGCGCGCCTCGACGTCGTCGGCCTTGACGCTGTCCTTCAATTCGCGAAGACGTTCGGCCAGTTCGCGCAACTTGAGGATCAGCGGGTCGGCGGCGAAGAACGCGTTCAGTTCCTCCGCCTGGGTGAAGCGCGCGGTGCGTCGTTGCAGGCTGTCGAGGATTCGCCGGGCGGCGTCGAGCAGTCCCTGGGCCTTGCGCTGGCGCTCGTCGAGCAGGGTCTGCTTGTGCGCCTCGAAGGTTTCCAGCAGCTCCTCGCGCTTGGCCAGGATGTCGCCGAGGAACTGCTCATGGTCGCCGAACTGGCTTTCCAGTTCCTCCAGTTGCACCAGCAGGCGCGACAGTTGCTCGTCGCAGCGCTCGGGGTCCTGGGCCTGGGCCAGGGCGTTGGTGATGCCCTGGCCGAACAGTTTGAACTGGGCGCCGAACTGGGCCACGGTCTCGCTCGAACCGAGTCCCTTGCGCCGCTGCTCGGCGCGCGCCTTGGCCTGGTTCAAGCGGGCGTAGATCTCCGAGATCGACTCGATGATCCGGGTCCGCTGGGTAGCGTCGTCGATGCGCAGCGAAGCCATCAGCGAGGACAGCATGTCGAGGTCGCCGGCCATCGCCTCCAGGGCCGCCAGCGGCTCGCCGAGCTGGGCCACGGTCTCGGCCTTCTGCGCCTCACCATCGAGGCTCTGCAGGCGCTCCAGCAAGGGCTGCAGAGCCTGTTCGCTGGCGAGGAAGGTCGCGGTGGCGGCGGCCACCCGCTCATGGGCTGCGAGCAGTTCGGCCTCCATGGCGTCGAGTCGCGCCACGTCGATGTAGCGGTACTCGCGGATGGTCAGCAGCAACCCACGCTGGGCGGTGATGCCGTTGAGCCCGTCGACGAACTGCTGCACCCGGTCCCAGCCGTCGGGCAGCAAGCCGGAGAGCAGCGCCTTGTGCCGCTCCTCCGCGTCGACCATCGCCTGGGCCGACTGGCGGCGGATACTCTCGACCTTCTCGTACTCGTCGAGCACCAGCTCGGCGGTCGCCGCCACTTCGCGCAACAGCGGCGCCAAGCCGTCCAGTTGGTCGCTGCCGAGCCAATGGTAGATGTCGAACAGGCGCTGGGTGTTCTGGCACAGCAGCGAGTAGCGCTGGATCGAAACCGCCGGAGTCTCGATCTCCCGGCACAGGTCGTAGAGGTCGGAGACGCCGCGCACCAGCTCGGCATTGCCGATCCGCCCGAGGAAACCGCTACGCGCCGGTTGGCGGGCCGCGTACTCCTCGGTGCAGAACGGCGTCTGCCAGACCTGCATCGGATGGATGCGGGTCGGGTCCTCGCCTTCGGCGGCGAAGATCACCATGCGTCCGTCCTCCAGGCGCGCGTAGCCGTGGCCGAACAGCGGATTCTGCAACTGGCGGTTGATCAGGTTGTAGGTGAGCAGCACGTTCCGCCCCTGCTCGGGATGGTAGAAAACGTACTGCACGTCCTCGCCGTTGGGCGAGCGTACCGAGCGCTTGAAGCGCATGCCTTCCATGGATTGCTCGAAGGTGCGGTACTCGCCGTTCTGCAGGTAGTAGCCGCCGGGGAAGATGATCCCGTGGTCCTCCGGCAACTGGATGCAGGCCAGGCCGATGGCGTCGATGCGCTCGACCTTGCCGGTCAGGCTGTTGAACACCAGGTAGCGCCACTGCTCCTCGCGATAGGGCAGGACCTTGAGCAGCAGCAGGCTGCCGAGGCGGGCGAACTCAACCTGCGCGTCGTCCAGCGACTGGGTCTTGTCCATCACCTCTTCGCGATAGATGCCCAGGCCGACCTCGGTGTTGTTCTCGACCTTGATGGTCAGGTCGCCGCCAATGGTCTCGACGAACAGGGTGTCGAGGATGTTCAGGTGCGGGAAGCGGCCCTCCACCACCATCTCGCGGGTAGCCCGCTGCCATTCGAAGTCGAACGGTGCCGGCAAGGCGATGTCGCGCTCGCCGCGGTTGTCGATGTAGCGGACTTCGCTGCCGTCGCTGGAGATCGACCAGCGGAACACGCGGATATCGGTGATCCGCTCGCCGATCTGGAAGCTGGCCAGCAGCTTGCCGTCGCGGATCGCCAGTTGCAGCAGGCGGGTGTTCTTGTAGTAGGTGTAAAGCTCGTTGAAGTCGTTGACGAAGCCCGGCGCGGCGAGAAAGCTGTCCCCCAGTGGCACAGGCTCCGCCTCGTAGCCTTCGCTGCCCTCCACCAGGCGGTAGAGGGAGAACACGTCGGCCACGCCGGTTTCCTTGCGCAGGCCGATGAACACGTTGTAGCCGAACAGCAGGCAATCGCCGACCTGGACGATATCGCGGGCGATGCAGTTGTTCTCGGTACGGATGCGGACCCGGCCGATCACATCCATCTGGCTGTCGCCGAACTCCTCCAGGCGACTGGCGTTGAGCCTTTCGGCGGTCTGCCGCAGGCGCTGGCCCTGCTCCAGCAGGCGCTTGTGCAGCACCTCGTAGGCGCCGCCCTCGGCAACGGCCTTGTCCAATACGTCCTGAGCGGGAGTTGCGGCTTGAGTGTCCGACATCCTGGTCTTCCTGGGTCTACGGCGGTCATCGATGGAAACCGGCCCGAGCGGTCTACCCGGGGCGCAGCCAACAGGCCACGCCAGGGGCCGCGCCGCTCAGGGCGCGGGCGGAACGCCTCCGCAGTTGGCGGAGGAGGCTGCGGGTCGGCTCAGACTTCCGCAGCCGGCTCGTTCTCGTGGCCGCTCTTGCGCTCCGGCACCACCGCAGCGGCTGCGCCACGGCCGTTGAGCAGGCGGGCGAGGACGTCCTGCACCACCGGGCTCTTGCCGACCACACCTTCGATGGCCTTGCCCACCGACAGCGACTTGGCGAAGGAGTTGAAGAAGTCGCCCTCGCCGCCAACGATCTCGATGTTCGCCTTGCCCAGCGCGGTGGCGAGCACCTCGGCCTGGTCCTTGGCGATGTCCTTGTTCGCGGCGATGGCCGCCATGGCCTCCTCGAAGCTCTTCTCCAGCTGCATGCGGAACTCTTCGTGCTGGCGAGCGCTGTCGCTGAGGGCATCCAGGGCGCCGAACTTCTTGCCAAGCCCCTCGGCCTCGGCATTCAGGCGCTGCAGCAGTACTTCCGCTTCCGCGCTGCCCTGGTCCTTGGTGGCCTTGGCCTTGGCCGCGCCGAGCTGCTCCTCGCCGCGCGCCTGGGCGCCGAGCTTCTCGGCCAGCACCTTGGCTTCGGCCAGGCCGTCCTTCTCCTTGGCCGCAGCCTGCGCCTCGAGCACCCGGGCGTCGGCCAGGCCGCGCTCCTCGTCACCCCTGGCTTCGGCGATCAGTTGTTCGGCACGTACCCGCGCCGCTGCCAAGCCATCCTTTTCCTTCGCCGCAGCGGTGACTTCCAGCACCCGCGCATCGGCCAGGCCCGGCGCTGCGCGCTCGGCCTCGATGCCCTCGGCCAGGCGCTTCTTCGCCTCGGCCTGCTTCGACGCCGCTTCCAGCTCGGCCTGCGCCATGGTGTTGATTTCCACCGCCTTGTGCTTGGAGCGGGCCTCGTCGGCTTCCGCCTGCTTGACCTGGCGTACCAGCTCCTGCTCGGCTTCCGCCTGGGCCTGCAGCAGGATCACCTGCTTGACCCGCTCGGCCTCGGAAACCTCGCGCACCTCCTTGATCCGCTCCTCTTCCTGGGCCACGGTCTTTTCCACTGCGACGCGCTCGCGAATCACATTGGCGATGTTCTTGCGCTGCTCTTCCAGCGCCTTTTCCTTCTCGATCTTCTGCAGTTCCACCTCACGCTCGCGGGCGACGATCTCCAGGTCCTTGGCGCGGGTGACCTTCTCCACCTCGATGACTACCGCGCGCTGGCGGTTCTGCTGCGCCACCTCGACCTCGCGCTGGTGGTTCTCGGTGCGCACGTCGATTTCCTGCTGCGCCTGGATCCGTGCCTGCTCGGCCTTCAGCCGCTCCTCTTCCTTGACCCGCGCGGTTTCCGCTTCCTCGCGGGCCCGGATGGTCTCGATCTCGCGCTTCTGCCGGGCTTCGGCGTCAGCCTGCTGGCGCTCCAGGGCCAGGGCCGCCTCGCGGGTCTCGACGTTCTTCTTCTTGATCGCCAGCTCTTCGTTGCGCTCCAGTTCGTTGGTGATGACGTTCTGGGTGGCGGTCAGCTCGGTGATCTTGCGGATGCCCTCGGCATCGAGGATGTTGCTCGGGTCCAGCGAGTTCTTCGCGGTCTGCTCCAGGTAGTCGATGGCGACGTCTTCCAGGACGTAGCCGTTCAGGTCGTTGCCGATCACCTCGATGATGCGGTCACGGAAGTCCTGGCGATTCTCGAACAGCTGGACGAAGTCGAACTGCTTGCCGACGGTCTTCAGCGCCTCGGAGAACTTGGCGTTGAACAGCTCGTTCACCGCCGAACGATCGGAAGCACGGTCGACGCCGATGGCCTTGGCCACCTTGAGCACGTCGTCCTGGGTCTCGTTGACCCGCAGGTAGAAGGCAACGGTGATGTCCGCGCGCATGTTGTCACGGCAGATCAGGCCGTCCTTGCCGCGCCGGTCGACCTCCAGGGTGATCAGCGAGATGCGCATGAACTCCTTCAGGTGGATCACCGGATAGACCAGCGCACCGGTGAAATGCACCTTGGGCGTCGACGACATGTCGTTGACGATCAGCGCGGTGCCTTGCGGGACCTTGATGTAGAAGGCCTTGAACAGGGCCAGCAGGCCCACGACCAGCAGAACGACCAGGCCCACTCCCAGCAGGAGGGGCATCAGCGACGTCATATCCATAGCAGCAGTTCTCCTTGATTCTCACCGAGCCCGGGTCAGATACCGCGGAACTCTTCCTCGGTAACGACCCGATAGGCGTGCTCCGCCTCCAGGTACTCCAGCAGCACGACGCGATCGCCGCGCTTGAAACCTTTGTTCTCTTCCGCACGTACTTTCAGGATCAGCCCGGCGCCGCCGTCTTCCAGCAACGCCTCGCCATGTTGCAGGGTGACCCGCCCGCTACGCACCACCGCGACCTGGCCCAGCACCGACTTGTTGCTGGTGCTTTCCAGCTTGCGGAACAGCGGCCGCAACGGTCGGCACAGCGTGGCCGCCAGCGGCGCCGCCAGGAACAGCGCGCCCACCGCCACCACGGCGCCCAACGGGTAGCGCAGCCAGCCGAGCGGCAATGCGCTGAGCAGCCACAGCTGGACGAAGTAGCAGAGGAACCAGGCGAAGAAGGACAGCAGGGTCAGCACCAGGGTGACCGGTACGCCGTTGAGTTTCAGCTTCGCCAGCAGCGCGGCGAGGCCTTCGGCCTGGCCGGCGCCATCGACGACCGACTCGGCGTCGAGATCGAGCACATCGATCTCGACCATGCCCAGGGCGACGATGCCCCAGTAGATGATCGCGAGGATCAGAAGAAAGCTGAACAGCACGGTCGGAAACGACAGCGCCGTCTGCAGGAAACCTTCCATTATCGCTCTATCCCTGAAAAACGGGCCCGGACACCTTCGCCGGGCCGCGGGCCTATCAGGCCTTGCCCTTTTCCTTCAGGCGCGCCAGCACGCCATCCACGCTGTTGCCCGAGGCCTTGATCCCGGCCGCGCGCAGCTTGGCGTCCAGCGCATCGTCCGGCGCCGCCGCGCTGGCCAGTTCGGCCGCGGCATCCATGGTCGCCGCGCGTTCGGCCTGGCGCTGCTTGATCCGCTCCAGGGAGTCCACCGCGGTCTGCAGCTTGCTCTTCGAGTTGCCATAGCGCTGGGCCACGGCCATCTGCGCCTTCTGCACGCTCTCGGTGGCCTTGACCGTATCCACCTGTTGCTTGAGCTGGCGGATGTTGCCCTCGGCCTGGCTCACCGACTTGCGCAACTGGGCTACGCTGGCGGCGAATTCCGCGACCTGGGCACGCTCGCCCTCGAGCTGGTTCTCCAGGGTCGCGATCTTCTCCGCGACCTCCCGGGCCAGCTCCTCGTTGCCGGCCTCCAGTGCCTTGATCGCGTATTGCTCGTACTCGGCGACCTGGGCCGCGCCCTTCTCGACGCGCTCCTGGGCCAGGCGGTGGCGGGCCATGATCGAGGCCAGCGCTTCTCGCGACTTGCGCAGTTCGACGTCGGCGTCGCGGATCTCCTGGTCGAGGATGCGCAGCGCCTGGCTGTCGACGATCGCCTCGCCAACCTCGTTGGCTCCGCCGCGCAGGGCGCTCAGCAGCTTGCTCCATACCGTCATGATGGTGTCCCCCCTCAGGCCCGGGCTTTCAGGTAGCCGGCGTAGACTTCCGTGGCGCGGATCACGTTGCCGGCCAGGGTTTCGATTTCGTGCAGCACGCTGGCCAGCGACGAAGTCGTGCTCAACGCGCCGAACATGCTGTAGCAGCGCTCCTCGCCCGGCAGGTTGAGCAGGCCGATGCTCGACAGCGGGAACAGTTGTCGGCTGAGCAGGACTTCTTCGTTGAAGGCGGTCGCGTCGGTAACGTCGCTTTCCGGCCAGAGCAGCGCCTCGACGATGATCTGCTCGCCCTGGGGCGCGACGAACACCGGCAGGTCCCCGTATTCGCGCATGATCACGTAGAGACTCGCTTCCGCCCCCTCGATCAGCTCGATCTGGGCCTCGCCGCTGCTGAACAGCTCGGTGCCGCTCAGGGCCTCGGCCAGCGAGCGAGCGTTCCATACCCGGGCTTCCGTCATGTCTTCCTCCTTCTCCAAATGAGCCGCTCCGGCAGCCGGGCGACGCAGCATCCGCTCGATGCCGGCGAGCGCCACGGCGTTCTCCGGCAAGATCCAGACTTCCTTCTTCACCAGGCCCTGCTCGCGCAGGCGCTGGCGAAAGACACGCTGATAATGGGCTGATGATTTCCGTTGCATGGACTCACACTACGAGATCACATGTAAGATTTCAACAGCTCACATGTAATAAAATCCAACCCACACGCATATCTACGCCGGGCCGGCCGGAGCATGGAAAGAAACACGGGAGGAAAGAGAGAAAGAAATGGCACGAGGGGCCTCCCTGGCTCGGTGTCTGGGGCTACATCCTGTATCGACTCCCGCATTAAACCCTCTATGCAAAAGGAATTGAAGGACCGCCGGGCATATCGGGAAAAAACGGGAAAAGTCTCACCCTATCGCGGCACCCGCCCGCACCGCCGGCAAATGCTCTAGGCTATGCGCACACTGCAGCCTGACGGACACCGCATGGAACATTCGCCCAAACCCCTGGCCGGCCTGAAGGTGGTCGAGCTCGGCACCCTGATCGCCGGCCCTTTCGCCTCGCGGATCTGCGCCGAGTTCGGCGCCGAAGTGATCAAGATCGAGTCGCCCGACGGCGGCGATCCACTACGCAAGTGGCGCAAGCTCTACGAAGGCACCTCGCTGTGGTGGTTCGTTCAGGCACGCAACAAGAAATCCCTGACCCTCAATCTCAAGCACGCCGAAGGCCAGGCGATCCTGAAACGCCTGCTCGGCGATGCCGACATCCTGATCGAGAACTTCCGCCCCGGCGTACTGGAAAAGCTCGGGCTGGGCTGGGGCGTCCTCCACGCGCTGAACCCGCGCCTGGTGATGGTGCGCCTGTCGGGCTTCGGCCAGACCGGCCCCTACAAGGACCAGCCGGGCTTCGGCGCGGTCGGCGAGTCGATGGGCGGGCTGCGTTACATTACCGGTTTCGAGGACCGCCCGCCGGTTCGCACCGGGATTTCCATCGGCGACTCGATCGCCGCCCTGTGGGGCGTGATCGGCGCGCTGATGGCGCTGCGACACCGCGAGGTCAACGGCGGAGAGGGGCAGATGGTCGACGTCGCCCTCTACGAGGCGATCTTCGCCATGATGGAGAGCATGGTTCCGGAATTCGACGTGTTCGGCTTCATCCGCGAGCGCACCGGCAACATCATGCCGGGCATCACCCCCTCCTCCATCCACACCAGCGCCGACGGCCGCCATGTACAGATCGGCGCCAACGGCGACGCGATCTTCCGCCGCTTCATGCAGGCCATCGGCCGCGACGACCTGGCCAGCGACCCGCGACTGGCCAGCAACGACGGGCGCGATGCGCGTCGCGACGAACTCTATGGGGTTATCGACCGCTGGGTCGCCTCGCAGCCCCTGGAGGAGGTGCTGGCGGTGCTGGCGCGAGCCGAAGTCCCGGCCAGCCGCATCTACTCCGCCGAAGACATGTTCCGCGATCCGCAATTCCTTGCCCGCGAGATGTTCCTCTCGGCACGCTTGCCGGACGGCAAGCCGTTCCGCATGCCTGGCATCGTGCCCAAGCTGTCCGCCACGCCGGGCTCGGCGGATTGGGTAGGCCCGGAACTGGGCGAGCATACCGATGCCCTGCTCACCGACCTGGGCTACGACACCGAGCGCATCGCCGCCCTGCGCCGGGAAGGCGCCGTCTGAACGGTATGCGGAGCCCTTCATCGGTGCTCCGCGGACAGGGCGCCCTCCCCCCCTATCAAGCAAGGGAGAGGGGGTATCCGCATGCATCCACGAGCATGGCGCCATCCGGCAAGAGCCGCTGCACCGGCGCGCGCCTTCGGCCTGAACGCCCGATCGCGACGCGCCCTCGAACGAGACGGCGCTAGCGCGACGAATACAGTAGCACGTGATCCCGTTCGCGGAAGGTCGCCAGCACGTCTTCCTCCATCCGCCCGACCAGCACCTGCAATTCGCGGCGAATGGTCTGCACGGCATCCTCGAGATAGCTTTCGTCGTTCAACTGCACCTTGGCGATGACCCGCTGCAACAGGGTTTCCCCCTGCGGATCGACCAGCGTGACCACCCGTCCGCCATCGGGCCGGGGCTGGCTGAGGGTGAAGGGATGGGGAGCGAAGGCATCGGCCAGTCGTTGCTTCAGGCTGTCCAAATCAGGTCTCCTGTTTCGACGATAAGACTCGTCAAAGACCGAAAAAACGCGAATTGGGTTCGTCGATGCAAGAATTTACCGGACTAACGGCAGCATCTGGCGAAAGGCCACGAGCCGGCGCAAATAGCCATTCGATCTTAGTAAAAGCAACGCATCGGTCACCCCGCTATAAGGGAAGCACCGGGAAAAACTCCAACCATCCCACCCTCGCGCAGCGCCTTCACCTGCTCGAAGTTGCAGTATCCGGCACGCCCAGCAGGCAGTAACAACGAGACTTCCCCAGCGTATCGAGCAGCGAGGATCTCATGACCGCCTTCGCATCCCCCCGCGGCGCCTGGCGCGCCTTCATCCTCGCACTGGCATTCGCCGCCGGCACGGCACAAGGGTCGCTGCTGTTCGGCGCCGTCGGTCTGGCCAACGACCAGTACGCGCGGACGGTGGCCGACACCGAGATCGCCAGCACCGCCGTGCTCGCCGATTGCCGTGGCTTCGTCGGGACCATCGCCAGGATCGTCCTGCTGGACGGCTCGATCCGCTGCAACGAGGCTTTCCCCTATGGCTTCGCCAGCCCGATCAGTACCAGCGTCTACTATCCGGCGGACATCGCCGCGTCCGACGCCAAGCTTCCGGTCATCACCTTCGTCGGCGGCATACTTTCCAACGCCGGCAACTATCACGAACTGATGAAACTGTGGGCCAGCCACGGCTTCATCGTGGTGATCTCCTCCGACTTCATCAATTCCTTCCCGCTGATGCACGCCCTCGGCATCCTCGAGGTCGCGAAACTGGACAAGGACCCGGCCTCGGCCCTGCATGGCCGGGCCGACTTTTCCCGGACGCTGGTCGCCGGGCACTCCGCCGGCGGCCAGGCCACGCTGCAGAGCGCCAGCCTCTCTGCACAAGCCCTGCAACTCATCGAGCCACGGTTGAAGCTGGTCGGCGCCCTGCCGATCGAGCCAGGCCCCCTGGCCATCGGTTCCACGGTAAAGACCCCGACCCTGCTGCTGACCGGACTGGCCGATGCGGTCGTGCCGCCGCTCAGTTGGCCGATCCTCTGGCAGGGCCCGTTGATCCGCAACGTGCCCGCCTGGGGCGCCACGGCCACCACGGCGACCCACTTCAGTCCTCTGCGACAGATCGAGTACAACGAGTTCGCCGGCATCAGCGTCGCCTGGGCGCTGTATCAGGGAAAGAACGACGCCCAGGCCCGCGACTATTTCGTCGGCCGCTACTACAAGCTGGCCAGCGACATCCAGTTCAACGATCCGCTGAGACTGCTCCGTCCCTCGCGCAACAAACTCGCCGCCGCCCTTTGAGAAGACACGAAGAAGCCCGCCATCAAGGCGGGCTTCTTCCTTTCACGACAGGCTCAGAGCGGCTTGCCGCGATTGCCGTGCTGGCTGACGAAGGCCTGTACCTTGGCCAGCTCGTTCGGCAATACCGTGCAGCGCTCCTCGCGCTCGAACAGATCGGCGAGGTGCGCAGGCAGCGCCGGCGCCTGACCGATGCCGGCCTTCTCCACCGCTTCGGGGAACTTGACCGGATGCGCAGTGCCCAGGGTCACCATCGGCACGCTCAGGCTGCGCCGGCATTCGCGGGCGGCACGCACGCCGATGGCGGTGTGCGGGTCGAGCAACTCGCCACAGGAGCGGTATACCTCGGCGATGGTCTCGCAGGTCTGCTCATCGCTGACCGCCAGGGAGTCGAACAGCTTGCGCGCCTCGGTCCAGCGCTGGTCTTCCACCGACAGCTTGCCGCTGGCCTTGAAGGCATCCAGCAGTTCGGCGACGGCCTTGCCGTTGCGGCCGTGCAGGTCGAACAGCAGGCGTTCGAAGTTGGACGAGACCATGATATCCATCGACGGCGACAGCGAGGGATGCAGGGTGTCCTTGTCGTAGCGGTTGCCGCTCATGAAGCGGTGCAGGATGTCGTTGCGGTTGGTGGCGACGATCAGTTGGCTGACCGGCAGGCCCATGTTGCGCGCCAGGTAGCCGGCGAAGATGTCGCCGAAGTTGCCGGTCGGCACCGAGAACGCCACCGAGCGGTGCGGCGCGCCGAGCTGCAGGGCGGCATGGAAGTAGTAGACGATCTGGGCCATGATCCGCGCCCAGTTGATCGAGTTCACCGCTACCAGGCGGGTACCCTTGAGGAAGCCCTGGTCGGCGAAGCTGGCCTTGACCATCTCCTGGCAGTCGTCGAAATTGCCTTCGATGGCGATGTTGTGGATGTTGTCGCCGAGGATGGTGGTCATCTGCCGGCGCTGCACCTCGGACACGCGGTTGTGCGGGTGCATGATGAAGATGTCGACGTTGTCGCAACGGCGGCAGCCTTCGATGGCCGCGGAGCCGGTATCGCCGGAAGTGGCCCCCATGATCACCACGCGCTCGCCGCGCTTGGCCAGCACATGGTCGAGCAGCCGGCCGAGCAGTTGCAGGGCGAAGTCCTTGAAGGCCAGGGTCGGACCGTGGAACAGCTCCAGCACCCATTCGTTGCCGTTCAACTGGCGCAGCGGCGCCACTGCGTCATGAGCGAAGACGCCGTAGGTTTCCTCGAGGATCTTCTTGAAGTCGGCATCGGCGATACTGCCGGCGACGAACGGGCGCATCACCCGGAAGGCCAGCTCGTGGTAGGGCAGGCCGACCCAGGAGGCGATCTCCTCGAGAGTGAAACGCGGCAGGTTTTCCGGGACGTACAGGCCGCCGTCGCTGGCCAGGCCGGCGAGGAGGACATCTTCGAAGTTCAGGGCGGGCGCTTGGCCGCGGGTGCTGATGTAACGCATGTTCAAAACCTTCGCTGTTGACGCGGGCCCGCGAACGGCGCCCGGCGTTCGATCAATTCAGTTGTTCGACACGGATGCGGACCACCGGCCCGGACACGCCTTCCAGCGCCTCCAGGGCGGCGATGGCATCGTTGATGCGTTGTTCGATGACCCGGTGGGTAACCAGGATCATCGGCACCAGGCCGTCCTGTTCCTCGGCCTCCTTCTGCATGATCGATTCGATGTTGATGCCGCGCTCGGACAGGATGGTGGCCACCTGGGCCAGTACGCCCGGGTGGTCCTTGGCCTGGATGCGCAGGTAGTAGGCGCTTTCGCAGGCTTCGATCGGCAGGATCGGGTGGTCGGACAGCGCGTCCGGCTGGAAGGCCAGGTGCGGTACGCGGTTCTCCGGATCGGAGGTCATGGCGCGGACCACGTCGACGAGGTCGGCCACCACCGAGGAAGCGGTCGGCTCCATCCCGGCACCGGCGCCGTAGTAGAGGGTCGAGCCGACGGCGTCGCCGTTGACCATCACCGCGTTCATCACGCCGTTGACGTTGGCGATCAGGCGATCCGAGGGAATCAGGGTCGGGTGCACGCGCAGCTCGAAGCCGCTCTCGGTGCGACGCGCCACGCCCAAGTGCTTGATGCGGTAGCCGAGGGCGTCGGCGTAGTTGACGTCGGCGCTGGTCAGCTTCGAGATGCCTTCGGTGTAGGCCTTGTCGAACTGCAGCGGAATGCCGAAGGCGATCGAGGCGAGGATGGTCAGCTTGTGGGCGGCGTCGATGCCTTCCACGTCGAAGGTCGGGTCGGCCTCGGCATAGCCCAGGGCCTGAGCCTCGGCGAGCACGTCGGGGAAGGTACGACCCTTTTCGCGCATTTCGCTGAGGATGAAGTTGCCGGTACCGTTGATGATCCCGGCCAGCCAGTTGATGCGGTTGGCCGACAGCCCCTCGCGGATCGCCTTGATCACCGGGATGCCGCCGGCGACAGCGGCCTCGAAGGCGACGATCACGCCCTTCTCGCGGGCCTTGGCGAAGATCTCGTTGCCGTGCACGGCGATCAGCGCCTTGTTCGCGGTGACCACGTGCTTGCCGTTCTCGATGGCCTTGAGCACCAGCTCGTGGGCCAGGGTGTAGCCGCCGATCAACTCGACGACCACGTCGATCTCGGGATTGCACGCCACATCGAAGATATCGGCGGTGATGGGGGTCGCACCGGTATCGCACTTCGGGTTCGGCCGGCGGGCGGCGATCTGCGCAACCTCGATACCACGCCCGGCACGGCGGGCAATCTCCTCGGCGTTGCGTTTGAGTACATTGAAGGTACCGCCACCGACGGTCCCCAACCCACAGATGCCTACTTTGACCGGTTTCACGCTGGAACTCCCCATCTCACCTACGACGGCCGGACGCGCCGGCCTGCTATGGTTCCCCGATCGAATCGAGGTTGACGCGACCACTGTACGGGCCACGACGCATCCTGGCGATGGATTCCGCCAGCGGGCGGCGGAAATCGCCAATGATGAAAACAAAAGAGCCGCACATTACGAAGCGGCTCTTTATTAGTCAATTGTTCGGCAGACCCGGCGCTACTTGGCCTCCAGCGCCAGCTTGGCCAACTGCTTGGCCGGCTGGTAGCCGGGGAGCAACTGGCCGTTGGCGAGGACGATCGCCGGCGTTCCCTGCACCCCGACCATCTGGCCCATCTGGAACTGCTTGTCGACCGGGTTCTTGCACTCGGAAGACTTGACCTCCTTGCCATTCATCATGGCGTCCATCGCCTTGGTCGGCTCCTTCGCACACCAGACCGCCTGCAGTTGCTTGTCGCCCGCCGACTGCGGCCCCTGGCGCGGGAACGCCATGTAGCGCACCTCGATCCCCTGCTCGGTCAGGTCCGGCACCTCGGCATGCAGCTTCTGGCAGTACGGGCAGGTGGTATCGGTGAACACCGTGATGTGCGCCTTGGCCTGGCCCTTGGCCGGATACACCACCATCTCGCTGGCGGGCACGCCGTTGATCGCCTTGGCGATCGCCTGGCTCTCGGCCTTCTCGGTCAGGTTGACCGGCTTGCCGTCCTTCACCTGGTAGAGGTAGCCCTGCATGACGAACTGGCCGTCGGCGCTGGCGTAGAGCACCCGGCCGCCCTTCAACTGCACCTGGTAGAGCCCCTGCAGCGGGCTGCTGGCGATGGAGTCGATGGGCAGGTCCGGCTGCAGGGCTTGCAGGGTCTTGCGGATGTTCTGATCGGCATTGTCTGCCAGGGCCAGGGTACTCATCAGGCCAAGGGCGGCAGCAGCCAGAAAACGGGTCACGCGCATGTGTCACTCCTGTCGTGCGGTCGGCGAAGCCTACCATAGACCGCCATCCCGACGGGCCCGACGCTTGTCGCAGAACGCTACGAAAGCGTGTCTTTTCGGATAGGTACGGATTTTTCGGACAAAGCATCAGCCTCGCGGGTGGTGGCGTGCGTGCAGATCCTGGAGGCGGGCCCGGGCGATATGGGTGTAGATCTGGGTGGTCGACAGGTCGCTATGGCCGAGCAGCATCTGCACCACCCGCAGGTCGGCGCCGTGGTTGAGCAGGTGGGTGGCGAAGGCGTGGCGCAGGGTGTGCGGCGAAATCGACGTGCCGATCGCCGCCACCTGCGCGTGATGCTTGATGCGATGCCAGAAGGTCTGGCGGGTCATCTGTTCGCCGCGCAGGCTGGGGAACAGCACGTCGCTGGGACGCCCGCCGAGCAGGTCGCCGCGGGCCTCGCGCAGGTAGCGTTCGAGCCAGCCGATGGCTTCCTCGCCGAGCGGTACCAGGCGCTCCTTGCTGCCCTTGCCGAACACCTTGACCACGCCCTGGCGCAGGTTGACCTGCTCCAGGGTCAGGCCGACCAGTTCGCTGACCCGCAGGCCGCAGGCATACAGCACTTCGAGCATGGTGCGATCGCGCAGGCCCAGCGGGTCGTCGACTTCCGGCGCCGCCAGCAATGCCTCGACGTCCGCTTCGGAGAGGGATTTCGGCAACGGCTTGCCCAGTTGCGGAAGGTCCACCTGCAAGGTGGGATCCTCGGCGATCAGGCCGTCGCGCAGGCAATAGCGGTAGAAGCCGCGCAGGCCGGAAAGGAAGCGCGCCGTCGAGCGGGCCTTGTAGCCCTGCTCCAGGCGCCAGGCCAGGTGATCGAGAATGGCGTCGCGGCCGATGCCCTCCAGGCGCAGCCCCCGGCCATCGAGCCAGGCGTTGAACTGCTGGAGGTCGTTGCGATAAGCCTCGCGGGTGTTGTCGGCAAGGCCTTTTTCCAGCCACAGGGCGTCGAGGAATCGGTCGATCAGGGGATGTTCGAGGGTACTCATGGATGAAGGCTGCGAACCAAATGAAAGCGCGGCTAGTCTTTCATAGCCTGGGCGCTATCGCGAGCGTTGGCCGTCATCGCCACGTAATGGTTAGTCAGGCCGGTCGACAGGAGGTCGGCCGGCTTCCCGTGCCCGCGGGAAAAAGCGGAGCCATGTGGCTCGATGGTTCGCCCCGGCTCAGGACGAGCGGAGCGACGCTGACAAGGAATCCTCGATGGACCAGAACGCTATCCTGCTCGCCCTCGGCGGCATCGGTGCCGCCGCCCTGCTCAGCCAATGGCTGGCCTGGCGCCTGCGCCTGCCAGCCATTCTTTTCCTGCTGCTGTCCGGGATCGTCGCCGGCCCCCTGCTCGGCTGGCTCGATCCGGACGAGATGTTCGGCCCCCTGCTGTTCCCGCTGGTATCCCTGGCAGTGGCGTTGATCCTCTTCGAGGGCAGCCTGACCCTGCATTTCAGCGAATGGAAGGAAATCGGCACCGTGGTGCACCGGATGGTGACCATCGGCGCGCTCTCGACCTGGGGCGTGATCGCCCTGGCCGCCCACTACCTGCTCGACTTCAGCTGGGAAATGGCCCTGCTGTTCGGCACCCTGACCCTGGTCACCGGGCCTACGGTGATCGTCCCGATGCTACGGGTGGTCCGGCCCAAGGCCGCGGTGGCGAACATCCTGCGCTGGGAAGGCATCGTCATCGATCCCATCGGCGCCCTGCTGGCGGTAGTGGTGTACAGCTTCATCATCTCCAGCGGCGAAGGCGATGGCTGGCTACACAGCCTGCAGACCTTCGGCGGGGTCATCCTCTGCGGCAGCCTGTTCGGCATCCTCGGCGGCTGGGCACTGGGCATCGTCCTGCGCCGCCACTGGCTGCCGGACTACCTGCACAACCTGGCGACGCTGGCCGCGGTGCTGGGCGTATTCATCGCCTCGAACCGGGTGATGCACGAATCCGGACTGCTCGCCGTCACCCTGATGGGCATGGGCCTGGCCAACATGAAGGGCGTCGACGTACGGCAGATCCTGCACTTCAAGGAAAACCTCAGCGTCCTGCTGATTTCCGGCCTGTTCATCCTCCTGGCCGCGCGCCTGGACATCAATGCCCTGCTCGGCCTGGGCCCGGCGGCGCTGCTGGTGCTGCTGCTGATCCAGTTCGTCGCCCGGCCGCTGAACGTGGCGCTGTCGACCTGGGGTTCGCCGCTGAGCTGGCGCGAGCGCGCCCTGCTCAGCTGGATCGCCCCGCGCGGGATCGTCGCCGCGGCGGTCTCGGCGATCTTCGCCATCCGCCTGAGCGCCGAAGGCCATGCCCAGGCGGCGCTGCTGGTGCCACTGACCTTCCTGGTGATCATCGGCACGGTGGTCCTGCAAAGCGCCACCGCCCGCCCCCTGGCGCGCCTGCTGAAGGTCGCCGAGCCCTCGCCCAGCGGCTACCTGATCGTCGGCGCCAACCCGGTCGGTCGCGCCATCGGCAAGGCCCTGAAGAGCCTCGGCAGCCGCGTGCTGCTGACTGATTCGAGCTGGGAAAACATCCGTGCGGCGCGGATGGACAACCTGCCCACCTATTTCGGCAATCCCACCTCGCAGCACGCCGAAGCCCACCTCGACCTGGTCGGCATCGGGCATTTGCTGGGGGTTTCTCCGGCCGGCGAGCTGAACACCCTGGCGGCCATGCGCTTCCGCCACGAGTTCGGCCATCGCCAGCTGTTCGGCCTGCCGACCAGCCAGGAAGCCAAGCGTACCGACAAGCACCGCTCCAGCGACGAACACCGTGGCCGCCCGCTTGGCCAGCGACCGCTGACCTACGCGCAGTTCGCCAGCCTGCTGTCGCGCGGCGCCGAAATCCGCACCACCCTGCTCACCGACACCTTCGGCTGGAACGACTACCAGGCGCTGCACGGCGAGTCCGCAATCCTGCTGTTCGCCCGCGATCCGAACGGCAGGATGCACGTCGCCACGCCACAGTCCACGCTGGCGCCGAGCACCGGCTGGACGCTGTTGTCGCTGATCGAGGCGGAACCGTCAGTCAGCAAGTCGCAGGCCACGGAAATCGCCGACTAGACTTCAACGAACCGACGAAAGACCGTCGTCACCCTATCCAAGGTTGGGTGACAAACGAAGCCCACGAAGAGGATGATTGCATCTAGCCATCATCCTCTTTTTTCATCAGGCCATGACCATGTCCAATCAACAACATTCCCGCCTGGGCCAGATCCTGATCAACAAGGGGCTGATTAGCGCCGCCCAACTGGACGCCGCGATCCAGGCGCAGTTGACCAACCACAAGCGCCTGGGCGAAACCCTGATCGAGCAGGGCCTGCTGAGCGAACGGCAACTGAAGAAGGCGCTGAAGAAGCAGACCAACCTGCGCCTGGCCGCGACCCTGGTCGCCGCCCTGCTCAGTCCGTTCCAGATGGCCAGCGCCGACATCCAGCGCATGCAGCCGCCAGCGGCCATGAGCCGCCAGGAACTGCCGAAGAACCTGCGTCCGCTGACCGACGTCGAGATGAGCAACGTCAACGCCCAGGGCCTCAACGAAAGCCTCGAGGGCCTGTTCCTGAAGGCCGAGGGCGGCGACGGCCTGGCCGCGGTGAAGCAACTGGCGAAGCTGGTGATGCCGATGCTCGACAGCCTGGAGGCGGAAACCTCGATGAGCGACGTTCGCTACGAAACCGGCAAGACGCAAAGCACGCTCAACCCCGACGGCTCGGTCAACCTGCGCCTGCCGAGCAGTATCGGCGAGGTACGCTTCGACAATATCCGCATTGCCGGCGCGTCGCGCGAGCAGACATTCGGCAGCGTCAGCCTGCAACAGATCGACCTGTCCCAGGCATCCCTGAAGATCAGCCTGCGCCCCTGATCCCAACCCAGGGGCGGATCGTCCGGGGATATGGAAAAGGCACCCTTGGGTGCCTTCTTTCTGCCTGGCTCAAGCCGCCTGGCTGGCCGGGAACCCCGGCAGGACCGGAACCGGCCGCTTTTCGTCGTCGATGGCAACGAAGCTGAACAGGCCGTGTATGGCCTTCTCGCGACCGTCGGCGTACATGCTTTCCAGGTACACCTCGACCTCCACCTTGAGGCTGGTGTTGCCGACCTTGACCACCCGGCCGACCAGTTCGACGATCGAGCCCGCCGGGATCGGGTGGTTGAAGTCGATGCGATCGGTGGAAACGGTCACCAGCGGCAAGCGGCAGAAACGGGTCGCGGTGATGAACGAGACCTCATCCATCCAGGCCAGCGCAGTCCCGCCGAACAGGGTGTTGTGGTGATTGGTGGTGGGCGGGAATACCGCCTTGGTCACACGGGTTTCGGAAAGCTCGGTGCGACGCAGGATTTCTTGCTCTCTGGGGGTCATGCCACGAATACCGGATGGAGTGGCTGCCTGGGTGCCGCGGATGTTGTACTGGTTATGCGCTGCCGTGGGCAGTAGGAAGCGCCGCCGGAAAGGCGAACGCCAGACATGAAAAAAGCAGCCCTCGGGCTGCTTTTCTCGGAGAAGAACCGGATTAGACCAGTTTTTCCTTGATGCGCGCGGCCTTGCCGGACAGGGCGCGGAGGTAGTACAGCTTGGCCTTGCGCACGTCGCCGCGACGCTTGACGCTCAGGCTGTCGACGATCGGGCTGTAGGTCTGGAAGGTACGTTCCACGCCCACGCCGTTGGAGATCTTGCGCACGGTGAAGGCGCTGTTCAGGCCACGGTTGCGCTTGGCGATGACGACGCCTTCGAAGGCCTGCAGACGCTGACGGTCGCCTTCCTTCACCTTGACCTGGACGATCACGGTGTCGCCGGGGGCGAACGCCGGGATCTCTTTGTTCATCTGTTCAGCTTCGATCTGCTGAATGATCTTGTTGGTCATGCTGTGCTCCTAAGACCGGCAATCGGCCAGCCATCGATACGTTAACTATCGTCCCGCTGACGGATATATTCCGCCAGCAGCTTCTGCTCTTCTCCAGAAAGCGAGCGGCTATCCAGAAGATCGGCGCGTCGTTCCCAGGTCCGCCCAAGGGCCTGCTGCAAACGCCAACGCCGGATGTGTTCATGGTTGCCACTGAGCAACACTTCAGGAACACGTTTGTCCGCGTACACCTCGGGTCGGGTGTAGTGCGGGCAGTCGAGCAGGCCATCCGTGAAGGAGTCCTCCTCGGCGGAATCTGCATGACCCAATGCACCGGGCAGCAACCGCGTCACTGCATCGACCAGCACCATGGCCGGCAACTCACCGCCGGACAGGACATAATCGCCGATCGACCATTCTTCATCGACGTGCTCTTCGATGAAGCGCTCGTCGATGCCTTCGTAGCGCCCGGCGATGAGGATCAACGCTTCCTCTTCGGCCAGTTCGCGTACGCCCGCCTGCGTCAGCTGGCGGCCTTGCGGCGAGAGGTAGATCACCTTCGCCTTCCTGCCCCCGGCGGCTTGCCTGGCATCCGCCAGCGCGCCCTCCAGAGGCTTGATCTTCATCACCATGCCAGGGCCACCGCCGAAGGGCCGGTCATCCACCGTCTGGTGGCGGTCCTCGGTGTAGTCCCGTGGATTCCAGCAGGTCAGAGTGAGCAACCCCTGCTTTACCGCACGGCTGGTGATGCCGTAGTCACTGATGGCGCGGAACATCTCCGGAAAGATGCTGACGACGCCCACCCACAAACGCTTGTCCATGGATGATCAGAAGTCCGCGTCCCAGTCCACCCGCATCTCGCCAGCGGCCAGGTCGATCGACAGCACGCATTGCCCGGTGTAGGGCAACAGGCGCTCGCGGTCGTCCAGGCTGCCCGCGCAGGGCTTGACCACCATGACATCGTTGGCACCGGTTTCCAGCAGATGGTCGATCACGCCGAGCAACTGCCCGCCCTGGTCGATCACCTTCAGGCCTTCCAGCTGGTGCCAGTAGTACTCACCTTCCTCGAGAGAGGGCAACTCGCTACGCGGGATGCAGATCTCGTAACCGGTGAAGGTGCGGGCCTCTTCGCGATCGTCGAGTCCCTTGAGCTTGGCGGCCAGGACCTTGCCATGCAGGCGCCCCCTGACCAGCTCGGCCTGCCGGGTCTCGCCGTCGCGCCGGAGCGTCCAGCGGCGATAGTCCAGCAGGTTGTCCAACGGATCGGTAAAGGAATACACCTTCACCTCACCGCGGATGCCGTACACCGAAACGATCTTGCCGATCACGACCAGGTCGTCGGCGAGTGTCGGCATTTCACTCATGACGGCTTAGGCGTTTGCCTTGGCAGCGTCCTTGAGCAGCTGAGCAACGCGCTCAGACGGCTGTGCACCCTGGCCGAGCCAGTAGGTAGCACGCTCCTGGTCGACGGACAGACGCACTTCGCCACCAGTCGCAACCGGGTTGAAGAAACCGATGCGCTCGACGAAGCGACCATCACGCGCATTGCGGCTGTTGGTCACGGTCAGGTGGTAGAAGGGGCGCTTTTTGGAGCCGCCACGAGCAAGACGGATGGTTACCATGTGAACTTCGTTCCTGTAGTCGGTGCTTGCAAAATGAATGCACGCTGGGCCCACGGCCCGAAAGGCCGCATATTCTAAGGATTATCGGGGAATTTGCAAATCTCTTTTTCGGCCACCCATCGGCCGGCGCGGAGAGCGCGAGAAGCGCACGGTCCGCCCGCCGGCCGACGGAACGGAACCGCCGGCGTGGCCAGCGGCCGCGCGTCCGATCAAAGCTTGGGCATGCCCCCCGGGAACATGCTGCCCATGCCTCGCATCATCTTGGCCATGCCGCCCTTGGCGGTGACCTTCTTCATCATCTTCTGCATCTGCTTGTGCTGCTTGATCAGCCGGCCGACGTCCTGCACCTGGGTACCGGAGCCAAGGGCGATGCGGCGCTTGCGCGAGCCGCTGATCATTTCCGGATCGCGCCGTTCGCCGGGCGTCATCGAGTTGATGATCGCCTCCATCTGCTTGAACTGTTTCTCCGCAGCACCCTGGGCATTGCCCATCTGCGCCAGGTTGACCCCGCCGAGCATCGGCAGCTTGTCCATGAGTCCGCCGAGGCCGCCCATGTTCTTCATCTGTTGCAACTGGTCGCGGAAGTCTTCCAGGTCGAAGCCCTTGCCCTTCTTGATCTTCTTCGCCAGCTTCTCGGCCTTGTCGCGGTCGAGGTTCTGCTCGGCCTGTTCGATCAGGCTGAGCACGTCGCCCATGCCGAGGATGCGCGAGGCCACGCGGTCGGGATGGAACGGATCGAGCGCTTCGCTCTTCTCGCCCATGCCGAGGAACTTGATCGGCTTGCCGGTGATCGCCCGTACCGAGAGCGCGGCACCGCCACGCGCGTCGCCATCGACCTTGGTCAGGACCACGCCGGTCAGCGGCAAGGCGTCATTGAAGGCCTTGGCGGTGTTGGCGGCGTCCTGCCCGGTCATGGCATCGACCACGAACAGGGTTTCCGCCGGCTTGATCGCCGCGTGCACCTGCTTGATCTCGTCCATCATGTCGGCATCGATGTGCAGGCGGCCTGCGGTATCGACGATCACCACGTCGATGAACTTCAGCCTCGCCTCGCGGATCGCCGCCTCGGCGATGGCCACCGGCTTCTGGCTGACGTCGGAAGGGAAGAAGGTTACGCCGACCTCGCCCGCCAGGGTTTCCAGCTGCTTGATCGCGGCGGGACGGTAGACGTCGGCGGAAACCACCATCACCGACTTCTTCTTCCGTTCCTTAAGGAAGCGCGCCAGCTTGCCCGCGGTGGTGGTCTTGCCCGCGCCCTGCAGGCCGGCCATCAGGATCACCGCCGGCGGCGCGACGCTCAGCGCCAGGTCCTCGTTGGCCGCCCCCATCAGCTCCTCGAGCTCGGCGCGAACGATCTTCACGAACGCCTGTCCCGGGGTCAGGCTCTTCGAGACCTCGGTACCGACGGCGCGCTCCTTGACCTTGTTGACGAAGTCCTTGACCACCGGCAGGGCCACGTCGGCCTCGAGCAGGGCCATGCGCACTTCGCGCAGAGTGTCCTTGATGTTGTCCTCGGTCAGCTTGGCCTTGCCGGTGACATGGCGAAGCGTCTGCGAGAGGCGGTCTGTAAGGTTTTCGAACATGCGCGATCCTTCCACGGGGGTTGCGGCAAGCGGCGGATTATAACCAAGAGCGCGTCGCGGGACACGCGATGAAAGACGGAGTGTGTGTCCGGCGACGACCGGAGGCCAACCCCAAGTCCTTGATTTGCCGATGCGTTCCGTCTTTGCCGAAGCGACTGCCGGCCCAGGAGGTCGCGGCGCCCGCGGCAGGCGGTCCGCCAACCCGGCCACAGGTACGAGAGAACTGTTCGCAACGGCTTTCTCGCGACGCTCGATCTATGCCAAACTCCCATCCTTTCGGGCCCGCGATTACAAGGACTTATGCATCCCCTGCTGCCCAGCCTCATCGCTGCTGTTCTCTATCTCGGCACCGCCGCCTACCAGGGTGCCTGTGTGTCCAAGCGCACCGCGCCGGGCAAACCCCTGCTGCTCCTGTTCGGACTCCTGGCACTGGTCGCCCACGCCTTCAGCCTCTACCAGCAATTGCTGACCCCGGCCGGCCTGGTGCTGGACTTCTTCAACGCCGCCAGCCTGATCGCCGCCGCGGTAATCCTCCTGACCCTGCTGGCGACCTTGCGGATACCGGTGGAGAACCTGCTCCTCCTTCTATTCCCGCTGGGCGCCCTCACCACCCTGCTGGCGGTACTCATCCCCCACGGCACCGTCGAGCCGATCAACGAACAGCCGGGCATCCTGGCCCACATCCTGCTCTCGATCCTGGCCTACGGCCTGCTCACCATCGCGGTGTTCCAGGCGCTCTTGCTGCTGCTCCAGGACTACCGCCTCAAGCACAAGCATCCGTCCGGGCTGATCCGCAACTTCCCGCCCCTGCAAACCATGGAAAGCCTGCTGTTCGGCTTCCTCTGGGGCGGCTGGTCGCTGCTTTCGCTGTCGCTGCTGTCCGGCTGGCTGTTCGTCGACAACCTGTTCGCCCAGCACCTGGCGCACAAGACCATCCTGTCCTGCTTCGCCTGGGTGGTCTTCGCCGTGCTCCTCTGGGGTCGCCACCAGCTCGGCTGGCGGGGCCACAAGGCGATCCGCTGGACCCTGGCCGGTTTCTGCCTGTTGATGTTGGCGTACTTCGGCAGCAAGCTGGTGCGGGAATTCATCCTGCACATCTGATGGGCCTCCTTCATGGATGAGCTGCACCCCGGGTACCTGGTCGGCCTGCTGGTTCTCCTGGTCGCCTGCTCGGCGTTCTTCTCCTGCGTCGAGACCGCCCTGCTCAACCTCGACCGTTACCGCCTGCGCCTGCAGGCCAAGCAAGGGCTGCGCGGGGCCCGACGCAGCAGCTGGCTGCTGTTGCACGACGACCGCCTGCGCGGCACCCTGTTGTTCGGCCGCACCCTGGTCAACGTCAGCGCCGCCGCCCTGGCCAGTTGGGCCGCGCTGCGCCACTGGGGCGTCATCGGCCTGGCCGTCGCCATCCCGGGCATGACCCTGCTCCTGCTGCTGTTCGGCGCCCTGCTGCCGCGCCGCTATGGCGCCCTCCGCTCGGAACGAGTCGCCCTGCCGCTCAGCCTGCCGCTCCTGATCCTGCAGCGCCTGTGCTGGCCCCTGCTGTGGCTGCTGACCCTGCTGAGCAACGCGCTGCTGCGCCTGCTCGGCGTCGCCGCGGCGGAACAGGACGACAGCGGACGCAGCCGCGACGAAGAGGCCCTGCATCCGGCCGACAACCCCCAGGCCACCGAGGTCAACCGGCATGACATGCTGCTCGGCCTGCTGGACCTGGAGAAGGTCACGGTCAACGACCTGATGATCCCGCGCAACGAAATCGAAGGCATCGACCTCGACGACGAACTCGAGGTCATCGTCGAGCAGTTGCGCACCACCAGCCACACCCGTCTGCCGGTCTACCGCGACGACGTCAACCAGATCGAAGGGGTCGTGCACATGCGTCAGATCGCGCGCCTGCTGACCCAGGGCCGCCTGACCAAGGAGAATCTCCGCCAGGCCTGCATGGAGCCGTATTTCGTGCCGGAAAGCACGCCGCTGTCGACCCAACTGGTGAACTTCCAGAAGGAGAAGCGCCGTATCGGCGTGGTGGTCGACGAGTATGGCGAGGTGATCGGCATCGTCACGCTGGAGGACATCCTCGAAGAGATCGTCGGCGACTTCAACGACCTCGACAGCCTCGACAACCCGGACATCCAGGCCCAGGAGGACGGCAGCTTCGTCATCGACGGCAGCGCCAACCTGCGCGAGCTGAACAAGTCGCTTGGCTGGCAACTGCCCTGCGACGGCCCGAAGACCCTCAACGGCCTGGTCACCGAAGCCCTGGAGCAGATCCCCGATTGCGCGGTGTGCCTGCGCATCGGCCCCTACTGCCTGGAAATCCAGCAGTCGGCGGAAAACCGTGTGAAGAGCGTGCGCGCCTGGCATCCCCGCGCGCTGACCCCGCTGGTCGAAAGCGACGCCAGCGTCTGATCCGGGATTGCCGAACCGGCCCCGCAGCGCTCTATAATCGACCCCAGCTTATCCAGCCCTGCCGCCGGCTCCGCCGCTACCCGCAGCCCGAGCCCCGGCCAGTCACCCGCCAGTCCCGCCTGCCCGCCCGGCCCCGATGCCGACGGTCCCAGCCGGCGCACGGCGCGCAGCCCCATCCTCCCTGCGCGACCGATCTCGTCCGCCCCACCCGGGCGCCGCGCCGCCGCATCGGCGCACTGGCCATAACCATCCGGCCGCACGGAAGCACTCCGTCGTGCCCCGACTGCCAGGGATCCTCCCACCATGACCGCCGCCACCCTCGCCGCCGACGCCGCTCCGGAACCGGCCAACTCGACCACCCGGGTCGCAGTCGCCAGCTTCATCGGCACCGCCATCGAGTTCTACGATTTCTACGTCTATGCCACTGCCGCCGCCCTGGTGATCGGTCCGGTATTCTTCCCGCAGACATCCGGCACCGCGCAGATGCTCAGCGCCTTCCTCACCTTCGGCATCGCCTTCCTCGCCCGCCCGCTGGGCTCGGCGCTGTTCGGCCACTTCGGCGACCGCATCGGGCGCAAGTCGACCCTGGTCGCCTCGCTGCTGCTGATGGGGGTATCCACCACCCTGATCGGCGTCCTCCCCGGCTACGACAGCATCGGCTACTGGGCGCCGTTGCTGCTCTGCGTGCTGCGCTTCGGCCAGGGCCTCGGCCTCGGCGGCGAGTGGGGCGGCGCCGCGCTGCTGGCCACGGAGAACGCGCCGGCCGGCAAGCGCGCCTGGTTCGGCATGTTTCCCCAGCTCGGCCCCTCGATCGGCTTCCTCGCCGCCAACGGGCTGTTCCTGGCCCTGGCGGTGCTGCTCAGCGAGGAGCAATTCCGTGAGTGGGGCTGGCGGATCCCGTTCCTGCTCAGCGCGGCGCTGGTCGTGGTCGGCCTCTACGTACGCCTGAAGCTGGCGGAAACCCCGGTGTTCGCCAAGGCCATGGCCAAGCACGAGAGGGTCCGCCTGCCGATCGCCGAGCTGCTCGCCCAGCACTGGCGGCCGACCCTGCTCGGCGCCCTGGCAATGGTGGTGTGCTATGCGCTGTTCTACATCTCTACGGTGTTCTCGCTGAGCTACGGGGTGGCCAGCCTCGGCTTCAGCCGCGAGGAGTTCCTTGGGTTGCTGTGCCTCGCGGTGCTCTTCATGGCCGCCGCCACGCCGCTGTCGGCCTGGCTCAGCGACCGCTTCGGACGCAAGCCGGTACTGCTGCTCGGTAGCCTGGCGGCGATCGCCTCCGGCTTCGCCATGGAGCCGCTGCTCAACCAGGGCTCGACATTCAGCGTCGCCCTGTTCCTCTGCATCGAGCTGTTCCTGATGGGCGTCACCTTCGCCCCGATGGGCGCGCTGCTGCCGGAAATATTCCCCACCCACGTGCGCTACACCGGCGCGTCGGCAGCCTACAACCTGGGCGGCATTCTCGGCGCCTCGGTGGCACCCTATATCGCCCAGAAGCTGGTCGGCATCGGCGGCCTGGGCTGGGTCGGCGGCTACGTCTCCGCAGCGGCGCTGCTCAGCCTGCTGGCGGTGCTATGCCTGAAGGAAACCCGCGACAACGACCTCGGCGCAGTGTCCTGAGTCTCGCTCAGGCTACCGCGACGCGCCCTTCTCCCTCGCCGCCAACCAGTCGGCGAGGGCCCCGGCCCAGACCTGGTAGCCCAGCTGCGACGGATGAAAGCCGTCGATGGCCAGGTAGCCCGGAAGCAGGTCCAGCGAGATCGGGCAGTAGCCGGCGCCGGTCGC
Organism: Pseudomonas sp. HMSC066A08; assembly: GCF_001813025.1. Classification (NCBI taxonomy): domain Bacteria; kingdom Pseudomonadati; phylum Pseudomonadota; class Gammaproteobacteria; order Pseudomonadales; family Pseudomonadaceae; genus Pseudomonas; species Pseudomonas sp. HMSC066A08. The sequence continues at coordinate 629,695 of NZ_KV811348.1, forward strand.
GCCAGCGAGATCGCGCAGCGCCTCGTCGAGCAGCCGCCCGCGCCACCCCAGCAGGGCCCGCAGCAACCCGGGCAAGGCGGAAAAATGCCGCAGCGGCGGCACCGCGGTGCAGGTCACCTGCGCGCCGGCCGCCTGGAAGCCTTCGATCAGGGCCGCGCAGTCGGTGCGCCAGCGTTCGAGGGAGCGCAGGCTGGTGGTGTCATTGACGCCGAAGACCAGGATCACCTGGTCGAAGAAACGTCCCGCCACCTGCGGTAGCAGGCGTTCGCGCGCCTCGCCGCTGGTGATGCCGTTCTCGCCCAGCGCCTGCCAGGCCACCGGGCGCCGCAGACGCTCGCCCAGCGCCGCGGCCAGGCGGCCGGCCAGGGCGTAGTCCAGGCAACTGGCGCCGACCCCGGCCACTGTCGACTCACCGAACAACAGCAAGCGCAGCGGCTCTTCGGCACCGGACCCACCGACCAGCCCTTCGCGAGGTCCCGCCGCGGGCGCCAGGCGCAAGGCTCGGCGGCGGGTGCGGATAGCCAGCGGTACCGCCAGCGGCAGCAACGGCAGAGCCGCCGCCCACCAGGCCAGCGATGCCAGCCGGCGCATCTCAGAGTTCGACGCGAACCGCCTGGGCGGACCGGGTCGCCTTGGCGCGGGCGGCGTCGATCGACTCGGCGCGCGCCAGGGCCACGCCCATCCGCCGCTGGCCATCTACTTCCGGCTTGCCGAACAGGCGTAGCGCCGTATCCGCCTCGCTCAGCGCGGCGCCGAGGTTGGCGAAAGCGACCTGCCGGGACTTGCCTTCCACCAGGATCACCGCCGAGGCCGACGGGCCGAGCTGGCGGATCACCGGGATCGGCAGGCCGAGGATCGCCCGCGCGTGCAGGGCGAACTCGGAGAGATCCTGGGAAATCAGGGTCACCAGGCCGGTATCGTGCGGGCGCGGCGACACCTCGCTGAACCACACCTGGTCACCCTTGACGAACAGTTCGACGCCGAACAGCCCGCGTCCGCCGAGGGCCTCGGTCACTGCCCGGGCGACCCGCTCGGACTCGGCCTGGGCCTGCGCGCTCATCGCCTGCGGCTGCCAGGACTCGTGGTAGTCGCCCTTGACCTGGCGGTGACCGATCGGCGCGCAGAAAGTGGTGCCGTCGACATGGCGCACGGTGAGCAGGGTGATCTCGTAGTCGAAATCGATGAAACCCTCGACGATCACCCGCCCCTTGCCGGCGCGCCCGCCTTCCTGGGCATAGTCCCAGGCCGCCTGCAGGTCGTCGGGGCCCTTCAGGACGCTCTGGCCCTTGCCCGACGAACTCATGATCGGCTTCACCACGCAGGGGTAGCCGACACGCTCGACGCCGCGGCGGTAGTCCTCGAAGGTATCGGCGAAGTGATAGGGCGAGGTCGGCAAGCCGAGTTCCTCGGCAGCCAGCCGGCGGATCCCCTCGCGGTTCATGGTCAGTTGCGCAGCGCGGGCGGTGGGCACCACGGTGTAGCCTTCGGCCTCCAGCTCGACCAGGGTCGCGGTGGCGATGGCCTCGATCTCCGGCACGATGTAGTGCGGCTTTTCGTGCTCGATCACCGCGCGCAGGGCGGCGCCGTCGAGCATGCTGATCACGTGGCTGCGATGTGCCACCTGCATGGCCGGCGCGTTGCCGTAGCGATCGACGGCGATCACCTCGCAACCCAGGCGTTGCAGTTCGATGGCGACTTCCTTGCCCAGCTCGCCGGAGCCACAGAGAAGGACGCGGGTCGCGCTCGGCGACAGGGGGGTACCGATACGGGTCATGGAGAAACCTCGGAAATGAAGGAAAACGGAATCCGCCTCAGGCGGAACCGCTGAGCAGCCCTTGCGCCTTGGCGCGCTCGAAACAGCGACCGAGTACCTCGCGGCGCTCGTCGTTGCTCATCAGACCCCAGCGGGTGATCTCGGCCGCCGTGCGCTGGCAGCCGATGCAGATGTCCTGCTCGTCCAGCGCGCAGACATGCACGCAGGGCGAAGCCACCGGTCGCTCGTTCACGCCGGGTCCTCGACGAGGTCACGGGCGTAACGGCGGGCATTGTGCACATAGTGGGCGGCGCTGGCCTCGAGCATCTTCTTCTGCGGCTCGCTCAGCTCGCGCACTACCTTGCCCGGCGAGCCCATCACCAGCGAGCCGTCGGGAATCTCCTTGCCCTCGGGAATCAGCGCGTTGGCGCCGATGATGCAGTACTTGCCGATCTTCGCCCCATTGAGGATCACCGCGTTGATCCCCACCAGGCTGTAGTCGCCCACGCTGCAACCATGCAGCATGGCGTTGTGGCCGACGGTGACGCCCTTGCCGAGGGTCAGCGGATAGCCCATGTCGGTGTGCATCACCGAGCCGTCCTGGACGTTGCTGTGCTCGCCGATATGGATCAGCTCGTTGTCGCCGCGCAGCACCGCGCCAAACCAGACGCTGGCGCCGGCATCCAGGCGAACCTTGCCGATCACTGCTGCGCTGGGCGCGATCCAGCTGTCGGGATGGGTTTCGACGCGGGCATCGCCCAGGCGGTATTTCATCGCGATCTCCTCATGGCCGGGGTCTGCGCCCCGTCGGTCAACTCAGTTTGATGAACGAAGCCGGCGGCGTGTGCAGGTCGATGGGGTCGTCGTACAGCAGGTTGACCAGCTCCACCACCATGATGGCCGTCAGGCCCCAGATCTTGAACTCGCCGAAGCGATAGCTGGGCACGTACCAGCTGCGGCCGAAGTAGTCGATACGGTGGGTGACCTCGCGCGGGTCGTCGCGAAAGAAACTCAGCGGCACGTTGAACACCGCGGCGATCTCGCCGTCGTTGGGCTGGTACTCGACGAAGTCGGGAATGAAGGCGACATAGGGGGTGACCTCGATGCCATGCCGCGAGACGAGCGTGCTCAGCGGCCCGACCACTTCCACCAGGCCCGGCGGCAAGGCGATCTCCTCCTCCGCCTCGCGCAGGGCGGTGCGCACCAGGTCGGCGTCTTCCGGGTCGCGCCGCCCGCCGGGGAAGGCGACCTCGCCGCCATGGGTGGATAAACCGGCGGCGCGCAGGGTCAGCACCAGCTCCGGATCGTCGCTGCGGGTGATGGGCACCAGCACGGCCGCTTGGGGGAAGCGCTGGTCGGTATCCAGTTGGCGGGGGCGGTGCGCCTCGATGCGTTGGCGCAGCTCGTCGAGCGTGCAGTTCATACTGCCGGGGTTTCCGAGGTCTTGTCGTTTCCACGAGATCATGGCACGAAAGCCCCGGCCAGCCCACCCCTCCCGCACGGGGCCTTGTCGCCTCCCGGCCAGCCGAGCAAGATAGGCCTTTCCCCGAAGAAGAACCTGGCATGAAATTCTGCAGCCTGTGCGGCGCCAAGGTGGTCCCGCGCATCCCGGACGGCGACAACCGCCTGCGCTACGTCTGCGACGCCTGCCACACCGTGCACTACCAGAACCCGCGTATCGTCGCCGGCAGCCTGCCGGTGTGGGGCGGCCAGGTGCTGCTCTGCCGTCGCGCCATTGCGCCGCGCCTGGGCTACTGGACGCTGCCGGCCGGCTTCATGGAGAACGGCAAGACCCTCGCCCAGGCTGCGGCCCGCGAGACAGAGGAAGAAGCCAACGCGCGGATCGGCGGCCTGCAGCTCTATACCCTTTTCGACCTGCCGCACATCAGCCAGGTCTACCTGTTCTTCCGCGCCGAGCTGCTCGACCTGGATTTCTCCGCCGGCGATGAAAGCCTGGAGGTGCGGCTTTTCGACGAAGCGGAGATTCCCTGGTCGGAGCTGGCTTTTCCGACCATCGGCCGTACCTTAGAATGCTACTTCAGCGACCGCCGCGAAGGCTGCTTCCCGGTGCGCAACGAAGCCATTGCACCTATGCTGGCTTCCTATAAGAAAGACTGAACGCCAAACACTCGAACACTGCCGCCGTTGCGGCTCAAGGGAACATCGGGGATTTCACTTCCATGCGCTGGTTGCTTGCTTTGCTGTGCTTGACCTTCGCCAGCCTGACCCAGGCCAATGCCGCGCCGAGCCTGGAAGGCAAGGTGGACAAGGTCCTGGTGCTCAAGTCCGAGCGAAAACTGCTGCTCCTCAACAAAGGCAACGTCCTTAAAAGCTACCGTGTCTCGCTGGGCAAGCGCCCGACCGGCCCGAAACTGGCCGAAGGCGACAACCGCACCCCGGAAGGCTTCTACTGGATCGACTGGCGCAAGACCAGCAACAACTACAACCTCTCCATGCACATTTCCTACCCCAACGCCCGCGACGTGGCCAAGGCCCGGGAAAAAGGCCTGCCGGCCGGCGGCATGATCATGATCCACGGCACGCCGCTGGATGACGAATACCCGGAGTGGTACTTCTCCACCCTGGACTGGACCAATGGTTGCATCGCCATGAACAACACCGACATGCGCGAAGTCTGGAGCGTGGTGAAAGACGGCACGCTGATCGAGATCCGCCCCTGACAGAACCAGGCTGATACCACTCGTCAGCCGTCAGCCACGCCAGGAACGCCGCCGCGAGATTTTCCGGCGGCGTTTTCTTTTATCCGTCAAACCCTTGCATCCCTTACTCAGGCCGAGTCAATCGACGGGACGGCTGGCTGACGCGTGCGCAACGCGCAACTGGCATTGACGTGGTATTCAAGTGGTATTAGTTTTCCCCTCATTACCGGGCGACAACAACACAATCCGCATCGGAACCTCTCATGAAGACAGCCCACGACCTGCTCCTGGCCCTGCGTCCCGACGAGGCGCAACCCACCCCCCTCTATCTGCAATTGGCGCGCAATCTCGAGAGCGCGATCCATGCCGGCCAGTGGAAAGCGGAGGAGGCGCTGCCCTCCGAACGCAACCTCAGCGAAACCTTGAACATTTCCCGCGTCACCGCGCGCAAGGCCCTCGAAGTACTCTTCGAGCAGGGGCTGATCCGCCGCAACCAGGGCTCCGGCACCTTCATTACGCCGCGTCTCGAACAACCGCTGTCGCGTCTCTCCAGCTTCAGCGAGATGCTCCGCCTGAAAGGCTTCACCCCCGGCTCCACCTGGCTGGAGCGCGGCATCGCCCTGCCCACCCACGACGAACTGATCCGCCTCGGCCTCTCGCCGACCGAGAAGGTCGCGCGCATGAAGCGCCTGCGCAAGGCCGACGGCACGGTGATGGCGATCGAGAACAGCACCCTGCCGGCACGCCTGCTGCCGGATCCGACGGCGGTCGGGGATTCCCTCTACGAATACCTGGACGGCATCGGTCGCCCGGTGGTCCGCGCCCTCCAGCACGTGCGCGCGATAAACGCCTCCGCGTCCGATGCCGCGCTGGTCGGCATCGCGCCAGGCACCGCGATGCTGCTGATGACCCGGATCGGCTACCTCGAGGACAACACCCCGATCGAGCTGACCGACACCTACTGCCGCAACGACTACTACGACTTCGTCGCCGAACTGCGACGCTGACCGACACGGAGCCGCCATGCTCGAAGGCAACATCCTCACCCCGCAAGGCTGGGTCCTCGGCCGCCTGCACATCCAGGACGGGCGTATCCAGCGGATCGAAGGCGAGCCCTGCGATCCGGCTGGCAACGCCGATCCGTACCTGCTGCCAGGCTTCATCGACCTGCATGTGCACGGCGGCGGCGGCCGCGACATCATGGAAGGCGGCGATGCCTTCGCCACCATCGCCCGCACCCACCGGCGCTTCGGCACGACCTCGCTGCTGGCCACCACCATGACCGCACCGCGCGAGGAGATCGCCGACATCCTCAGCCAGCTCGGCGATTACTGCCGCCGTTCGCCGGAGGGCGGTTCACGGATACTCGGCGTGCACCTGGAAGGCCCCTACATCAACTCCGGCAAGCTCGGCGCGCAGCCCAACTTCGCCCATGCCGCGGTGCTCGAGGAAGTCGAGGACTACCTGCGCCGCGCGCCGATCCGGGTGATCACCATCGCCCCCGAGATCGCCGGGCACCAGCCGCTGATCCGCGCCCTCGCCGAGCGCGGCGTGCGCCTGCAGATCGGCCATACCCTGGGCAGCTACGAGGACGGCGTGGCCGCACTGGAAGCCGGCGCCAGCAGCTTCACCCACCTCTACAACGCGATGACCGGCCTGCACCACCGCGAACCGGGTATCGTCGGCGCGGCCTTGGCCCACGCACGCTACGCCGAGCTGATCCCCGACCTGCTGCACGTCCATCCCGGCGCCATCAGGGTGGCCCTGCGCTCGATCCCATGCCTGTACTGCGTGACCGACTCCACCGCCGCCGCCGGCATGCCCGACGGCCAGTACAAGCTCGGCAGCCACACGGTGACCAAGTGCCTGGGCGGCGTGCGCCTGCCCGACGGCACCCTGGCCGGCAGCACCCTGACCATGGACCAGGCGCTGCGCAACCTGGTGAAGATCGGCCTGCCCCTGGCCGAAGCCTCGCAACGCCTTTCGCAATTCCCCGCCGACTACCTCGGGCTCGCCGAGCGCGGCCGCCTGGCGCCCGCAGCCTGGGCCGATGTGGTGCGCCTGGATCGCTCCCTGGAACTCGACGCCGTGATGGTGGAAGGAGAACTCGAATGACTTCGCTGATGCTCGAGGAAGCGCTCGCCGCCGCCGCGGTGGCGAGCCGTCAACTGGCCGTGCTCGACGCTTGCCTGCCGGCGCTTGGCCAGCGCCTGCGGGAGGTCGATCCGAACCTGGCGCTGACCGTCGCGCGCGGCAGCTCCGACCATGCCGCCAGCTACTTCGCCTACCTGGCCATGCAGCACGCCGGCTTGCCGGTGGCCTCGCTGCCCATGTCGGTGGTGACCCTGAACCGCTCGCCGCTGCGTGTCGCCGGGCAGGCCGTCTTCGCTTTCTCGCAGTCCGGACAGAGCCCCGATCTCGTGGACAGCCTACGCATCCTGCGCGAACGCGGCGCCCTGGGCATTGCCCTGGTGAATGCCGAAGATTCGCCGCTGGAAGCCGCCAGCGAATTCGTCGTGCCACTCTGCGCCGGCACCGAGCGCAGCGTCGCAGCGACCAAGAGCTTCATCGCCACGCTCAGCGCCAGCGCCCGCCTGCTCGCCCACTGGCAGCGCGACAATGCCCTGCTGGCCGCAGGCCAGCACCTGGCGGCCGGGCTGGAGCAGGCCGCCAGGCTCGACTGGTCGTCGGCCATCGAGGCCCTGCGCGACTGCCAGCGGCTGATGGTGATCGGTCGAGGCGCCGGCTATGCCATCGCCCAGGAGGCCGCGCTGAAATTCAAGGAAACCTCGGCGATCCAGGCCGAGGCCTTCAGCAGCGCCGAGGTCCGCCATGGACCAATGGCGCTGGTCGAGGAGCGCTATCCGCTACTGGTGTTCGCTCCCCGCGGCCCGGAGCAGGAAGGCCTGCTGGCTCTCGCCGAGGATATGCGCCAGCGCGGTGCGCAGGTATTGCTCGCCGCGCCGGACGACATCGCCGAACGCGACCTGCCGCTGCAGCGCGCCGCGCATCCGGCGCTCGATCCGATCCTGGCGATCCAGAGTTTCTACGTCATGGCCGCCGGCCTGGCCGAAGCCCGCGGCATGGACCCGGACCAGCCACGGCACCTGAGCAAAGTCACCCGAACCCACTGAGCCTGAGCGCGCGCCCATGAACAACAAGAACCTCGCCCTCAAAGCCCCCCTGAGCGGCCCTGTGATGCCGCTCAACCGAGTACCCGACCCGGTGTTTTCCAGCGGCACCCTGGGCGAAGGCATCGCCATCGACCCGCTCAACGACTGCCTGCACGCGCCCTGCGCCGGGCTGGTCAGCCACCTGGCGCGAACCCGCCACGCGCTCAGTCTGCGCGCCGACAACGGTGCCGAGCTGCTGCTGCACGTCGGCCTCGACACCGTACAGCTGCAAGGCGAGGGCTTCGAGGCGCTGGTCGAGGAAGGTGCGCGGGTGATCGAAGGCCAGCCGCTGCTGCGCTTCGACCTGGACCGCGTCGCCCGCGGCAGCCGCAGTCTGATCACGGTGATGATCCTGACCAACGGCGACGGCTTCCAGATACGCCCGCTGACCACCAACCCGGTGGAGGTCGGCGCGCCGCTCCTGCAACTGAGTCCGGAGAAGGCCGAGCAACGTCCGGCCAATCCCGCGCCTGGCGAAAGCTCGACGCAGCGCCAGGTTCGCGGGCGGGTGCGGGTCGCCCACCATGGCGGTCTGCACGCGCGCCCGGCAGCGCTGCTGCGCAAGACCGCGCAGGGCTTTTCCAGCCAGGCCGAACTGCACTTCGCCGGGCAGGTGGCCAGCGTCGACAGCCTGGTCGGCATCATGGGCCTGGGGGTCGCCGAACAGGACGAGGTAGAGGTGATCTGTCGCGGCGAAGACAGCGAGGCGGCCCTCGACGCCCTGCTCGCGGCCCTCGCCAGCGCCACCGCGGGGGCTTCGGAGGAAGCTCCACGTGCCATCGCCCCGAGCGAGCCGGCGCGACCTGCGGCTATCGCCGGTACCCTGACCGGCGTCTGCGCTTCGCCCGGCCTGGCCAGCGGTCCCCTGGCGCGGCTCGGCGCCATCAGCCTGCCGACGGACGACGGCCGGCATCGTCCCGAGGAACAGCACCTCGCCCTGGACCAGGCCCTGCAACGGGTGCGCGACGACGTACAGGGGAGCCTGCAGCAGGCCAGGCTCGGCGGCGACGAGAACGAAGCGGCGATCTTTTCCGCGCATCTCGCGCTGCTGGAAGACCCGGGTCTGCTGGACGCCGCCGACATGCTGATCGACCAGGGCGTCGGTGCCGCCCACGCCTGGCACCGGGCGATCCAGGCCCAGTGCGAGATTCTCCAGGCGCTGGGCAACCTGCTGCTGGCCGAACGCGCCAACGACCTGCGCGACCTGGAAAAACGCGTGCTGCGGGTACTGCTCGGCGACACCGCGCCGTTGCGGGTGCCTGCTGGGGCCATCGTCGCCGCCCGGGAAATCACCCCCTCCGACCTCGCGCCGCTGATGGATGCCGGCGCGGCAGGCCTGTGCATGGCCGAAGGCGGCGCCACCTCCCACGTGGCCATCCTCGCCCGTAGCAAGGGCCTGCCGTGCCTGGTGGCGCTCGGCGCCGGGCTGCTGGAACTGGAGGAAGGCCGGCAGGTGGTGCTGGACGCCGGACAGGGCCGGCTGGAACTCAGCCCCGACGCTCGACGCCTGGAGCAGGTCGCCTTGCAAGTGGCGCAGCGCGAGGAACAACGCCGCCGCCAGCAGGCCGATGCGCAGCGCGAGGCGCTCACCCGCGACGACCGGCGCATCGAGATCGGTGCCAACGTCGCCTCGCCGAGCGAGGCCGCCGAAGCCTTCGCCAACGGCGCCGACGGGGTCGGCCTGCTACGCACCGAGTTTCTCTTCCTCGAGCGCCGCGCCGCGCCCGACGAAGAGGAGCAGCGCAACGCCTACCAGGAGGTCCTGGACGCCATGGGCCAGCGCAAGGTGATCATCCGCACCATCGATGTCGGCGGCGACAAGCACCTCGACTACCTGCCGCTGCCGGTGGAAGAAAACCCTGCGCTGGGCCTGCGCGGCATCCGCCTCGGCCAGGCGCGCCCGGAACTGCTCGACCAGCAGTTGCGCGCGCTGCTGAGGGTCGAACCGCTGGAACGCTGCCGGATACTGCTGCCGATGGTCAGCGAGGTCGACGAACTGCGCGCCATCCGTCGCCGTCTCGGCGAGTTGGCCACGCAGTTGGGGATCGAGCGCCTGCCCGAACTGGGGGTGATGATCGAAGTGCCCTCCGCCGCCCTGCTCGCCGATCAACTGGCCGAACACGCCGACTTCCTCTCCATCGGCACCAATGACCTGTCGCAGTACGTCCTGGCCATGGACCGTTGCCACGCCGGCCTGGCCGACCGCATCGACGCCCTGCACCCGGCGCTGCTGCGGCTGATCGCCCAGACCTGCGCCGGAGCAGCCCGCCACGGCCGCTGGGTCGGCGTCTGCGGTGCGCTGGCCTCGGACCCGCTGGCGACACCGGTACTGGTCGGCCTCGGGGTCGAGGAATTGTCCGTCGGGCCGAACCTGGTCGGCGAGATCAAGACCCGGGTGCGCCAGCTCGACGCCGCCGAATGCCGCCGCCACGCCCAGGCGCTGCTGGACCTGGGCAGCGCCCGGGCGGTGCGCGACGCCTGCCTGCAACACTGGCCGCTGGCCTGACAAGAACAATCGGAGACCACCGCCATGCCCCCGTTCCTGATCGAAAGCCTGCAACGCCTGGGCCGCGCCCTGATGCTGCCGATCGCGATCCTGCCGATCGCCGGCCTGCTGCTGCGCCTGGGCGACGTCGACCTGCTCGACATTCCGCTGGTCCACGACGCCGGCAAGGCGATCTTCGCCAACCTGGCGCTGATCTTCGCCATCGGCATCGCCGTCGGTTTCGCTCGCGACAACAACGGCACCGCCGGCCTGGCCGGCGCCATCGGCTACCTGGTGATGATCTCGGTGCTCAAGGTGATCGATCCGGGCATCGACATGGGCGTGCTCTCCGGCATCATCAGCGGCCTGGTGGCTGGCGCCCTGTATAACCGCTTCAAGGACGTGAAGCTGCCGGAATACCTGGCGTTCTTCGGCGGCCGCCGCTTCGTGCCGATCGCCACCGGGATCAGCGCGGTCTGCCTGGGCCTGCTGTTCGGGGTGATCTGGCCACCGCTGCAACAGGGCATCAATGGCCTCGGCCAGCTCATGCTGGAAAGCGGCAGCTTCGGCGCCTTCGCCTTCGGCGTGCTGAACCGCCTGCTGATCGTCACCGGGCTGCATCACATCCTCAACAACCTGGTGTGGTTCGTCTTCGGTAGCTTCACCGACCCGGAAACCGGGCGCGTCGTCACCGGCGACCTGGCGCGCTATTTCGCCGGCGACCCGAAGGGCGGCCAGTTCATGGCCGGGATGTTCCCGGTGATGATGTTCGGCCTGCCCGCCGCCTGCCTGGCGATGTACCGCAACGCCCGTCCGGAGCGGCGCAAGCTGATCGGCGGGCTGCTCCTGTCGATGGCCTTGACCGCCTTCCTCACCGGCGTCACCGAGCCGGTGGAGTTCGCCTTCATGTTCCTCGCGCCGCTGCTCTACCTGTTGCATGCGCTGCTCACCGGCCTGTCCATGGCCCTCACCGACCTGCTCGACATCCGCCTCGGCTTCACCTTCTCCGGTGGCGCCATCGACCTCGCCCTGGGCTGGGGCCGCTCCACCCACGGCTGGATGCTCTGGCCGCTGGGCCTGCTCTATGCCGGCATCTATTACCTGGTGTTCGACTTCTGCATCCGCCGCTTCAACCTGAAGACCCCGGGCCGCGAAGACGACGCGAGCAGCGAATCGGGCGACAACGCCGAAGCCGAGCGCGCCCCGGCCTTCATCCGCGCCCTGGGCGGCGCAGCCAACCTCGAAGTGGTGGACGCCTGCACCACGCGCCTGCGTCTGCGCCTGGTCGACCGCGACAAGGCCTCGGACGCCCAGCTCAAGGCCCTCGGTGCGATGGCCGTGGTACGTCCGGGCAAGGCCGGTAGCCTGCAGGTGGTGGTCGGCCCACAGGCCGACAGCATCGCCGACGAGATCCGCCGCGCCCTGCCCTTCGATACGCAGCCGGGCGAAGCCGTACCTCCGCCGGGCAGTCCGAACGCAGCCGAAGAGGTGGTGTCGATGCAGGCCACCGTCGACGCCGCCGAAGCCCAGGCCTGGCTCGGCGCCCTCGGCGGCGCCGGCAACCTGCGCGAGGTACGGGACGTCGCACTGACCCGCCTGCGGGTCAGCGTGGCGGACGAACGCAAGCTGGCCACCGAGCAACTGCGCCGTCTCGGCGGACAGGGCGTCAGTTCCCTCGCCGGCGGCATCTGCCATATCCTGGTGGGCCCCCGCGCCGCGGCCCTGAGCCAGGCCTTGCAACCGCTGCTGCGGCGCTGACGGCAGAGGGGGGGGGCCTCGGCCAATCGGCGGATAACCGCCAAGCGGTTATTCGCCCTACGCCACAGCTCCCCCGTTCGGGTTCGATAATCGCGAAGCGGTTGTTCGCGCCACGCCACAGCCCCGGGTCGGGCTCTCCCCGTGAGGCGGATAACGAAAAGGGCGGCCACTGGCCGCCCTTCTTGCTTGTCCGAGGAAAACTCAGAAGACCATATCGGTCAGGCGCCAGACTTCGTAGGCCGGGGTCTCATAGGGATGCGCCGCCTTTAGCGCCTTGACGCTGGCGTGGATGAGCTCGTCGGCCACCACCAGCTCCACTTTCCACTCCGCCACGTGCTCGACCTGGCCGACCTGGCCCAGGTAGGGTTGGCTACCGTCCAGGGGCCGGAACTGGCCCTGGCCGAGGGACTGCCAGCAGCAACTGTCGTATGCCCCGATGCGCCCGCCACCTGCGGCGAACACCGCTTGCTTGACGACATCCAGATGGCTCTCAGGCACATAGAAACACAGCTTGTACATCGTTTTCTCCGCACGAATCGAATGCTGCACGAGGCGGTCGGTGGTTGTGCGACTGCCGACGCCAAATAATGGCACTTTGCCTTGACATGATGAATATTTGGCGCTGCCTTTACGACAGATAAGCGCAACATTTGTTCGCTCGTCACAACACCTTCGTGCGGGCGTTCACAGATTTACGTTCAGCCGCGGAAACGCCGCCACCTGGCCTTCAGCCCGGAGGCGGAAGACGCATGGCTGCCGTCGCAATACGGCAGGTCGGCGGAGCGCCCGCAGCGGCACAACAGCAACAGGCGCTCGCGGGTCGCGTGGAGCGTCAGGCCATTGCGGCAGTCGGCGGGACAATCGGGAAGCGAAGCCGAAGCCCCGCAGGTACAGAGCCGCAAGGTGTCGCCGGGAGAGACCCGGCGAACCTCGGGAAGAAGGTCGGGCGAAGAGCTGGAGTCCGCATCGCCCGCCATGCCGGATCAGTCCACCCAGACCCGGGCGTTGCGGAACATGCGCAGCCAGCCGCCGTCTTCCTGCCAGTCGTCCGGACGCCAGGAATTCTGCACGGCGCGGAACACCCGCTCGGGGTGCGGCATCATGATGGTGACCCGGCCGTCGCGGCTGCTCAGGCCGGTGATGCCGCGCGGCGACCCGTTGGGGTTGGCCGGGTAGGCTTCGGTGACCTTGCCGTGGTTGTCGACGAAGCGCAGCGACACGCAGCCGGACAGGTCGGCCTCGAGCAACGCTTCCTCCGACTCGAACTCCGCATGGCCTTCGCCATGGGCGATGGCGATCGGCAGGCGAGACCCGGCCATGCCCTGCAGGAAGATCGACGACGACTCCTGCACCTGGACCATCGCCACCCGCGCCTCGAACTGCTCGGAACGGTTGCGCACGAAATGCGGCCAGAACTCGGTGCCGGGAATCAGCTCGTGCAGGTTGGACATCATCTGGCAGCCGTTGCAGACGCCGAGGGCGAAGCTGTCCTTGCGCGCGAAGAAGGCCTGGAAGCCGTCGCGGGCGCGGGCGTTGAAGAGGATCGACTTGGCCCAGCCCTCGCCGGCGCCGAGCACGTCGCCGTAGGAGAAGCCACCGCAGGCCACCAGGCCCTTGAAGGCGTCCAGGTCGACCCGCCCGGCGAGGATGTCGCTCATGTGCACGTCGATCGCGGCGAAGCCGGCGCGGTCGAACGCCGCGGCCATCTCCACCTGGCCGTTGACGCCCTGCTCGCGGAGGATCGCCACTTTCGGCCGCACGCCCTTCTTGATGTAGGGCGCGGCGATGTCGTCGTTGACGTCATAGCTGAGCTTGATCGACAGCCCGGGGTTGTCTTCGTCCAGCAGCGCGTCGAACTCCTGCTCGGCGCAGTCGGCGTTGTCGCGCAGACGCTGGATCTGGTAGCTGGTCTCGCTCCAGATGCGTTGCAGGATGCGGCGCTGGGCGCTGTATACGGTCTCGCCGTTGTAGTTCAGGTTGATCTCGTAGCCATTGACCGGCTGGCCGATCACCGCCACGCAGTCGTCGAGACCGGCGGCGCTGAACTGCGCGAGGACTTCCGGAGTGGCGCCCTCGCGAACCTGGATCACCGCGCCCAGTTCCTCGCTGAACAACACGGCCGCCAACTCTTCGCGGCTATCGGCCAGGGCATCGAGGTTCAGCTCGACGCCGCAGTGACCGGCGAAGGCCATCTCCAGCACGCTGGTGATCAGGCCGCCGTCGGAACGATCGTGGTAGGCGAGGATATGGCCGTCGGCATTGAGCCCCTGGATCACCGCGAAGAAGGCTTTCAGGTCCTCGGCGTCGTCGACGTCCGGTACGGCGCGGCCGAGCTTGCCGTGGACCTGGGCCAGGATCGAGCCGCCGAGACGGTTCTTGCCGCGGCCGAGATCGATCAGGATCAGGTCGGTCTCGCCCTTGTCCAGGCGCAGTTGCGGGGTCAGGCTCTGGCGCACGTCGGCGACCGGGGCGAAGCCGGTGACGATCAGCGAGACCGGAGAAGTGACGCTCTTGTCCTCGCCATTGTCCTGCCAGCGGGTCTTCATGGACATCGAGTCCTTGCCCACCGGGATGGTAATGCCCAGTTCCGGGCACAGTTCCATGCCCACGGCCTTGACCGTGTCATACAGGCGCGCATCCTCGCCGGGGTGGCCGGCGGCGGCCATCCAGTTGGCGGAAAGCTTGATGTCGGACAGCTTGCCGATACGCGCGGCCGCCAGGTTGGTGACCGTCTCGCCGATGGCCATGCGTCCGGAAGCCGGGGCGTCCAGCAGCGCCAGTGGGGTACGTTCGCCCATCGCCATGGCCTCGCCGGTGTAGACGTCGAAGCTGGTGGCGGTGACGGCGCAGTCGGCCACCGGCACCTGCCAGGGCCCGACCATCTGGTCGCGGGCCACCAGCCCGGTGATGGTGCGGTCGCCGATGGTGATCAGGAAGCTCTTGCTGGCCACGGCGGGATGGCGCAGGACGCGCTCGACGCTTTCCTGCAGCTCCAGCCCGGCGGCGTCGAAATCGTCGCCCAGCTCGGCCTCGCGGGTGACCGCGCGGTGCATGCGCGGCGCCTTGCCGAGCAGGACTTCCAGCGGCATGTCCACCGGCTTGTTGTCGAAATGGCTGTCGGCGACGGTCAGCTGGCGCTGCTCGATGGCCTCGCCGACCACCGCGAACGGGCAGCGCTCGCGCTCGCAGATGGCCTTGAAGGTCTCGAAGTCGGCGGCGTCCACCGACAGCACGTAGCGCTCCTGCGACTCGTTGCACCAGATTTCCAGCGGGCTCATGCCCGGCTCGTCGTTGGGCACCGCGCGCAGCTCGAAGCGACCGCCGCGGCCGCCGTCGTTGATCAGTTCCGGCAGGGCGTTGGACAGGCCGCCGGCACCGACGTCATGGATGAAGCTGATCGGGTTGCGCTCGCCGAGCTGCCAGCAGCGGTCGATCACCTCCTGGCAACGTCGCTCCATTTCCGGGTTGTCGCGCTGCACCGAGGCGAAGTCGAGGTCGGCGGAGCTGGCGCCGGTGGCCATCGAAGAGGCGGCGCCGCCGCCCAGGCCGATCAGCATGGCCGGGCCGCCAAGGACGATGAGCTTGGCGCCGACGCTGATCTCGCCCTTCTGCACGTGTTCGTCGCGAATGTTGCCCATGCCGCCGGCGAGCATGATCGGCTTGTGGTAGCCGCGCACTTCCTCGCCGTGAGGGGTAGCGATCTTCTGCTCGAAGGTACGGAAGTAGCCGGTCAGTGCCGGACGGCCGAACTCGTTGTTGAACGCGGCGCCGCCCAGCGGGCCCTCGACCATGATGTCCAGCGCGGTGACGATGCGCTCGGGCTTGCCGTAGGGCACTTCCCAGGGCTGTTCGAAACCGGGGATCAGCAGGTTGGACACGGTGAAGCCGGTCAGGCCGGCCTTCGGCTTGGCGCCGCGGCCGGTGGCGCCCTCGTCGCGGATCTCGCCGCCGGAACCGGTGGAGGCACCGGGGAACGGCGCGATGGCGGTCGGGTGGTTGTGGGTCTCCACCTTCATCAGGATCTGTACCGGCTCGCGGCTGGCGGCGTATTCGCGGGTCTGCGGATCGGGGAAGAAACGCCCGGCGACATGGCCGACGATGACCGCGGCGTTGTCCTTGTATGCGGACAGCACGCCTTCGCGGTTCATCTCGTAGGTGTTCTTGATCATGCCGAACAGGCTCTTGTCCTGGGCCTGCCCGTCGATGTCCCAACTGGCATTGAAGATCTTGTGCCGGCAATGCTCGGAGTTGGCCTGGGCGAACATCATCAGCTCGACGTCGTGCGGGTTGCGCCCCAGTTCGCCGAAGCTCTTCAGCAGGTAGTCGATCTCGTCCTCGGCCAGGGCCAGGCCCAGCTCGACGTTGGCCTTCTCCAGCGCGGCGCGACCGCCGCCAAGCACGTCGACGGCGGTGAGCGGGCGGGGCTGCGCATGGCTGAACAGCTCGGCGGCGCCTTCCAGGCGGTCCAGCACCAGTTGGGTCATGCGGTCATGCAGGCGGGCGGCGACCTGCTGGGCGTCGCTCTCGGACAGTTCGCCCTGCACATAGTAGGCAATGCCGCGCTCCAGCCGGTCGATCTTCGCCAGGCCGCAGTTGCGGGCGATGTCGGAGGCCTTGCTCGACCACGGCGAGATGGTGCCGAAGCGCGGCACCACCAGGAACAGCCGGCCGCTAGGCTCCTGCACCGGCACGCTCGGGCCGTATTTCAGCAGCCGCGCCAGCACCTGCTCCTCGTCGGCGGTGAGCGCGCCGGTGACGTCGGCGAAATGCGCGAACTCAGCGTACAGCCCGGTAACGGCAGGTACGTGCTGGGTCAGTTGCTCGAGCAGTTTGCCGTGGCGGAAAGCGGAAAGGGCGGGAGCGCCGCGCAGGATCAGCATTGTCGGAACAGCCTCTGGAGACGGGAAGGTGTGGGGGCCGGCCGGGCCGGCCCGCAGAGGCCGTGCATTCTACCGTAAAGCACCGTCCGGCGGCACCCGCGCCGATGGCTATCGCATAGCCCTCCATCGGATCCGCGGCGACTCGCTTCGAAGCACTTCGAGAACGGCGCCGCGGCGCTCTGCGACGGGGCAAGCGAAACGGCGGACGAACGGTATCCCGGCGATAGCAGAGAAGGGCTCGGCTGTCGAGATATGGCGCCGTCTCGCCTTTGCGTATACTGCGCCGATGTTTGCCCTGACCGCGTACCGCTTACGTTGCGCCGCCTGGCTGTTGGCGACCGGCATCTTTCTGCTGCTTGCGGGCTGTAGCGAGGCGAAAGCCCCTACCGCCCTGGAGCGCGTGCAGAAGGAGGGCGTACTGCGCGTGATCACCCGCAACAGCCCGGCCACCTACTTCCAGGACCGCAACGGCGAAACCGGCTTCGAATACGAACTGGCCAAGCGCTTCGCCGAACGTCTCGGCGTCGAGCTGAAGATCGAGACCGCCGACAACCTCGACGACCTCTATGCCCAGCTTTCCCGCGAGGGCGGCCCGGCGCTCGCCGCGGCCGGCCTGACCCCGGGACGCGAAGACGACGCCAGCGTGCGCTACTCGCACACCTACCTCGACGTCACCCCGCAGATCATCTACCGCAACGGCCAGCAGCGCCCGACCCGCCCGGAAGACCTGGTCGGCAAGCGCATCATGGTGCTCAAGGGCAGCAGCCACGCGGAGCAGCTCGCCGAGCTGAAGAAGCAGTATCCCGAACTGAGGTACGAAGAGTCCGATGCTGTCGAAGTGGTCGACCTGTTGCGCATGGTCGACATCGGCGACATCGACCTGACCCTGGTCGACTCCAACGAACTGGCGATGAACCAGGTGTACTTCCCCAACGTCCGCGTCGCCTTCGACTTCGGCGAAGCCCGCGGGCTGGCCTGGGCCTTGCCGGGGGGCGACGACGACAGCCTGATGAACGAGGTCAACGCGTTCCTCGACCAGGCCAAGAAGGAAGGCCTGCTGCAACGCCTGAAGGATCGTTACTACGGGCATGTCGACGTACTCGGCTACGTCGGCGCCTACACCTTCGCCCAGCACCTGCAACAACGCCTGCCACGCTACGAAAGCCACTTCAAGCAGAGCGGCAAGCAGTTGGATACCGACTGGCGCCTGCTCGCCGCCATCGGCTACCAGGAATCGCTGTGGCAGCCCGGCGCCACCTCCAAGACCGGCGTACGCGGCCTGATGATGCTGACCAACCGGACCGCCCAGGCGATGGGCGTTTCCAACCGGCTCGACCCGAAGCAGAGCATCCAGGGCGGCAGCAAGTATTTCGTGCAGATCCGCAGCGAACTGCCCGAGAGCATCAAGGAACCGGACCGCAGCTGGTTCGCCCTGGCCGCCTACAACATCGGCGGCGCGCACCTGGAAGACGCGCGCAAGATGGCCGAGAAGGAAGGCCTCAACCCGAACAAGTGGCTGGACGTGAAGAAGATGCTGCCGCGCCTGGCGCAGAAGCAGTGGTACGCCAAGACCCGCTACGGCTATGCGCGCGGCGGCGAGACCGTGCACTTCGTACAGAACGTGCGGCGCTACTACGACATCCTCACCTGGGTGACCCAGCCGCAGATGGAAGGCAGCCAGATCGCCGAGAGCGGGTTGCACCTGCCCGGCGTGAACAAGACGCACCCGGAAGAAGACAGCGGCGACGAGAAACTCTAGCCGCCCCCTCCCCTCAGGATTCTCCGTCGCTTGCCAGCCAGGCGGCGTGCTCGCGCACATCGGTCGGCCAGCCGGCGATCCGCTCGGCGAAGCCCTCGCGATCCCCGGCGAACAGCGCCCGCGTCGCCTCCTCGAAGCCCGGCAGGTCGCCGGCCATCGCATTCATGAAATGGTAGGCGCGCTCCTGCGCCTGCCGCGCACGCCCGGACTGGCTGCGGCGCGCCTCCTCGACCAGCTTGCGCAGCGCCACCGAGGCGCCCCCGGGTTGTGCGGCGAGCCATTCCCAGTGGCGCGGCAGCAAGGTCACCTCGCGCGCCACCACGCCCAGCTTCGGCCGCCCACGCCCGCGCGGCGCGGCCTCCTCCGCCGGTTGCCGCTCGCCTGCGACGACCAGGCGCGCCAGCAGGTCCTCGCTGGAACCACGGATATCGAGATCGACGGAACGGCCGGTGGCATTGTCGAACACCAGCAGCGGCCCGGCAGCACCGCCGGCGACCGCTTGCTTCAAGGCCAGCGCGACCTCCGGCAGCGCCGCCGTCAGCAGCCGGCGCGTGCCGTCGAAGCAGGTGAAGGATTGGATGTGTGGATCATTGGCCATGACAGGCTCCCATGGATGGAACGCCCGAATAATACCCGGATATAAATAGAGCGACAATATTACCCGGATAAAATAAACTCCATGAAAAAGGCCGCCCAATGGCGGCCTCTTCCGGCGGCGATGACCTACCAGCCGGCCGGTAGCAGGTTCATGGCGCTGCAAATGGCGTAGGCGGCGCTGGCCAGGTAGATCGTCACGATCACCGCCTGGATCGCCGGATGGGCGATCCAGCCGCATTTCCAGGCCGGCTCGAAGTCGCCGTTCCTGCGCGCCGAGCGCAGCATCAGGATCGGCATGATCGAGAGAATCACCCCGCTGAAGGCCCCGGCGAAGTACAGCGCGTTGACGAAGCCGACCAGCCCGCTGTAGGCCAGGACGAACGGCGGTAGCGCGACGATCGCCAGCACCAGCAGGCGGGTCTTCGGCCGGTTCTCCGGACCGAGCTTGTGGAACTTGTCGAAGATGTTGGTCAGGAAGCTACCGCCCAGGCCCCAGTAGGAAGTCAGCATGGCGCACAGGGCGAAGGTGTTGGCGGTGAAGAAGGCCCATTCGCCGAGCGCCTTGCCCCAGGCCAGGGTGGCGACTTCGGACTGGTTCTCCAGCCCGGTCAGGGCGATCACCGAGAGCGGCACGATGCTGAGCAGGACGAAGGTGGTCAGCATCCCGGTGATCACCGCCTTCGGCAGGCGTTCCGGTGCATGGCTGAAACCACGGGCCATCTCCGGGACGATGTACTGGGCGGAGAAGCAGAACACCGCGATGTTGAATACCGGAACCATGTAGATCCAGTCGCCGTCGAGCAGACGGGCGAACTCGGTGTTGTCGTTGAGCAGGGTGGCCGCCACCAGGATCAGGATCATGCTGACCATGCCGATGCTGATGAACTTCTCGCCCTTGCCGATGGCGCTCAGCCCCAGGTACAGCACGCCGGCGGCCGGAATGAAGAACAGCACGCTGCCCAGGGCCGGGCTGATACCGAAGAAGGCGCTGAGGATCTTGCCGCTGCCGCTCATGTAGGCGATCAGCGCGCCGATGCTGTTGACCGCCACGGACAGGAAGATCGCCCAGGCGCCGAAGGAGCCGACATAGCGCTGGGCAAGGCCGCTCAACTGGTTGTGGGTGCGCGTGCGCAGGGCGGTTTCCGAGACGTAGAGCATGGAAATGGTGGTGAACAGGCCGGCCACCGCCAGCCAGAGCAGCAATGGCATGAAGCCGGCCTTGCGGCTGGCGTAGGCCATGGACAGCACGCCTGCGCCGATGTTGGTTCCGACGATCATCGCCACCGCCTCGAGGAACGTCAGGCGCTTGACCTCCAGTCCCGAGGAATCGACGGCTTCCGCCCCGGCGTGATCCTGATACTGCTGGACCCGGGTATCACTCATGACAACAACTCCCTGCATTTCGAATTGGCATTGTGCGGGAGGCGGCCAGGACCGCCGTACCGATGGCCTTCTTCGAGGACAATGCAGGGCCGGGAATCGCGGACGCCTCCGGACCGGCCGCGCTTTTCTGCTGCGCGGTCCGGCGGGGGTATCCGCAGGCGGGCTCGCTCTCACCTGAAGCCATTGCCTGCGGGCCGCTTGCTCAAGCGGCCGTGCAAAATATCACACAATTCGATGAAGAAAGCGCGCGGCGACTACGACTTTACGCCTATGCCGATCGTCCGAAATATCCGGATAAATAATTGATACAGATGGATTTTCAAGGAGAGGAAGGCGCAAGGGCGTGCTTTAACGTTTCAGCCTGAACGTTCGAAAAGAGAAACATCCGTCAGTCTTCGCGAGGCTTCTTCGCCGCTTCGCGCCGCGCGCGGAAGAACGCCGAGAGCGCCTGGCTGCATTCTTCCGCCAGCACGCCGCCCTCGACCATGACCCTATGGTTGAGATGCTCCTGCTCGAAGAATCGCCCACGGCTTTCCACTGCGCCCGACTTGGGCTCGACCGTGCCGTACACCAGGCGCTGAATGCGTGCGTGCACCAGCAGTCCGGAACACATGCTGCAAGGTTCCAGGGTCACATACAGGGTGCTGCCTGGCAGCCGGTAGTTGCCCGCCTCCGCCGCTGCCATGCGGATCGCCAGCATTTCGGCGTGGGCACTGGGATCGTGGCTGCTGATCGGCCGGTTGAAGCCCCGCCCGATGATCTCGCCCTCGCGCACCAGGACCGCGCCCACCGGTACTTCGCCGAGGGCCGCGGCCTTTTCCGCCTCTGCCAGGGCCTCGCGCATGAAATGCGGGTCCCGGCTGCGATCGATGATCGGACGCACGCCTTTTACCGTCGGGTAGCCCTTGCCGTTACGGATCAGCTTAGTCACCCGCACCAGGCCTCGCCGACCGCGATGGTCCCCATCAGGCCGGTCTCCATATGGTCGATGACGTGGCAGTGGAACATCCACAGGCCCGGATTGTCCGCCACCAGCGCGACGCGGGCGGTCTCGTTCTTGCCCAGCAGGTAGGTGTCGGTGAAGTACGGGATGATCTCCCGGCGATCCGAATCCAGCACCTTGAAGGCCATCCCATGCAGGTGGATCGGGTGCTGGTACTGCGCCATGTTGCGCAGCTCGAAGATGTAGCTCTGGCCTTCCTTTAGCTTGGCCAGCGGCGGCGCGTTGTGCTTGTGCTCCTCGCCGCCTTCCCAGGCCTTGCCGTTGATCTGCCAGAACGACGGATAGGGATTCTTGCCGCTGGTATCGGACATCGCCCCGACCCACTCGAAACGGAAACCGATCTTCTCGGCATTGGCCAGGTCCGGTTCGCTCACCGGATTCGCCGGCAACGGCTCCGGCCAGTCGCCGGCAGGTGCCTCGGCGCTGGCCACGCTGCGGATCGTCGCCAGGCGTACCGGCCCGTCGCGCAGGGACAGCTCGGTGCCCGCTTCCGGCACCTTCAGCGCCAACTCCAGGCGCATCCCGGGGCCGATCCAGTACTGCCCCTCGAAGCCGCGCGGTTCCACCGGATGGCCATCGATGGCATAGATCCTCGCCTCGCCGTTGGGCAGGTTGAGACGGTAGGTGACGGTATTGTCGACGTTCAGCAGGCGCACCCGGACGATCTGCCCGGCCGGCAGGTCGATGGTCGGCACATGCTTGCCGTTGATCGTCGAATAGCGCCCGCGGGTGCCTTCGCGCGCGGCCTGTCGCGGCACGCTGAAGGGGGTGAAGGCGCCCTGCTCGTCCACATGCCAGGTCTTCAGGCAGAGAACCTTCTCGTGGCGGAACCCGGTGGGTTCGCGCTCCTCGATGATCAGCGGGCCGACCAGCCCACGGCCGAGCTGCTCGCTGCTCATCAGGTGCGGGTGGTACCAGTAGCTGCCGGCGTCCTGGGTCTTGAACTGGTAGATGAAGCTCTCGCCCGGCTGCACCGGCGGCTGGGAAATGTACGGCACGCCGTCCATCTCGATCGGCAGGCGGATGCCGTGCCAGTGGATGGTGGTCGGTTCGTCCAGCCTGTTGGTGAAGCGCACCCGCAGCCACTCGCCCTGCTTCGCCCGCAACTCCACGCCGGGGCACTGGCCGCCATAGGCCAGCGCCGGACTGCTGAAGCCCGGGACGATCTCCAGGTCCAGCGGCGCGGCGATCAGTTCGTAGTCGTACTCCTGCGCCACCTGCGGACGCGCCAGCCAGAGGCGCGCGCCGCCGGCGCCGAGGCCGACCACCGCCAGCCCGGCGAGGCCGCCGAGCACTTGTCTACGGGTAAATGTCATGGAGCCTTCACCTTCGCGGGTACTGCGGCTGGAAAATGATAGATTTTCTCATTTCCCAGCCGCGAAGGCGAGCCATCGCTCCGTGCAACTGCCTCTTTGCTGATCCGGAGCAAACGAAAAGGGCAGCCGAAGCTGCCCTTTCCTCTCATCGGCGCAAGCCGATCATTCCCACTCAATTGTAAATTACCTGAAAACAACCATATAAATCAGCATATTGATACCATACCTATTTGCCGAACCATGAAAAATACCATGCTCAAATCAGAGAGGTAGAGCGCGCTTTGTATCGGTGTCATCCGACCTTTCATCACCTGCCGAGGCCTTGGCCATCTGCCGCAACAGAATGGCCAACTCGGCCGGATTGCCGTCGCGGCGGACTTCGGCCAGCAGCTCCGCTGCATAGGTAGGATCAGCGCGGAAGTGCTCGGCCATCGCCGCATCATGCGATCTGCCCTTCATTGGTGCCGTCCTCCTCGTTGAAGTTATACAAAGCGCTAGTGTGCCAAAAGCTCTCTAGTCAGTTCATCTGCAGACGGGATTCCGCCCCGTAGCAAAATTGCCTGACATGTCTTTTGCAATAGCCCCCAAGCCCGCATCCATTGAAAAATATCCACAGATGAACTTGAACCGTGTGCGATCTTACTGCGGTCTCCGTAACTCTTTTTTGCCGTGTCGTAGGTTAACGAACGGGGCTGAATTGGTGCGCACAACTCAGCCAGTAATAACGACGTGCGATACGTAATCTCTGACTGAATTCGTATGATGTTTTCTAACGCTTGCCACATGTGCAATATTGATGAGGATATATCAGGCATTAGAGGCGCTTTGGCCAACGCAGCTCGTATAACTTTAGCCGGCGGATTTTTATCTTCTAAATTGCGCCAAAGTAACGAATCTTGAACGGCTGACAAAAAAACATCCTCACGCACTGTATTCGATAATTGTTCGGGGTCGCCACGCAAACACATCAGTGAAAGTTCATACGGCCACCCCTCAACTTTCGCATCTTTGAGATTAATGCCAGTCTGCAACCCTTTGTGCAATTTATCTTTTGTCAGATCAGATATGTATGGAGCAACGACATCATAGAATACATTCATGAAGCGCACTAGCTGATCTTCGCTGGGAGCTCCGCAAATCTCATCAATGGAAGCGAGTACCGCATTGTTTAAGTCAGTCGACACTGGCATTGGTAGCTCAAAACCGGCCTGTATTATCTTTTCTAAAAAATGCGGCCCTTCTGACGGATATTTTTCGTTAATCGCTTTATCTGCTAGTTGCCTGTCAAAAACAACAAGATACATCACATTCGGCAATCGTCCTACTGACTTAATAAGACGAAATATAGCAAGTGCCTCCTCCGAAGATAGACGATCCATGTCATCAATTATGACGAGGAATCGTCGATTCTCTGCCTCAAGTACTTTTGACAGCTCTCGAAACACTGTCTCTAGGGGCTCTTCATCTGGAAACAACCGCTTCGCTACATCAAACAAGCCGCCGACTAACCCAGACAACCAACCTACCGGAGTTAATGCAATTGCGGGGCCTATAACAGGACCGGCTTGGAGAATGCCGCGACCCAATTTTCGAACTAATTTACGAGTTTTGTCACCAAATTGTTCACCCAAAACAGAGTTTAATTGTTGAAGAAAGGCGAGCGCCAGGGCCTCTTCTCCTCTATACCACCAACATTTAAACTCAGTGACAATCAAATGGGAATCTTTTGCTTCCGAAAGCTCCGCTCTAATAAGATTAACTGTACTGCTTTTGCCTGACCCCCATGCTCCATTTAAAGCAATTGTTGTTCCAATCGGATCCTTAATATTTAATATACTTTTTGCGAGAGCCTCTGAAAAAGAGGTCACACCGTATAGATCTTCTTCTCGCCTCTCAATTGGACTGTCGTTAAAATAATTACTCACACTCCCCCCCATATAAACACTCACTTTATGAAAAACGCTCGCCTCTTTGCCTTCAGTTGTGCTCTAACAGATAAAAGTGACAGATAGAATTAGCAACCTATCTCCTATGATCAGCTCATTTCCGAGACACAACTATAGCGCTCATTTTCTCTCTGATAGAAGCCTGCAAGGCTCTAAATTCGATCATTACCTTCTCAATGTCCATAGACCGGGCACTCTGCCCACGCTTCTCCGCAAGCCACAATTTCAACAACCCGGCCACCCGGCCAAGGTCGCCATTCACTCGCACAAGATCGGCCACGGCTGACAGGTCAGCCCTTGCCCGGATAGGCGCGTTCAGTCCGGCCGCTTTCATGTAGGCGGACAACGACAAACCGGACTGAGCAGCCCGGTCGGCCAGCTCGGCCTTTTCGTCGTTGTTCACCCATACCTCTATTCGTTGGCCTCGGGGTCGGGTTCCTCGGCCCTTCCCTTTCGGTTTCTGTTCTTCGTCACTCATCAGTGCCCCTTTTCCATCGCGCCCGATGGCGCGGATTGGTGTCGTTGTCTTGCCCGGCTTGCGCCTCCTTTTTGGTGCCCGTGGCTCCTTTGTCGCGGCAGCGACCGTCAGCCTCGCAGAGCAGGATGCCGTCGAACCGCAGGTGAGTAAGGGGCGGTGTTGGACTGGTGCGGGCTTGCCCGTACCGGTACAACACACATCCTGCCTGCTACCTCTCTGCGATTCTATGCGACTGGAGCAGAATCGCCAGTAAAATATGGCGTAATCGCGTACATTCGCGCTAATTCGCATACACTCGCGTAGCATCGCATTAATCAATTCTTCTAATCGCATAGAATCGCATACATTCGCATAAAAACGCGTTTCCGACTGAGTTCATGAGCATCAAGGACGTACTGACACCAAAAGGAGGGGGCTTTGAGAGGCCATCAGCTAGGCCAGCCAAATCTAAGTCTTGTAAATTGCTCGACCCGGGTGAGAACATAGCCTCCGTTTACGCGCTTTTTTCGAAACTCGATCATCAAGAAACAACGGAGTAATCATGGCACGAAAAACCCTCGCAGAGCGCCGTTCTGATGCCCTTTCGGAGCTTGAAATGGCGAAAGCCAGATTGGCAAAACTCGACAATGAGGCAGCCGAAAGAATCGGAAGAATTGCAATAAAGTCAGGATTGGTTAATCTTGAGCTTACGGACGATCAAGTCCGAGAAGAATTCGACAAAATCGTGGAAAGGATTAGCAAGGGGAATTGATCATGAAGACAGCTCACCGCATCAGCGCATTGGCCAATCAACTCAACGAACTGCAAGCCTGCCTCGGTCGAGCCAGTGGACGGCCTAGCAAGAGCGTTATGGAAGCCCAGCGCATAGCGGCCGAGCTGGCTTCTTCACTTGAAGATTGGCACCTTGAAACGCTACACATCCCTGAACCGGAGCGTGACCTTTATCGCGCACAGAATCCCTATTACGCTGCCCACTGACGCCGCGCACCGCCTTATCAAAAGCTCACTTCGGTGGGCTTTTTTTGTCCGCAAAACGTATCAAACCGGACAGCCGAGCCCCTTTCACGCGTCAAGAAAAACGCGATCAAAATCATAGCGTTGAGAAACAATCTCGTGAAGATTGACGGACAGTTTACGGACATAAATCATTGAATTCTATGCGGATACAAGATTATCCGCATATTTAAAACCGCTCCATATCGGTCAATAATCAAACCTCGGACGATGACAGAATGAGGTATTCGGTATGGAAATGGAATCGCAAAAAGCGTCGGCTTATGCCGCCCGAAAATTCGGTCGAGGCGCGGCGCTCGCTCTAGCAATGGCGAGCGCAGGCCTTGGTGTAAGTCTCTACATGGCACCGGCTCCGGCCTATGCCATCTACTGCTCGAACTGCTCTACGTTCTATCAGCAGATGTACGAATACGCCGAAGCGGTGAATACGCAACTGAACACCGCGCAGCAGTTGCAGACGCAGATCCAGCAGTACGACAACATGATTAAGCAGGGCATGTCACTGCCCAGCCGCATGTTCAACACCATCACTGGCGACCTCCAGCGCGTGGCCAGCGTCTACAACTCGGCGCAGTCGCTCGGCCGCAACATCAGCAATCTGGACGAACAGTTTCGCCAGCAGTTCAAGGGCTATGACAGCTATCTGAACTCGATTGGCCAAGGGCAAAACAACATGCCGCAGCGCTATCGGGACTGGGCACAATCCGGCTTCGATAACGCCCGCACGGCCATGCAGGCCGCTGGCGTGAATACCAGCACATTCGAGGATGAGAACGCGATGCTGGACCAGTTGGTAAGCCGTTCACAGTCGGCCGTTGGTCGCCAGCAGGCCATTCAAGCAGGGAACGAGATTGCGGCGCAGAACGTGCAGCAGCTCCAGAAGCTGCGCGATCTGGTGGCCACACAGATCACCCTGCAAGGCAACTACATGGCGCAGCAAAACGAACGACAGTCCGTTAGCGATGCCTCCGAACAGCAATTCCGCAGCCGTGAAAATACACGCGGCCCGTCTGAGGGGTTCTAACCATGATGATTTCTAAGGCGCTGATTGCCGCCCTCTGTCTCGTCTCGGCCCTTGGTGGGTCGGCACTGACGGCCGTGGTCGTCACGAACGCCGCCGCGCCGGAATGCGCAGCGGTCGGCAATGGCCATCAGGATGACCAATTCCGCAGCCGCCCAAACACTCGCGGCCCGTCTGAGGGGTTCTGACTATGCGACGTTCAACCGTTTACGCACTTGTCGGCGCGGTGCTCTTGCTATCCGCAACTAGTGCGATGGCTGCCGGGGTCGATTTGGCGCAGAGCAACACGTCTATGAACAGCCTTCTGCGGCTGATTCAGAACGCTTCAAACCAATGGGCACCGCGCCTGCATGATTACGCCTTGTGGCTCTTGGGATGCCTTGCCGTCATCCAGTTAGTTTGGACTTTTGCTCCTTTGGTCATGCGCGGGGCTGAACTGGGCGACATCCTCCATGAACTGGTGAAATTCATCCTCGTGATAGGGTTCTTCTATGCGATGCTCGATCACGCGACCGAGTGGGGCGGGGCCATCGTCAACAGCTTCCGGCAGGCCGGGGCGCACGCGGCAGGGTTGGGTAGTGCGGAGCTGATGCCGGGGGATATGTTCTCAACTGCTGTGGACTTTTCACGGCAGGTGCTGACGGCCGGTGTTTCGATGTTCAGCCCAATCACATCGGTTGTGGTGGCCGTATCTGCATTGATCGTCCTGATGTGTTTTACGTTTATAGCGGCTCTGGTGTTCGTGACGCTGGTAGAGGCCTACGTCATCATCAATGCCGCCGTCCTGTTTATGGGTTTCGGTGGCTCTCAATGGACACGCGAATATGCACTGGCTCCCATTCGCTATGCCGTTGCGGTAGGTGCCAAGCTGTTTGTCCTGACTCTGATTGTGGGTCTGATCATGCAGGTTTCCGCAGAATGGTCGGCAGCCTACACCAACGACGAAGCGTCGTTGATGACCTTGGTCGGCCTGTCTTTGGTGTGCGCCTACCTGACCAAAACCATCCCTGAACTGATCGGCGGCATGATTAGCGGCACGTCGATGGGCGGCGGCTCTGCAATTGGGGGCATGGCCGCAGCCGGTGCAGCCGGTGCGGCGGCCGCAGTCGCTACTGTTGCAACAGCAGGGGCAGCAGCCCCGGCCGCAGGAGCACTAGGGGCCGCAGGAACTGGCGGAGGCGCTGCCAGTGCCGCGGGTGGTGGACTGGCCTCCGCACTGAACGCCAGCATGGCAGGCGGCAGTACCGCAGGGGGCATCGGTGGTGCGACGGGCGTCAGCAGCGCTGGAATTGGCGCAAGCACAGGATGGGGCAGCGGTGCGGCCGCAAAGGCCGCAGGTTCTCGCGTCGGGGGTGGTGCCGCGTCAGGATCGGCGAATCCAGTGTCGGCGGCCGCTTCGCCAGCTAGCCAAGAAGCAGGCAGCGGCTTGAAACAAGCCGCCAAACAGGCCGGAAGAGCGGCCAAGGGCGGTGACGACGATACGGATCAGCAGGCCGTCGCTCAGCAACGGCAGATGACACCAAAAGAAGGGACCGGCGGCAACGGCAAGGTTGTTGCGCAGGGCGCCGAGGTGGCCACACGGGCGCTTGGCGTGCTGGGCGCTATCAGCGTACCCGGTATGGAAAGCTCCCACGGGCTTTCGCTCGGGGGCACCGGGTCTCCCCCTCCCGTCCCCGGCGGCGACAGTCCAACACCTGACGACGGCGCAGAGCCGACTACACAAGCGGAATCCAACATTATTCGTCCGACATCGGACACAGCTAGGACCGGAAATGTCGGCGCGCTCAATGTGCCCGGCATGGATTCTGGCGTTAACTCTCAATCGGAGGCGTAATCATGATGAACGATGTATTTTTTGGCCTGATGATGCTCGGCGGCTTTTTTGTTCTCGGTATTGGTATGTGGGCGCTTGGCCAATGGCTCCGACGCAAAGGCTTTGGCCCGCAGCTCGATGCACTGGATAAGCAGTACACGGCACTACAGCATCGGGTGAACCGATTGGCTCTGCCTGCCGCTGCGCATTTCTACGGCCGCATGGGTATGCTTAATCGCATGCCACTTTTCGGCAGCAAGAATCAGGTGGTATTGGTAGAGCGTGTGAGAATGGCCATCCTTCAGATGGAAGAGGAAGAACGGCAGCGACGCAGGGTCATCAATCGCTGACGCGCACAGCCAGTTCCATCACCCACAACCCCGCCTGAGTGCGGGGTTTTGTTTTCCTGCCGCAGCATCTCCGTCTATTACACACCGCAATAACGGCCTGTATCGCTCTGTGAGAAGTTTTCACACATGACAGTCACAACAACATTCCGACACTGAAAAAACGCCTCCACGGCCCATACAGGAGGGATTTTGGACGCTTTCGCAGGCCGTAAGAGGCCTTATGTCGATTTTGGCCCTGCCCTTCCCTTTTTGGTGCCTGAGCGTCTTTTTGCTGGTTTCAACGGCTCGACCAGGTGCTGCGACCGGTGGGTAATCCACGGAACTAGCCGCGTCGGCGACGGCAGGCCCGCCCTACCTTTTTTGGTGCCCAACGGCCGTAGGCCGACCAAGAGCAGCAAGCTAGGAGCTGCGCCATCAAGGCGCGGCACTTAGCGCGCATGCTGGGGATTCTTAGAGAATCTTAGATGGAATTTGCGAACGGCCCGCAAACGCCCGCCGTTGCTGGGTTTTCAGAAACCGGCCGGGTGCCGTTAAACAGGGGGTGGGGTGCCGTTAAACAGGGGGGGAGCGGCGTTACGGTCGGATGCCTTGGGTCGCCCGTTTCTCCTTTGCCCTTAGCGTACTCGTCCAGCCTCCAACCCACGGCAGCAAGCTCGGCCAGCGCCTTGGGGCGGAGCGAACGCCTTTCATGAGGGAGGGGAGCTGCCGCGAAGCGGTGGGAACCCCGCAAGGGGCCACGCTTTTGGATCGTGGCGCGATTTCGCACGAATAGGAGTTCCGAACTAACGGATGGGGGCCATCGACTTATGCACAGGCAAAAGGGTTTTAAACAGTTTTATATATAGTTTTAAAAGATTTAGCGTAAAAAGAAGGAAATTTAATCTTTTAATTCAATGGATTACGCGCGATGCCGGTTCCTAATAGACGGATACCGGTTCCCAATAGACGGCGAAACGGTTCCTAATAGACGGTTTCAGGTTCCTAATAGACACTCTATCCACAGCGTGGCGGGTTGTTCCCACTTTGTCCGCCAACTGTCCGTCAATCAAAATGAAAAAAGCCCGCAACGGGGCTCTTTTGCGATCTCACTCACCGTCTATTAGGAACCGCCCAGCGGTTCCGACGAGGAATTGCGGTGCCTCATGACCAGTAGAGGGCCATCCTTCCCCGCTTCTTCGCACAAGGCATATTCAGGCAGGTCATCGGCTTTGATGATCCCGCGAAGGAAGAAACAGAATTTTTTGAACGAGCCACCGCTTCCACTGCGTTCGTAAAGGGTCTTGAAAGCCCATTTAGCGCTATCCCTGCCTGCGGCACGGCGAGCCAGTCGGTAGATAAAGCGTCCTATGCCCGGCTCGATCAGAAAGTAGTCCCGGTGTACTGTAAGTACCTCCGGCCGCTTGCCCTCGGTGACTTCTCGATAAATCCACTCCGGGGCTTCAATCTCGACAGAACTTATCTTCTTGGTGTCCGTGCGTGACAGAACACGATAGCGCGCGATCAGCCCCTCGGCTTCGGTTGTCCGAAACTTGCCGCTTTCGCGCACTGTCTTGATGGTAGTACCCCGCAACCGATCTAGCGCGGCTTCCACTCCCTTAACCTGACTACTACCGTTACCACGTCGGGCAAATCTGAGGATGTCGCTAACATGCAGCCGAAACACTCTCCCCGGCTTGCCACCCTTTCCTTCTCGATAGCGGTTCATAGCTTCGGTCAAGTGAGACACCATCATCAGCACAATGTCGTAGTCCCAAATGGAGGCCATTCCGTGCGCTCCTGCGGACACTTCCACGTATCCATCCGGCAGGTCGTAGCGGATCAGTTCTCCGGCTCGCTTGTCCTTCTTGGATAAACGGAACACGGCCACATCCATGACGCTGCGATTGTCGCGGCCGCCCACGTCATAAAGGCTGGGCGCAAAAAAATCTGGCTGAGCGTCGCCTTGTGGAGGCTTGCGGACAAGTGACAACGCTTTGTCCCGCTCTTTTGCCCTTTCCATCTGTTCATGCACGGTCGAGACGTTAGACGGTCTACCGCGTTCAGCAGCCGGAGTTCGGTCACTGTTCCGCTTCCTGATATTTTCAAGGCGTTCCAGTAGCCCGCCAGAGTCGCCTATTACCGCGCCTATGGGCTTAAGACCGCTGTTTCGGCTACTCATGCACGGCCCAACCGGAGCTGTATTAAGCCCAGTACAAGCGGTCTACTCGTAAATGTCGCCTGCAAGTTGGCCGCCACAATTCAGGCCCCCATTCCGGGACGAGGGGCCGGGCTGGAATGTTTGCACGCATCAATCCATGCCTCGACCTCCGCCAAATCCCACACGACCTTGCGGCTACTGAGCGCAATGCGCTGAGGAAATTTCCCCTGCTTTTCAAAGTTGTAGATCGTGCGCTCGCACAGCGGAATCATCTCCAGCAGCTGCTTTTTGCTAATGAGAACTTTACTTGCTCTCCTTAATTCTTTTTCCACACCGAATACCTCGTTTTGTCATCATCCGAGGTTTAATTATTGCTACACAATTCCGGAAAATTCCAGCATATACGATCATATTTTTTCAATTAAATCAATCACTTAGTGTCCGTAAATTCAACGTTTGACGGACAATCTTGATAACGCAAACCGCTGTTTTAATTAGGTTTGCAATAGGCACTTAAACCCAATTTATCGCGTCCGGAAATTCATCGTTTTTCGGACAAAAAAAAGCCCACCGAAGTGGGCATTTCGCTACAGAATGCAGGTCTCTAGGCTCCGAATCAGTCCTTGAGGCGGGTCTTCCTGATTGTCCACTCGTCGATCATGTCGGCCCAATCTTGGAGCATCGCCCGGCGCTGATCGCGGTACTCGGCCTTGTTGTAGATGGCACGAACGCCCTTCTGTTCGTGCGCAAGGCACTTCTCGATCCAGTCGGTGTTATAGCCCGCCTCATGCAACAGCGTGCTGGCTGTGCGCCGCAAGTCGTGCGGTCCAAACTTGCCAAGTGACTGCCCTTCCTTCTGGGCCAGCCGATAGGTAAGGGTAAGCACCTGATTGAGCGTTGCGCTGCTCATCGGCAAGTCTGAGTCATAACGTGATGGCAGAATGTATTCCGAACCGCCGGCGAAGGTCTTCAGCGCGATGAAAATATCCAGCGCCTGCCTCGACAGGAACACCAAATGGGGATTGCGGCGCTTCATCCGCTCCTTGGGGATTGTCCAGAGCGCGTCGGTGAAATTGATTTCGTTCCACGTTGCGTTGGTCAGTTCGCTTTTGCGAACCATCGTTAGCAACAGCAGCTTGGCAGCCGCTCGAATTGAAGGTGTGGTGCCGATACGCTCCATGTACTGGTACATCAAGCCAATTTCCTCGGGCGTCAGTGCTCGATCTCGCGGCTCAAACTTGGCGATAGTTGACGGGCGCACCAAATCGGCCGGGTTCTCAACCTTCTGTCCGCGTTCGATAGCCCAGCGGAAGACCTGCATCATAATTTCGCGGCAAAGCACGGCCGTTGATGGCCTGCCTTGTTCCACGATGGCATCAGTCAGCGCCCGCAAGTCCTCGTGGGTAATTTCTATCAGTTTCCTGTTGCTGAATTTCGGCTTTAGCTCTCGCTCGTATGTTCCACGGCGCATGTCGCGGGTGGAATCTGCCATTTGATAGCCGCGCAACCACTTCTCGGCCCACGCGCCGAATGTCTCAGCATCCTTGACGCGGGCTTTGTCCCGCGCTTTCTCCTTGGCTGGAGATTTCCCTGCGGCGATCATCTTCTTGGCTTCGCCCAGCCGTTCGCGAGCTTCCGCTAGCGTGATCCCTCCGACACCATAGCGGCCGAAGGTGATGGTCTCTTGCCTGCCGTGGATCGAGTAGTTGTAGCGGAACGAAATCGAACCCGCAGGGGTGATGGCCACGTAGAGGCCGTCACGGTCATTCACTTTGTAGAGCTTGTCCTTTGGCTTGAGGTTGCGCAGCTTGGTATCAGTCAGCATGGTCGGGTTGGGTTTCCTCTCAAAAATACCATGCTCAAAAAGCCCCACAAATCCTCAAAAAACTTCTTTAAGGACAATGCGTTACCTAAATTCGATACCATGAACACCCCATCAGAGGAGGCATGGTATCGAGTGCCGAACATGGCATCAGGTTCAAATCGTACCATCTACCATGCCATAGAAACGGTGTGCTTGGCGATGCGAAAATTTGCCAGACAGTGCTACGCCAAGAACGAAAAAAGCCCGCAATTACGCGGGCTTAGGGGTGTTTTAATGCTTCTTGGTGCCAGTCTGTGCCGGACGCGGGATCACTCCCACTCGATAGTCGCCGGCGGCTTGCTCGACACGTCGTAGGTGACCCGGGAGATACCGGCGATCTCGTTGATGATGCGGTTCGAGACCTTCTCCAGCAGCTCGTAGGGCAGGTGCGCCCAGCGCGCGGTCATGAAGTCGATGGTCTCCACCGCGCGCAGGGCGACGACCCAGGCGTAGCGACGGCCGTCACCGACCACGCCGACCGATTTCACCGGCTGGAACACCACGAACGCCTGGCTGGTCTTGTGGTACCAGTCGAAGGCGCGCAGTTCCTCGATGAAGATGTGGTCGGCCTGGCGCAGCAGGTCGGCGTACTCCTTCTTCACCTCGCCGAGGATGCGCACGCCCAGGCCCGGGCCGGGGAACGGGTGGCGGTAGACCATGTCGTAGGGCAGGCCCAGCTCCAGGCCGATCTTGCGCACTTCGTCCTTGAACAGTTCGCGCAGCGGCTCGACCAGTTCGAACTGCATGTCCTCCGGCAGGCCGCCGACGTTGTGGTGCGACTTGATCACGTGGGCCTTGCCGGTCTTGGCGCCAGCCGACTCGATCACGTCGGGGTAGATGGTGCCCTGGGCGAGGAACTTCACGTCCTGCAGCTTGGTGGCTTCTTCGTCGAAGACTTCGATGAAGGTGCGGCCGATGATCTTGCGCTTCTCTTCCGGGTCGGCGACGCCGGCCAGGCGACCGAGGAACTTGTCCTCGGCGTTGGCGCGGATCACCTTCACGCCCATGTTCTCGGCGAACATGGCCATCACCTGGTCGCCTTCGTGCAGGCGCAGCAGGCCGTTGTCGACGAACACGCAGGTCAGTTGGTCGCCGATGGCCTTGTGCAGCAGCGCGGCGACCACCGAGGAGTCCACGCCGCCGGAGAGGCCGAGCAGGACCTTGGAGGAACCGACCTGGGCGCGCACGGTGGCGATGGCGTCGTCGACGATGTTCGACGGGGTCCACAGCGCGGCGCAACCGCAGATGTCGAGGACGAAGCGCGAGAGAATGCGCAGGCCCTGCTTGGTGTGGGTGACTTCCGGGTGGAATTGCACGCCGTAGTAGGCGCGGGCATCGTCGGCCATGGCGGCGATCGGGCAGCTCGGGGTGCTGGCCAGGATGTGGAAGCCGGCCGGCATCTCGGTGACCTTGTCGCCGTGGCTCATCCACACGTCGAGGCCGAGCACGCCGTCGTCGTCCACGTGGTCCTCGATGCCGTCCAGCAGGCGCGCCTTGCCGACCACGTCGACGCGGGCGTAGCCGAACTCGCGCAGGTCGGAGCCCTGCACCTTGCCGCCCATCTGCTCGGCCATGGTCTGCATGCCGTAGCAGATGCCGAACAGCGGCACCCTCAGGTCGAACACCGCCTGCGGCGCGCGCGGGCTGTCGGCTTCGTGTACCGACTCGGGACCGCCGGCGAGGATGATGCCGCGCGGCGCGAAGGCGATGATCGCCTCGTTGCTCATGTCGAAGGGATGGATTTCGCAATACACGCCGATCTCGCGCACGCGGCGGGCGATCAGTTGGGTGTACTGGGAGCCGAAATCGAGGATCAGGATACGGTGGGCGTGAATGTCTTGGGACATGGCCATCTCTCGCTACGGAATTCGAAAACGACACGGGGCTGAATCGAACAGCCCCGTGCAGCACTCATTTCAATCAGCCTCAACCAACCCGGTAGTTGGGGGCTTCCTTGGTGATCTGGACGTCGTGGACATGGGACTCGGCCATGCCCGCACCGGTGATCCGGACGAACTGCGGCTGCGTGCGCATCTGCTGGATGTCGGCGCTGCCGGTGTAGCCCATGGCGGCGCGCAGGCCTCCCATCAGCTGGTGGACGATGGCGGACAGGGCACCCTTGTACGGCACGCGACCCTCGATGCCTTCCGGCACCAGCTTCTCGGCGCCGGCGGAGGCGTCCTGGAAGTAGCGGTCGGACGAGCCCTGGGAGCCGGACATGGCACCCAGCGAACCCATGCCGCGGTAGGACTTGTAGGAACGGCCCTGGAACAGCTCGATCTCGCCCGGCGCTTCCTCGGTACCGGCGAACATCGAGCCCATCATCACGCAGTAGGCGCCGGCGACCATGGCCTTGGCCAGGTCGCCGGAGAAGCGGATGCCGCCGTCGGCGATCAGCGGTACGCCGGTGCCTTCGAGGGCGGCGGCGACGTTGGCGATGGCGGAGATCTGCGGCACGCCGACACCGGCGACGATGCGGGTGGTGCAGATCGAGCCCGGGCCGATGCCGACCTTGACCGCGTCGGCGCCAGCCTCGGCGAGGGCCTTGGCGGCCTCGGCGGTGGCGATGTTGCCGCCGATCACCTGGACGTCCGGGAAGGTCTGCTTGACCCAGCGCACACGCTCGATCACGCCCTTGGAATGGCCATGGGCGGTGTCCACCACCACCACGTCGACCCCGGCGGCGACCAGCGCGGCAACGCGCTCGCCGGTATCGGCGCCGGTGCCGACGGCGGCGCCGACGCGCAGGCGGCCCTGCTCGTCCTTGGACGCCAGCGGGTAGGTCTTGGCTTTCTCGATGTCGCGGAAGGTCACCAGGCCACGCAGGTAGAAGTTCTCGTCGACTACCAGCATCTTCTCGATGCGGTTCTCGTAGAGCTTGGCCTTCATCTCTTCCAGCGGGGTGCCTTCGCGGGCGGTGACCAGCTTGTCCTTCGGGGTCATGATCGCGGCGACGGTATCGCCGGCGTTCGGCTTCACCCGCAGGTCGCGACCGGTGACGATACCGACCAGCTCGCCCTGCTCCACCACCGGGAAGCCGGAGAAGCCATACTCGCGGGCCATCTGCAGCAGTTCGATGATCTTGGTCGAGGGAGTCACGGTGACCGGGTCGCGGACGATGGCCGTCTCGTGCTTCTTGACCTTGCGGACTTCCGCGGCCTGCTGCTCGATGCCCATGTTCTTGTGGATGATGCCGATGCCGCCTTCCTGAGCCATGGCGATGGCCAGGCGGGCTTCGGTCACGGTATCCATCGCGGCGGATACCAGCGGGATGTTCAGTTCGATGCCGCGGGTCAGGCGAGTTTTCAAACTCACGTCCTTGGGCAGGACTTCGGAATAACCGGGGATCAGAAGGACGTCGTCGAAAGTCAGGGCTTCTTGACTGATTCGCAGCATGGCGGGCGCTCCCAGACGGGAAAAATGGAAGCGCGACATTATACCCAGCCACGCGCTTCCGCTCAACGCAGTTGATCGCCGAAAACGGCGAATGGGCAAATATCTTGCAAGGCGCCCGCCAGGTCCCGTTCCGCCTGTCCTATCCCGCATTTGCAGGATGGCAGCGCGGCGGCGGATGGCCGGATACTGCGTACGTCACCCAGCGACCGCCCAGGCGGCGGGACGCCGATTCCAAGAACTATAAAAGTGGGACGGGGGAGAGAATGAAAGGGAGCACTGACCCGCATTCGTCATCCGCAGCCTTGCTCGCGGCGTTCGGCGCCGCCGTGCTGGACATCAACCGGCTGGCGCGCGACAAGACCCTGGAGCGTTTCCATCGCACCGCGCTGGAACGTCTGCAGCAACTGGTGCCGTTCCAGCGTGCCTGGTGGGGCCGCGCGGCGCTGATCGACGGCGTGCCGGTGGAGCACAGCGCACACCTGTTCAACCTCGAAGAGCACTATGTCGAGGACTGGAAATCGATCAGCCACGACGACATCACCGTCGGCCTGGTACACGCCCGCCCGGGCACCGCCGTGGCCGTCGACATGCAGGCCACCGCCGGGCTGCGCTGGCTTGGCGCGCGTCACGACATCGGTGAGCTGCTCTGCGTGATCCACGTCGATCCGATCACCCGCCTCAGCGACCACGTCGCCCTCTATCGCACGCCTGGCGGCCCGCCTTTCGCGGAACAGGAGAAGCTGCTCCTCGGGCAACTCTCGGCGCACCTGGCCGCGGCCGTCTCGGCCAACCAGATCCGGACCCTGGTGGCCCTGCGCGAATCCCTCGAACGCCAGGCACTGGCCATGGCGGTATGCGACCGCTACGGCGTGCTGCATTGCGCCGAACGCGGCTTCGTCGACCTGCTGCTCGGCACCTGGCCGGGCTGGACCGGTCCGCAACTGCCGGAGGAAACCAGTCCGCTGGGCTATCGCGATGCGCGCCTGGTGATCGACTCGCGGCAGGTCGGCGACCTCTACCTGCTCACCGCGCGGCAACCGAGCGCGATCGAACAGTTGAGCAATCGCGAAGGCGACGTCGCCCTGCTGTTCAGCGAAGGCAAGACCTACAAGCAGATCGCCCGCGACCTCGGCCTGGCGCCGAACACCGTGCGCCATCACATACGCACCATCTACTCCAAGCTCGGCGTCAACGACAAGGCGAGCATCGCCCACCTGCTGCACCAGTTTCCGCCTGGCTGACAGCCCTCCACCCCTGCCATCACCGCTTCGACCGCCCCGCCAAGGGCGGCATGGGCGCCCTTTCGCCTGCGAAAAGGCGCAACCACCACCGGCGCGACGAACGCCGGGCACACAACGTCCGGGGAGACCGACACATGACCCACCGCACCGCCTCGATGGCCGCACCGACCGCCAGCGCCCTCACGCTGCTCGGCATCCAGCTCCTGCTGGGTGCCGAGGCCGGCGCCGCCGACCTCAACGCCCGCGACTTCTTCGGCGCCCCGGCGGGCACCACGCTCGGCGTACTCTACCTGCCGGCGACCCGCGCCCATGAGTTCCACGGGCCGGCCGATCGCAACGGCAAGGCCGAACTGAAGACCAACGCGGTGGCCTACCGCCAGGTGTTCTTCAGCGACATCTGCGGCACCCTCTGCACGCCGCAGTTCATCATTCCCTTCGTCGACATCGATGCGCGCCTGCCCGGCACCGCCGGGCATACCGGCGAGACCGGTTTCGGCGATCCCCAGGTCGGCGGCACCCTGTTTTTCGTCAACGACCCGGAACGGCGCCGCTACAGCGGCCTGCTGACCCTGATCACCCTGCCGCTGGGCGAGTACCACGCGAAGAACCCCGATGTCTCGCCCGGCGCCAACCGCTGGGGCGCCACCTTCGTCTACAACTACACCCAGGGCATCGGCCGCGACTGGGTGCTGGAAGCCAACCTGGAAGCGCAGTTCTACGCGAAGAACGACGACTACTTCGGCAGCGACCTGGAACAGAAACCGCTCTATCGTCTGCAGGCCTTCGCCTCCTACGACTTCAGCCAGAGCACCTACGGCGCCCTCAAGCTGGTGCATGCCGATGGCGGCGAACTGAAGCTGCAGGGCCATACCCTCGACGACACCCACCAGCGCTACACCCAACTCGGCTTCGAGCTAGGCCACTGGCTGGACCGGCGCAACAGCCTGATGTTCGGTCTCTCGCGCAACGTCGCCACCGACAATGCTTTCCATGGCAGCCAGGCCCTGTTGCGCCTGGTCCATGTGTTCTGAGGAGGCGCAGCCATGAACGCTTCCGACAAGCCCCTCGCCAGCGCCTCTCCGGCGTCCGGCAACCTCGCGCTGCTCGCGGCCATCGTGGTGTTCGCCGCGATCACCCCGACCATCCTGATGACCGCCCCCGCCGTCGCTGCGCAACTGGCGGCCCAGTGGCAACTGAGCCCGGCGCGGGTCGGCGACCTGTTTTCGGTGGAGCTGGGCGCCATGAGCCTGGCGACGCTGCCGGCCTTCCATTGGCTGAAACGCGTCGATTGGCGCCACGCGGCGCTGCTCGCCGGCCTGCTGTTCATCGCTGCCAACCTGGCCTCGGCGCTGGCCGGCAGCTACCCGCTGCTGCTCGCCCTGCGTTTCTGCAGCGCCCTCGCCGGCGGCTCGCTGATGATCCTCTGCCTGTCCAGCGCCGCCAGCACCGCCACCCCGAGCCGGGTCTACGGGCTCTGGGTGATGGGCCAACTGGTGGTCGGCGCCGTCGGCCTGGCACTGCTGCCGGCGCTGTTCGAACGCTTCGGCCTGGCCGCCTGCTACCTGTTGCTGGCCGGCCTGATGGGCCTCGCCCTGCCGTTGTCGCGGGCCTTCCCCAGTGGCAGCCCGCCAGCGGAAGCCCGCGCCAGCACCGGCGCGGTTCACTCGCGACTGCGGGTCGGGCTGGGTATCCTCGCCGTGCTCACCTTCTATATCAGCCTCAGCGGCGTCTGGACCTTCATCGGCGCCATCGCCGAAGGCGCGGGGATCGGTGCCGGCGCCAGCGGCGAAGTACTCGCCGTCGCCACCCTGATGGGCATCGCCGGGGCGGCCTGCGCCTCCTTCATCGGCAACCGCCTGCCGCGCGACCTGATGCTGCTCGGCGGCTACCTGGCGATGGCTGCGGCGATCCTCCTGCTGATCGGCCAGCCGCCGCTGGCGCGCTTCGCCCTGGCCGCGCTGCTGTTCAAGTTCACCTGGACCTTCGCCCTGCCGTTCATCCTCGCCTGCCTCGCCGACCTGGACCGCTCCGGCCGCCTGATGAACGCCTCCAACCTGGTCATCGGCGGCGGGCTGGCCATCGGCCCGGCGCTGGCCGGACGACTCATCGAAAGCAGCGGCGGTTTCATCCCGCTGCTGCCGATCGCCGCCGGCCTGGCCGGCCTCTCGCTGCTGCTGGCCCTGGCCTGCCGGCCACGCTGAAACCCTTTTCCCGAACCACGGATATCCGCCATGACCCGACGTACCGCTTTCTTCTTCGACGAACTCTGCCTCTGGCACGCCGCCGGCCCGCACGCGCTGACCCTGCCGGTCGGCGGCTGGGTGCAACCGCCTGCCGCTGCCGGACACGCCGAATCACCGGAAACCAAGCGCCGGCTGAAAAGCCTGCTCGACGTGTCCGGCCTGACCGCCCGCCTGCAACTGCGCAGCGCACCGCCGGCGAGCGACGAGGACCTGCTGCGCGTGCATCCGGCGCACTATCTGGAACGCTTCAAGGCGTTGAGCGACGCCGGCGGCGGCAGCCTCGGCCAGGACGCACCGATCGGCCCGGGCAGCTACGAGATCGCCCGGCTCTCCGCCGGCCTGACCATCGCCGCGCTGGACGCGGTGCTCGCCGGCGAGGCGGACAACGCCTACTCGCTGTCGCGGCCGCCGGGTCACCACTGCCTGCCGGACCAGGCGATGGGCTTCTGTTTCTTCGCCAACATCGCCGTGGCCATCGAGGCGGCCAAGGCGCGCCACGGCATCGAGCGGGTCGCGGTGCTGGACTGGGACGTGCATCACGGCAACGGCACCCAGGCGATCTACTACCGGCGCGACGACGTGTTGAGCATTTCCCTGCACCAGGACGGCTGCTTCCCGCCTGGCTACAGCGGCGCCGAAGACATCGGCGAGGATCGCGGTCGTGGCTTCAACCTCAACGTGCCGCTGCTTCCCGGCGGTGGTCACGACGCCTACATGCAGGCCATGCAACGCATCGTGTTGCCGGCGCTGGAGCGCTTCCGCCCGCAATTGATCGTGGTCGCCAGTGGCTTCGACGCCAACGCGGTGGACCCGCTGGCACGCATGCAACTGCACAGCGACAGCTTCCGGGCGATGACCGCGATGGTCCGCGACGCGGCCGAGCGGCATGCCGGCGGACGCCTGGTGGTGGTCCACGAAGGCGGCTACTCGGAAGCCTACGTGCCGTTCTGCGGCTTGGCTGTGATCGAAGAACTCAGCGGCGTGCGCAGCGCGGTGCGCGACCCGCTGCGCGACTTCATCGAGTTGCAGCAGCCCAACGCGGCGTTCCGCGAATTCCAGCGCCAGCGCCTCGAAGAGCTGGCCGCACAGTTCGGCCTGTGCCCGGCGCAACCGCTTCAGGCGGCCAGGTAGCGCCCGACCAGCGCCAGGCCGCTGCACAGCACCAGCCAGGTAACCAGGCGGACGAAGGCTTCACGCGACAGGCGCAGGGTCACCCGGCGGCCGATCCACAGGCCCAGCGCCATCCCCGGCAGCAGGCAGGCGGCGAGCAGCCAGGGCTCGCGCGCGGCATACAGTCCGGCGAGCAGGAACAGCCCCAGGCGGACGAAGGTGCTACAACCGATCAGCGCGCTCTGGGTGGCGCGCATCTGCTCCTTGCTCGCCAGGCGCCCGTTCAGGTACAGCGAGTAGAGGAAGCCGCCGCTGCCGAACAACGCGCCGAACAGCCCGCCGAAGACACCGAAGGGCAGCGCCCAGGTCGCCCGCCAGCGCGGCTGGCCGCGTGGCTGGAGGAACAGCGCGTAGAGCGCATAGAGACTGACGAACACGCCGAGGGCCAGCATCAGCAGCTCCGCGCGTAACGC
This sequence comes from Pseudomonas sp. HMSC066A08, assembly GCF_001813025.1. Classification (NCBI taxonomy): domain Bacteria; kingdom Pseudomonadati; phylum Pseudomonadota; class Gammaproteobacteria; order Pseudomonadales; family Pseudomonadaceae; genus Pseudomonas; species Pseudomonas sp. HMSC066A08. Next base: position 671,548 of record NZ_KV811348.1, read on the forward strand.
CAAAAGACCGTACGCCCCCAGCGCACAGCCCAGCAGCATGCAGGGCAGCAGACGCTTGAGTTCAGTGACGGCGACCTGCCGCCGCGCCGGCAGCCAGTTGCCGAACGACGCGCTGAAATCCAGCAGGACCAGCAGCGGAATGATCTGCGACAGCGGCAGCACCCCGGCCAGCAACGGGCCGGCGACCAGCGCGGTGCCGAAGCCGGCGATGCCGAACACCACATAGGCGAGGACGATGGCCAGTTCGACCAGCAGCCATTGCCATAGGCTGAACGGCAGGGCGGCGAACAGGACTGACGGATCGAGCGAGGACATGGCGGCTCCCGGAACGACGACCTGCGCACTCTAGCGAGCGCAACGGCGCGCCAGCCAATACAATCCGAGCCCTGTAGCCATCTCGAAAAGGCATGGGGAATCCTCCGATGATCTCTTTGCGGCAACTCCATTACTTCATCGAAATCGTCGAGTCCGGCGGCTTCAGCCGTGCCGCCGAACGCCTGTTCGTCGCCCAGTCGGCGCTCAGCCGGCAGGTGCGCGAACTGGAGGACAGCATCGGCACCCCACTGCTCCGCCGCGGTCCGCGCCAGGTCGAGCTGACGCCGGCCGGCCGCGCCTTCCTGCCCCGCGCGCAGCGCCTGCTCGGCGACCTGGAGGCCGCCCGGCGCCTGGCTCGCGAGGTCGGCGAAGGCGGCCATGGCCTGCTGCGCCTGGGGCATTCCAGCTCGGTGCCGCTGGTGGGCGGCCTGCAAGCGGCGCTGCGCAGCTACCTCGCGGCGCAGAGCGGCGTCCGCCTGGAACTGACCCAGCAATCCTCCGAGCAGCAACTCGCCGATCTCGCCGAAGGACGCCTGGACCTTGGCCTGCTGCGCCTGCCGGTGCTGCGCCAGCATCCCCGGCTGCACTTGCGCGCCCTGTACCGCGAGCCGTTGCTCCTGGCTCTCGCCGCCGACCATCCGCTGGCCCGCCGTGAAGCCCCCGTGGCCCTGGCCGCCCTGGCCGGAGAAACCTTCGTCTCCATTCCCCACCTGCAACGCGGCGGCCTCAGCTATCGCGCCGCCGAACTCTGCCTCGGCGCCGGTTTCTACCCACGCCCGGCGCGCGCGCTGTCGCGCAAGACCAGCCAGTTGCAACTGATCGAGGCCGGCTTCGGCGTCGCCCTGGTGCCCGCCTCGATGCGCGCCATCGCACCGCCCGCCGTGCGTTTCATGCCTCTGGCCGAGACAGAGGCATACAGCGAGGTGGCGCTGGCCTGGCGACGCGACGATAGCCCCCTGGTGGAAGGGTTCGTCGAATATTTCCTGGAGAATCTGCCGAACGAAGCCAAGGATTGATCGCACATCGCGGTGCGCCGCCTTATCATGCCGCCCATGCGTAACGATCCCTTCCAACGGCTCGGCCTCGATCGCGAGGTGCTGACCGTCAGCCAACTGAACCAACGCGCCCGCCTGCTGCTGGAAGACGTGTTCCCGCAGGTGTGGGTCGAGGGCGAGCTGTCCAACCTCGCCCGGCCGGCCTCCGGCCATGTCTACTTCACCCTCAAGGACAGCAACGCGCAGGTCCGCTGCGCGCTGTTCCGGCAGAACGCCCTGCGCGTACGCCAGGCCTTGCGCGACGGGCTGGCGGTAAAGGTGCGCGGGAAGATCTCGCTGTTCGAGGGGCGCGGCGACTACCAGTTGATCGCCGATACCGTCGAGCCGGCCGGCGACGGCGCCCTGCGCCTGGCCTTCGAGGCATTGAAGGAAAAACTCGCCGGCGAAGGCCTGTTCGCCAGCGAACGCAAGCGTCCGCTGCCCGCCCATCCGCGCCGCATCGGTATCGTCAGTTCGCCCAGCGGGGCGGTGATCCGCGACATCATCAGCGTGTTCCGCCGCCGCGCACCGCAGGTCGAGCTGACCCTGGTGCCCACCGCGGTGCAGGGCCGCGAGGCCGTCGCGCAGATCGTCCGCGCGCTGCAACTGGCCGACCGGCAAGGCTTCGACGCGCTGATCCTGGCCCGTGGCGGCGGATCCCTGGAAGACCTCTGGTGCTTCAACGAAGAAGCGGTGGCACGCGCCGTGGCAGCCTGCGCCACACCGATCGTCAGCGCGGTCGGCCACGAGACCGACGTATCGATCAGCGACTTCGTCGCCGACGTGCGCGCGCCGACGCCTTCGGCCGCCGCCGAACTGCTGGCGCCCAACGCCGGCGACCTGCAGCAGCGTCTCGACGGCCTGCGCCGGCGCCTGGTGCTGCGCATGCGCGACCAGTTGCTGCGCGAACGCCTGCGCCTGGAAGGCGTCGCCCGCCGCCTGCGCCATCCCGGCGAACGCCTGCGCCAGCAGGCGCAGCGCCTGGACGACCTGGACATGCGCCTGCGCCGTGCCTTCGAGCGCCAGCTGGCGGTCCGCCACGAACGCCTGGTCCGCCTGGAGACGCGCCTCGCCGCGCAGCATCCGGGCCGCACCCTGGCGCTGCTCCGGCAGAAGCTCGACAGCCTCGCCGCGCGCCTGCCGCGCGCCGCCCGCGAGGTACTGAAGGATCGTCGTCAGCGCCTCGAAGGACTGGCGCAGACGCTCAACGTGGTCAGCCCGCTGGCGACCCTGGGCCGCGGCTACAGCATCCTCCTCGACGAGCGTGGCCGGGCGATCCGCGATGCCGGCCAGACCCAGCCGGGACAGCGCCTGAAGGCTCGCCTCGCGGAAGGCGAACTGGAGGTGCGGGTCGAGGACAACCACCGGACGCCGGTGACCCTGTCGCTGCTGGACTGAGCCGCGATGATCCGTCTCAGCCAACGGGCCCTGGCCTACCTCAACGAGGTGATCCACCACGGCTCTCTACGCCGCGCCGCCCAGCACCTGAACATCGACCCCTCGGCCATCAGCCGGCAGCTCGCCAGTCTGGAGGAACATCTCGGGGTGCGCCTCCTGCAACGCACCCCGCAGGGCGTGGCGCCTACCGAGGCCGGCGAGCTGCTGGTGGCGCACTACCGCCAGCAACGGGCCAATGAAGAGGGCGTGCTGTCGCGTCTATCGGCCCTGCAGGGGCTGCGCCAGGGCAAGGTGCGCCTGGCGGTCGGCGAGGGCTTCATCGCCGACCTGATCTCCCAGCCATTGCAGAGCTTCATCCTGCGCTACCCCGGCATCGAGCTGGAGGTCCGCATGGCCGGGGCCAACGAAGGCGTGGCACTGGTCAAGGAAGACGCCGTCGACCTGGCCCTGGTCTACGCCCCGGTCGAGGACGGCGAGCTGGACGTGCACGTCGACACCCGCCAGCCCCTCGACCTGATCATCCCCGCCAACCATGCCCTCGCCGGACACCGCGGCGCGGTGCCGATGCGCGCGCTGCGCAACGAGTCGCTGGCGTTGATCCACAACAGCACCGGCATGGGCCAGCTGGCGGTGATCGCCGCCCAACTGGAGCGCATCGAGCTAAGGCCGAAACTGCGCACCAACTCGGTGGCGGTGCTGACCAATTTCGTCAAGTCCGGCATCGGCGTGGCCTTCATGCCGGAGTTGACGGTCAGCCACGAGATCGAGGCCGGGCATATCCGTTGCCTGCCGCTGGCCCACCCGGCGCTGCGCGACGCCCGCGCGCGGATCGTCAGCCACAAGAGCCGCGAGCTGACCGTGGCGGCGATCGCCTGCCTGGAACACCTGCGCCGCGGCATGCGCTTCTTCAGTGGCGACGCGCCCGGGCTCTCGCAGCGCTGAGGCGTTGTCTTTTTCGCATCACGTCCGGACTTGAATAGTCAACGAGACAACGGCTAGCGTTGCTTCGCTTTCGTGCGAGCACCCGGCCCCGCGCCCCGACAAGAAGTGCCGCCGATCCCTCGACCGTTCGGACTGCCATAAGGAAAACAACATGCACACGAATCCGCGCCGCGGCCTCGCCCGCCGCTTCGCCGCCGGACTGCTGGCCGCCGCCCTGGGCCTGGGCGGCAGCCTCGCCCAGGCCGCCACCACCCTCAACCTGAGCTATAACGGCGCCGCCGACAGCGAGAAGAACCTGGTGCATCTGTTCGCCAGCAACCTCAAGCGCCTGGCCGAGGAAAAGAGCGGCGGCGAACTGCAGTTCAAGCTCTACCCCAACAGCATGCTCGGCGAAGAGGAGCAGCGCATGGAACAGGTGATGACCGGCCCCGGCCTGAACATCGCCTCCTTCGCCGGGATCGCCCCGCTGTTCCCGGAGATCTACGTCAGCGCCACGCCCTTCATGTTCAAGGACGCCGCCGCGGCCCACACCTTCTTCGACAGCGGCAGCTACTGGCAGGCCGCCCGCGAGGCCTTCCGCGAGCGCACCGGCACCGAGCTGCTGGCGGTGGTCGAGGAAGGCGGCTTCCTCAACTTCACCAACGGCAAGAAGCCGATCCACGGCCCGGCGGACTTCCAGGGCCTGCGCTTCCGCGCCATGGATCCCAGCCAGGTGGCGCTCTACGAAGCCTTCGGCGCCTCCGGCACGCCGATCCCCTGGACCGAGCTGTACATGGGCCTGCGCACCGGCGTCGCCGACGGCCAGATGAACCCGACCTCCTACATCATCCTCGGCAGCCTCTACCAGGTGCAGAAGTACCTGACCCTGGCCAACATCCAATACTCCGACCAGTTCCTGGTGGCCAACGGCGATCTGCTCGCCAGCCTCCCGGCAAAGGAGCGCCAGGCCCTGCTCGACGCCGCCGCCGAAGCCACCCGGCTGAACCGCGAGGCGGTCGCCGCCCAGCAGGAGCGCGACCTGGCGTTCCTCAAGGAAAAGGGCATGCAGATCATCCAGCCGTCCGCCGATGACCTCGCCGCCTTCCGCGAGAAAGGCCAGCCGTCCTACCTGGCCTGGCTGAAGACCCAGGACATCGAGCCGCGCTGGACCGAGATGGCCTTCCGCGACGCCGGTCTCGCCACCGCCCCCTGACCTTCGCGCGTTGCCCCCCGACGGCCGCTGCCGTCGGCCGGGCGCGCCTGTCCGACTTTCCGGAGTACCTCCCATGCCGTCATTGCTCAAGGGCATGCGCGCCGCGTTGCTGAACCTCGCCACGCTGCTGTTGCTGCTCGACCTGGTCCTGCTCATCTACGGCGTGTTCGCCCGCTACCTGCTCGGCAGCTCGCCGATCTGGATGGACGAACTGGCCCGCTACCTCATCATCGGCGCAGTAATGCTGGCGCTCGGCGCGGTATGGATGGAGGGCGGGCACATGCGCGTCAACCTGCTGGAACAGCACCTGCCGCCACGCCTGGCGCAGGTACTCAGGCTCTACCAGTGGCTGCTGGCGCTGGCCTTCTTCGCCTTCGCCGCCTGGGTGAGTACCCGCTACGCGCTGAACGCCGGGCGCTTCCGCAGCCTCGGCCTGGGCGTCAGCCGCACCTGGCCGTTGCTCAGCCTGCCGCTCGGCTTCGGCCTGCTGACCCTCATGCTGTTGCTCCAGGGCCCCTGGCCGCGGCAGCCGGCCAGCACCACCATCGAGGGAGGGACGCAGGCATGATGGCCATCGCCATGATCGCGGCCTTCGTGGTCAACCTCCTGCTCGGCCTGCCGCTGTTCCTCTGCCTGCTGCTCACTGCGCTGGTGGGGTTCCTTTTCGTCGACCCGGCGCTGTTCGCCAACACCCTGCCGCAGCGCTTCTTCGGCGGCATGGACATCTTCTCGCTGATGGCGATCCCGCTGTTCGTGCTGGCCGGCAACCTGATGAACCATTCCGGCATGACCCCGCGCCTGATGCGCCTGGCCAACGCCCTGGTCGGCCACTTCCGCGGCGGCCTCGGCCACGTCAACGTGGTCGCCGGGGTGTTCTTCGCCGGGGTCAACGGGTCCGCCGCGGCCGACGCTTCGGCACTCAGCACCCTGCTGGTGCCGGCCATGGAAAAGGAAGGCTACTCGCGGCGCTTCGCCGCCGGGCTGACCGCAGGCAGTTCGCTGATCGGTCCGATCATCCCGCCGAGCATCTTCATGATCCTCTACTCCTCGCTGACCAACACCTCGGTGGGCGAGCTGTTCCTCGCCGGGGTGATCCCCGGCCTGCTGCTGGCCGCCGCCTTCATGCTGCTGAACGCGGTGTACGCCTACCGCAACGGGCTGCAGGCGCGCCACGCGGCGCCGGCCTGGGGCGAGATCCTGGCGGCGCTGTCCGGTGCCCTGACCGCGCTGATCGCGCCGGTGATCATCGTCGCCGGAATCGTCCTGGGACTGGTCACGCCCACCGAGTCGGGCGCCCTGATCGCCCTCTACGTGGCGCTGGTCGGCCTGCTCCAGCGCCAACTGAGCCTGGTCGGGCTGTGGAACTCGCTACGCGAGACGGTACGCCTGACCGCCAGCATCTACGTGATCATCGCTGCCGCCTCGGTGATCAACTGGTTGCTCAACTACGCCCAGGTCGCCAGCGAGTTCGCCCAGTTGCTGGAGCCGTTCGGCCACTCGCCGACCCTGATGCTGTTCATCATCAGCGCGGTGATCTTCGTCTGCGGCATGCTCATGGAGGAGGTCTCGGTACTGATGCTGCTGACACCGATAGTCGCCCCGGTGGCGCTGGCCGCCGGCGTGGATCCGGTGCACCTGGGGCTGATCTTCACCCTGAACATCACCATCGCCCTGATCACCCCGCCAATGGGCGCCTGCCTGTTCATCGTGGCGACCATCAGCCGCCTCGATATCCTGGAAATGTTCAAGGGTATCTGGCCGTTCATCCTCGTGGCCCTGGGGGTGCTGTCGCTGCTGATCCTGTTCCCGTCCCTGACCCTGTGGCTGCCACGCCTGCTCAATTGACGCCATGACCGACCTCACCCAAGCCATCCCCATTCTCCCGGAGCCCGACTGGCACGCCGTGGCCGGCATCCCCATCGTCGATGCCGGCACGCCGCTGGAAGCACTCGGACTGAGCCGCGACTTCAGCGTCTGGCCGGCCTACCACAAGCTCGGCATTCCTCACGCGATCCCGGAGTGCCACGCTCGCGGCGAGGTCTTCGAGCGTCTCCTGCGGGTCGCCGCCGCTCTCCCCGGTGGCGTGCGCCTGGTAGTGCTGGACGCCTGGCGACCGTTCGCCGTGCAGCAGTATCTCTACGACAGCCTGTCCAGCGCCCTGGCCGCGCACTACCCAAGGGCCGGCGAAGCCGAGCTGGAGCGGCTCACCCGCCAGTTCGTCTCGCCGCCGAGCAGCAGCCGCGAGGCACCAAGCCCGCATCTCACCGGCGGCGCGGTGGACGTCACCCTGTGCGACGCCCAGGGCCGCTGGCTGGACATGGGCAGCGCCTTCGACGAAGCCGTACCAGCCTCCTACACCGCCTACTTCGAACGCCTGGCGGAGCCCGACGCGCGCCAGCGACGCGTCCGCGATCATCGTCGCCTGCTCTATCACGCGATGCTCGATGCCGGTTTCAGCAACCTGCCCAGCGAATGGTGGCACTACGATTTCGGCGACCAGCTCTGGGCCTGGCACACCGGCGCGACGCAGGCGCTGTTCGGCCCGGTGCAGTTGCAGGCAATGGACGCGCTCTGGCGCCAGCAGTTGCAGAAGCGCCCTCCGGCGGACTAGGAGGCGAAGGCGCGCCGGTAGCCCAGCGGCGGCAGGCCGAACGCGGCGGAGAACTGCTGGCGCAACGACACCGCTGAACCGAAGCCGGCCAGCCCGGCGATCACCTGCACCGAATGCTCGGTGGTTTCCAGCAGGCGCTGGGCCAGGGCCAGGCGTTCGGCCTGCAGCCACTGGCTGACGGTGGTGCCGGTGAGCTGGCGGAAATGCCGGGTGAAGGTCCGCCGGCTCATCAGCACCCGCTGTGCCAGGCTGTCCAGGCTGTGCGCCTGGTCGAGGTTTTGCCGCAGCCACACCAGCAGCTCGCCGAGACGGCCGTCCTGGGCGCTGCCCGGCAGCGGCTGCTCGATGAACTGGGCCTGGCCGCCCTGCCGATGCGGCGCCACCACCAGGCGGCGGGCCAGGTGATTGGTAGTCTGCGCACCGAGCCGCTGGCGCACCAGGTGCAGGCAGCAGTCGATGCCAGCGACGGTGCCTGCCGAGGTCAGCAGGCCGTCGTCCTCGATGTACAGCACGTCGGGCTCTACCCGCACCGCGGGAAAGCGCCCGGCGAAATCCTCCGCCCACATCCAGTGGGTGGTGGCGCGGCGACCGTCGAGCAACCCGGCCTCGGCCAGCACGAAGGCCCCCAGGCACAAACCCACCAGTTGCGCTCCGCGTGCACGGGCCGCGTTCAGCGCCTCCAGCAGCGCTTGTGGCGGACGCTCGTATGGATCGCGCCAGCTCGGCACGATCACGGTCTGCGCCTCGGCCAGCGCTTCCAGCCCGGCCTCGGCCTCGATGGTGAACCCCACCGTGGTTCGCAGCCGGCCTGGCTCGGCGGCGCAGACACGCAGGTCGAAGGCCTGCGCGCAAGGGTCGTAGCACTCCTGGCCGAACACCAGGCAGGGCACCGACAGGTGGAACGGACTGATGCGGTCGAAGGCCACCACAGCCACGGACTGGCGGGACATGCGCACCTCGGTGGGTATGAGCGGGTTGGCCCGATTCTAGCGAAAGTTGTCTCTCAGGCCACTCACTCGCTACGCCGCGCCGGGACCAGAATCCGCCTCACCCACTCAGGAGGAAACGCCATGTCCGCACGTCAACCCAAACGCGCCTTGCTGGTCATCGACGTACAGAACGAATACGTCAGCGGCAACCTGCGTATCGAATTTCCCGCCATCCAATCGTCGCTGGAACGCATCGGCGCCGCCATGGATGCCGCCTACGCGGCGGGCATCCCGATCGTCGTGGTGCAGCACCTGGCACCGGCGGACTCGCCGTTGTTCGCGCGCGGCAGCCGGCAGGCCGAGCTGCACGAAGTGGTCGCCTCGCGGCCCTACCAGCACAAGGTGGAGAAGAAACTGGCCAGTTCCTTCGTCGGCACCGGGCTGGCCGACTGGCTGCGCGAGCGCGACATCGACACCCTCGCCGTGGTCGGCTATATGACCCAGCACTGCGACGACTCCACCATCCGCCAGGCGATCCACGAAGGCTGGCAGGTGGAATACCTGCACGATGCCAGCGGCTCGGTGCCCTACCGCAACCGCGCCGGCCAGGCCAGCGCGGAAGAGATCCACCGGATCTTCGGCATCGTCCTGCAGTCGTCCTTCGCCGCCGTGCTCAGCACCGAGGAATGGCTGGAAAGCCTCGCCGGCCGGCACGTTCCGGAACGCGACAACATCTACGACTCCAACCAGCGGGCCCTGGCCAACCGCTGAAACGGCGCCGCCCCGCACGCGGGGCGGCGAGCGCTCAACCGACCAGCGAGCCGCGTGCCGGCAACGGCTTCCAGCCCGGGAACTCGCGCAGCCGCGGGTCGGGCACCGCGCAATAGGCGAATGTCCAGTTCGGCGCCGGCAGGTCCAGGCGCTCCAGCGGCACGCGCGTGCCGGCGCCGGCCTGCGGCGCCTTCCAGTCCTGGGTGATGTGCGCACCGCCCTGGCTGGCCAGTAGGATGCCGCGGTTGGCGCTGGTGTCGTCCACCGTCCAGCGCGCGGCGGAGGCGTCCATCAGCACCTCCAGGTGCTCGTCGGTCACCTTGGCGCCGAACGGCGACTGCAGCAGCCAGCAGTACAGGCGCAGGTGCATCGCCCAGTTCCAGGCGGCCTTCTGCTCGGCCGCCCATTGCAGGAAACCGCGGAGGATGGTCAGGCCATCCGGCGGATCGATCTTCAGCAGTTCCGGGCAAAGGTCATAGAGATGGTGCCAGGCGCTGCTCAGGCGCTTGTTGAGCTGGTCCGGACGCAGGGTGGAGTTCTTCGGCGGCAGGCCGGGAGCCACCACCAGGCCGGTCTGCGCCGGCAAGGGATATCTGTTGCTGTTCATGCTCTGAACCTCGCACGCAAAGGCGGGGCGCCGGGCGCCCCTGCTCGACACGGCGCTCAGTGGCCGTGCTGCTCGTGCCCGCCCTGTTCGGCCGGCGCCTTGGACTCGACGACGATTTCCACCGGCACGTCGCCGGCCTTGCGGAAATGCAGCGTCAGCGGGAAGCGCTCGCCGGCCACCAGTGGCTGCTTCAGGCCCATCAGCATCAGGTGGTAGCCACCGGGGGCGAAACGCAGGTCCTTGCCTGGCGCGACATCGACGCTGTCGACTTTCTGCATGCTCATCATGCCGTTCTTGTGCACATGCTCGTGCACCTCGGCAGAAGCCGCGCGCGGCGTGTCGGCGCCAAGCAGGGTGTCGTTTTCCTTGCCATGGTTCTGCACCACGAAATAGGCCGCGCCGTTCGGCGAGGTCGGTGGCAGTGCCAGCGCCCAGGGATGCTCGATGTGCAACTGGCCGGCGTTGTACTCGTGGGCCTGGGCGAAAGCGGAAACGGCCAGCAGGGCCGCGGTAGCGAAGAAGGATGTGCGCATGGTGACTCTCCAGTAGCGTATGACCGGTCTTTTTCCGTCGGACCGGCGATTCCAGGGGGGAAGCTAGGGCATTGCGCCGCGACCTGCCCCGACCCGAAGGTCCAGGTTGTCGAAGGCGCGGGGGAGGAGTCAGGCGACAGGAGAAGCGCGAGGATTGGCGAGGCGCCAGTAGCGCAGGGGAGGCAGGTCGGTCGTGGAGAAGGCGATACGGGCCGGGCTGGCCAGCGGCGCCAGCGGCAATGCCGGCCAGGAGACGACCAGTCCGGGCGTGCCGGCGGCGCCGGCGCAGCAGCAGAGGTGCGGGGCCAGGCTTTCGTGGTCGTCGGGAAGATCGATGTCCTTGAGCGCGGCGCTCAGCTTCAGGCGCAGCAGCGAGTCGGACGAGGTGCTGCAGAAGCCGCCGAGCAGCAACGAGGCGCGCTCCTGCGTCGTCAGCGCCTGCGAAAGCGGCACCACGAACAGGTTCATCAGCACGGCCAGGCTGGCCAGCCAGGCCACGGGGCGCCGTGACAGGGGCATCGTCGGTTCTCCGGAGAATGGGCCCTTTATGCCTGAGCGCGGGGCAAAAGTAAAAACGCCGGGCGCGACAGAGTGCCGCAGGTGAAAACGTTTGCAACCCTTGCGGGCTTTCCCCCGCCACGCTCTTCCGCCAGCATAGACGGCTTTGACGCCCGACGAGTCGAGAAGCCGATGCCCCGCACCCTAGCCTTCGTTTCCACGCTATTGCTCTCCGCTTTCTGCGCCCTGCCCGCCCAGGCCGACAGCTTCATCATGCGCCTGCTGAACAAGCCGGTGCCCGGCGGGGTGGCGGTGGTCGACCTCGGCGAGGAAGGCCCGCCGCCGCGGGCCTTCTACCAAGGCAAGCCGGTGCTGGTGGTGCGCGAGGAAGGCCGCCGCTGGATCGCCGTGGTCGGCATCCCGCTGAGCATCAAGCCCGGCCCGCAGAAGCTGGAAGTGCGGGCGGCGACCGGCAACCACGAGGAAAGCTTCAGCGTCGCCGGCAAGCACTACCGCGAGCAGCGCATCACCCTGAAGAACAAGCGCCAGGTCAATCCGCTGCCGGAAGACCTCAAGCGCATCGAACGCGAACTCGCCGAGCAGACCGCCGCCTACCGCCGCTTCAGTCCCGGCCTGCCCAGCAACCTGATGCTCGACAAGCCGGTCGACGGTCCGCTCTCCAGCCCCTTCGGCCTGCGCCGCTTCTTCAACGGCGAAGAGCGCAACCCGCATTCCGGTCTAGACTTCGCGGTACCGGCCGGTACGCCGATCAAGGCGCCGGCGGCCGGCAAAGTGATCCTCATCGGCGACTACTTCTTCAATGGCAAGACGGTGTTCGTCGACCATGGCCAGGGCTTCATCAGCATGTTCTGCCACCTGTCGAAGATCGACGTGAAGCTCGGCCAGCAGGTGCCGCGCGGCGGCGTACTCGGCAAGGTCGGCGCCACCGGCAGGGCCACCGGACCGCACATGCACTGGAACGTCAGCCTGAACGACGCGCGAGTCGACCCGGCGATCTTCATCGGTGCCTTCCAGCCCTGAGAAGTGAGCAACGCGGCGCCGGCTGAGGTCAGAAGGAACAGGGGGCGCGTCGATGCGCCCCTTTCATGACCAAGGGAGACACCGCATGACTCACCCGCTTCGCCTGCTCTGGCTGTGCTCGGCACTGTTCGTGGTCCTCGGCCTGGGCTTCGTCTTCTTCCCCGGCCCGCTCGCCTCCCTGCTCACCAGCGGCGAACCGCTCACCCCCGCCGCCCTCACCGACCTGCGCGCCAGCTACGGCGGCACCAGCTTCGGCATCGGCCTGCTGCTCGGCTATGCCGCCCTGCGCCCCCGCTATCTGGTGCTCGGCCTGCTCGCCGCCCTGGCGGTGATCGCCAGCGGCGGCGCGGCGCGTCTCTACGGTGTGCTGATCGACGCCTCGCCGGCGCTGACCACCTTCCTCTGGCTCGGCGCCGAGGCGCTGCTCTGCGTGCTGTTGCTGGCGGCACTCTGGAAGACCCGCCAGCTCGACCTCGACTGAGCGCCGGACAGCAGGTCTCAGGCCAGGACCCGGCGAACCGCCGGCAGCCGCGACAGCACCAGCCAGTCCAGCGCCCAGACCAGCAGGATCGAGGCCCCCACCAACGGGAAGGCCACGCCCAGCGCCAGCATGATGGCGATGCCGCTCTTCCAGCGCGGCAGTTCGTGGCGCAGCGGCGGCACGCCAAGGCGTCCGGCCGGCTTGCGCTTCCACCAGATCCACAGGCCACTCGCCGAGCTGAGCAGGATCGCCAGGCAGACCGCGAGCATCAGCAACTGGTTGCCCAGGCCGAAGAGCTTGCCTTCGTGCAGCACGACGCCCATCTGCACGCTCCTCGCCACCGCGTTGTAGTCCTGCCAACGCACGTCGGCGAGAACCTTGCCGCTGTACTGGTCGATGTGCAGGGTGGCGTCGTGGCGCGGATCGTCGGGGAACACGGAAATCGTGTAGACCCCCTCCATCCCGCTCGGCAGGGCGATCCCGTAGCCCGCCGCCACGCCGCGCTCGCGGGCGATATCCACCACCCTTTGCAGAGGGATGCCCGCCGGCATCGGCATGTCCATCGGCATCTCGTGCCCGGCCTGGGCGGAATGCCCGCGGTGCCCGGCATGGGCGTCGGCCGCCGGCGGCTGCGAGCGCGGCAGCGGAGTGTTCTCCAGCGGCCAGGGCACCTGCTGGCGCGACGCGCTGTTGAGGCTACCGGCCAGCATGTCGGAGGTCGGCACATCGTTCCACATCGCCGCCGGGAAGCGATTCCAGACATCGGCGAACTGCTTGCCCCAGTAGCCGGTCCAGGTCATCCCGCTGAGCAGCATGAACAGCAACAGCAGGCTGCCCCAGAAACCGGCGACCACATGTAAATCGCGCCACAGCGGTCGTCCGCGCAGGTGCAGGCGCGGCCAGAACAGCGCGCTCGCCGCCCGCCCGCGCGGCCACCACAGGTAGAGACCGGAGACCACCAGGACGATGCCCCAGCCGGCGGCCAGCTCGATCAGCCGGTCGCCGACGGTCCCGGCCATCAACTCGCCATGCAGTGCCCGGGCCACCGCCTGGAGATTCAGCTGCGCATCCTGGCGGCCGAGTTCGCGTCCGCTGTAGGGATCGACGAAGAGGTTCCATTGCCTGCCCTCTTCGCCAATCACGAATTGCGCGCTGCGCCCCGCCTCGCTCGGCGGCAGGTACTGGCTGACGGCGGCCTGCGGGTGCGCCTGGCGCACCCCGGCGAGCAACTGGTCGGCGCTGCGCATCTGCGCGCCGGCCTCGACGCGCAGCAATTGCGGGTAGAGCAGCGCATCCAGCTGCGGCTTGAACAGGTAGACGATTCCGGTCAGCGCCAGCAGGATCATGAAAGGCGCGACGAACAGGCCAGCGTAGAAATGCCAGCGCCAGGCCAGCGCGTAGAAGTCACGGCCGTTCTTTTCGTTGGGTTGCATGGATCACCTCTTCGGAGCGCACACAGGCAAGGCGGGCCCCGCTGGACGGGGCCTCGTTGAAAGTTCAGAAGCTGAAGTCGACCTTGGTCCAGAAGGTCCGGCCCGGCTCGGGAACCGTTTCGTTGGCGGAGAAACCGAAGCCGGCGTCGCCGGCCTTGTTCAGGTGCTCGGTGTAATCCTTGTCGAACAGGTTATCGACACCGGCGCTCAGCTTGACGTTGCGCGTCACCCGGTAGGCGCCGTTGAGCGAGAAGACGCCGAAGCCGGCGCTCTTGTCGAAGTCCTTGCCGACCACGTTGCCCTGGTCCCTGGCGATGCGATTCTGCGGCGCGACCACCCGCCACAGGCTGCCGGCGCTCCAGTCGCCTTCCTCGTAGGTCAGGCCGAAGCGCGCTTCCAGCGGCGGGATCTGCGGTAGTGCGCGGTTGTCCGAGCTGTTCTTGCCCCAGGCATAGGCCAGGCTGGCGTCGGTCTTCCAGTTGCCGGTGAGCTGGTAGGAAGCGCCCAGCTCGCCGCCCATGATCCGCGCGTCGACGTTGGTCGCCTGGGTCGAGGAGCCCATCATGCCCTCGCGATAGCTGAACAGGATGAAGTCCTGGACCACCCCGACGTAGCCGGAGGCCCAGGCCTGCAGCTTGTCGCCGTTGTACTGGAGGCCGAAGTCGAGCTGGGTGGTCTTTTCCGGCTTGAACTTGTCGAAGGCGTTGACCGACCCGTTCGGCCCGCGCTTGGGCGAGAACAGCTCCCAGTAGTCGGGAAAGCGCTCGGCATGGCCGAGGCCGGCGTAGAGGGTGGTCGGCGAGTCGGCGAGGTCGTGCTCGTAGCGCACGAAGCCACTGGGCAGGGTATCGGCGCGGGTGTCGTTGGCCGTCGGGTTGGCCATGGCATGGCCCATGTGCCCGGACTTCAGGGTCTGCCGGTAGTCCTTGACCGAGGCGCGATCCAGGCGCAGCCCGCCGATCAGCCGGTCGCGCTCGGCGGCGAACCAGGTCAGTTCGCCGAAGGCCCCGTAGTTGTGGAACACCGCGTCCTTGCTCCAGGGGAACTGGTCGGCGTCGGTGTAGTAGTCGGTCATCATGTCGTACCTGGAGCCGCGAGCGCGGTGCTCGTTGCGCATGGCGTCGACCCCGGTGACCAGCTTGAAGTCGTCCCAGCGCCAGGTGGCCGCCAGGCGACCGCCAAGGGTGCGTCGGTCCACCTGGGACGCCATCGGCATCGGCATCATGCTGGACGGGTCGGGAGTGCGCAGGCGGAAGTTGTCCATGATGTGGTCGGCGTAGTTGTAGTAGACCTGCGCCTCGACCTTCTCCAGCACATCGCTGACGTTCGATTTGACGAAGCGCAGGCCCAGGCTCTCGCGCTTGAACTGCGAGCCGTCCATGCCGCGCCCGGCGTAGCGTGCCTCGCCGTCGCCCTTGCCGGCGGTGAGTTCGATCAGGGTGTCCTCGTCGGGGGTCCAGCCGACCGCGACGTCGCCGTTCCACTTCTTCCAGCGCGACGGCACGGTATTCCCGGCACCGTCCTCGTAATCGTCGGACTGCGCGTGGTTGCCGGTGAAGCGCAGGTAGCCGAGCCGGTTGCCGGCGGCGGCGTCCAGCACCTTGTCGAAGCGGCCGTTGGAGCCGGCCAGCAGGCTGGCGTTGACCCGCGAGCCGAGTTCGCCGAAGCGCTCCGGCTCACGCTCGAAGAGGATCGTCCCGGCCGACGCGCCCGGCCCCCAGAGCACCGTCTGCGGGCCCTTGATCACGGTGAGCTTGTCGTAGGTTTCCGGCGAGATGTAGGAGGTCGGCGCGTCCATCCGGTTCGGACAGGCACCGAGCATCATGCCGCCGTTGGTGAGGATGTTCAGGCGCGAACCGAACATTCCGCGCAGCACCGGGTCGCCGTTGCTGCCGCCGTTGCGGATCACCGCGAAGCCGGGAATGGTCTTCAGGTAGTCGGCCCCATCGCTGGCCGGCACCGGTTGGCGCGGCTCCTTGGGATTGGTGACGATGGTCAGCGGCGAACTCTGGGCGACTCCGGTGACCACGCTCGGCGCCAGCTCCACGGCGTGATCCTGGTGCTGGGAGTGCTCCTCGGCCAGGAGCGCCGACGGAGACAGGGCCAGGCCGCACAGCGCGGCGAAGGCCCCCGCCCAGCGGCGGCGTTGTGCGAGACGGGCAGGGTCGAAGCTGAAAGCGGCGGTCGGGCAGGCGTTGCCGGCCGCACGTTGTTGAGTAGACATACGTTTTTCCATGATCGGTGTGACTTCCGCCCCGCCCCACGGCGAGCAGGCACGCGGCCAGGCTCGCGTCACCGGCGCGGCGAAGACGCACCGGTGCCCCCAGGAAGCGGCGGCTATCGGATTGAAAGAGGTCAGGCGATCAGGAACGGCGGCGCACGGGTACGGGCGCCGGGAAATACCGGCGAGGCGACGAACGCCTCGTTCAGGAAAGCGACGGCGGGCGCCGTCGCGAAGGGAACGGAGAACAGCGCCAGGCAGGCGTCTTCGGTGAGCGGCGGGCTGTGGAACAACAGGCTGCAATAACCGCACTTCTCCCAGAGCACGTCGCTGGCCAGGCGATTGCCTTCCTCGCCGCCCATCCCCGGCATGCCGGCATGGACGACGGAGCGCTGGGCATCGGAACAGCCGGCATGGGCCATGTCGCCATGGTCCATGTTCTCGTGCGACATGCCTTCGTGGCCCACTCCCACGCCCATCGGCATCGGGTGGTCCATCGGCATCGACTGGGAGATCAGCGGCCCGACGAAGATCATCAGCATGGCGAACAGAGCCAGCCATGCACCGATGCCTTGTCGTTTCAGAGTGGTCGCCACCTGCGACTCCCGCCGTCTTGAATGAGGCCCGCAGCGTATCCGGCCGAGCGGCCGCTCGCGCTAGGTCGTGTCCGAAAAGAGAAGTATGCGCCTGCCGTTATACGCGCCAGGCGCAGGGAGCAAAATGATCGCACAAGGTCGGCCGGGCCTGCTGCGGCATGGGGCCGCAGAATTTCCACTTGCGGAACACAGGCTGGCGGCGCAATCGGGACGAAGCTTTCACCCACAGCGAAGAATAAAAAGCTACAAAAGCACTACAAATAGGAAATTCTACTAATTTTCCTTTAATGCTTGCCATTCAAATGCAGTCTCACTAGTGTGGTACGCATGAAAACACCGCACACCCTCATCCTGCTCCGCCAACACGCCTGCCTGTGCCTGGTCAGCCCGCGACTGCGTGGCTGAGCGACGCTTCCTCTCATCTCGTCATTGCGTTCGCCTGGCCGCATCGGCCTGGGTATCGATTCCAAAGGATTAGCCCCATGAGCATGTTGAAAGACCCTTCGCAGAAATACCGTCCGTTCCCGGCCATCAATCTGCCCGACCGCACCTGGCCGTCGAAGACCATCACCGAAGTGCCGATCTGGTGCAGCTCCGACCTGCGCGACGGCAACCAGTCGCTGATCGAGCCGATGGACGCGGCGAAGAAGATGCGCTTCTTCAAGACCCTGGTGCAGGTCGGCCTGAAGCAGATCGAAGTGGCGTTCCCGTCGGCCTCCGATACCGACTTCAACTTCGTCCGCGAGCTGATCGAAGGCAACCACATCCCCGACGACGTCACCATCCAGGTGCTGACCCAGGCCCGCGAAGACCTGATCACCCGCACCTTCGAATCCCTGCGCGGGGCGAAGAAGGCCATCGTCCATGTCTACAACGCCACCGCGCCGTCGTTCCGCCGCATCGTCTTCAACCAGGACAAGCAGGGCGTCGTGGACATCGCCACCAACGCCGCCAAGCTGATCAAGAAGCTGGCCGCCGAGCAACCGGCCACCCAGTGGTCGTTCCAGTACTCGCCGGAAATCTTCAGCTCTACCGAGCTGGAGTTCTCGGTGGAGGTCTGCAACGCGGTGATCGACGTCTGGCAACCGACCCCGGACAACAAGATCATCCTCAACCTGCCGGCCACCGTGGAGTGCGCTACGCCGAACGTCTACGCCGACCAGATCGAATGGTTCGGCCGCCACGTCGACAAGCGTGACAGCGTGATCATCAGCCTGCACACCCACAACGACCGTGGCACCGGCGTGGCCGCCACCGAGCTGGGCCTGATGGCCGGAGCCGACCGCGTCGAAGGTTGCCTGTTCGGCAACGGCGAGCGCACCGGCAACGTCGACCTGGTGACCCTGGCCTTGAACATGTACACCCAGGGCCTGCATCCGCAACTGGACTTCTCCGACATCGATGCGGTGCGCAAGGTGGTCGAAGAGTGCAACCAGTTGCCGGTCCACCCGCGCCATCCATACGTCGGCGACCTGGTCCATACCGCCTTCTCCGGCTCGCACCAGGATGCCATTCGCAAGGGCTTCGCCCAGCAGAAGGAAGACGCGATCTGGGAAGTACCGTACCTGCCGATCGATCCGGCCGACATCGGCCGCGACTACGAAGCGGTGATCCGGGTCAACAGCCAGTCCGGCAAGGGCGGCATCACCTTCCTGCTCGAACAGGAGTACGGCATCAGCCTGCCGCGGCGCATGCAGATCGAGTTCAGCCAGGTAGTGCAAGGCGAGACCGACCGCCTCGGCCTGGAAATGACCGCACAACAGATCTACTCGCTGCTGGAAAACGAATACCTCAAGGCGACCTCACCCTACGTCCTCGCCAGCCATCGCCTGCAGGAAGAGAACGGCACCAGCGCCGTCGACCTGGAAGTCTCCTTCGCCGGCGAGAAGCAGCACTGGCGCGGGATCGGCAAGGGTCCGCTGGAGGCCCTGGTGGCCGCCCTGCCGGTCAAGGCGGAAATCATGGACTACCATGAGCACGCCATCGGCGCCGGCGCCAATGCCAAGGCCGCGGCCTACATCGAGATCCGCCTGGAGGGTCAGCGCCCGCTGCACGGCATCGGCATCGACGAAAACATCACCACCGCCAGCTTCCGCGCCCTGTTCAGCGCGCTGAACCGCGCGGTGACCCAGGCCGAGGCCAGGGCGGCCTGACCGGCACGGAAAGGAAAAAGGGAGCCAGGCGGCTCCCTTTTTCATGGGCATCTTTCAGGTGAGTCGTTTCATTCATCGTCGCCGCTGGCGCTGACCGCTCCCAGGCAACGGAGCTGGTACGCCCCCTCCCCTGTGGTCACGCGCCAGGACTCGCCATCGGCCTGGGGCTCGGCTTCCATCACCGCGTTGTAGGAAAAACGCCACTCGCGACGGGTGCGTCCATCCAGGCTTTCCACCGCCAGCACCCAGTCTTCGCTGGCGAACGGCTGGTCGGCTTCCGCCGCCAGGTCCGCCTGGTCCAGCAGGTTCTCGTTGAGTTCGAAGCGCCAGGCGTGCAGACCGTCGATCTCGAGCATGTCGGCGGTTTCCAGTTCATCGAGCAGGTAGCGTTGTGTAGTCATGGCCAGTCATCGTGGATAAAGAACCCATGATAAGGCAAAGCGCGGGCTGCCCCTCACACCACCAGCATCACTACCGGGATCGCTACCGACAGGACCACCAGCATGAACAGCAGGCCGATCCCCGCCGCCCGCCAGTTGGAAATGAACGCTCCGCCCGCTGCCTTGTGGCTGTCCAGGGCCGGACCGAAAGCCGATTTGGCGTAGTAGACCATGCCGAATATCTGCGCCACCGTGAAGCCGATCGAGGGGATGTTCTCCGGCAGCACCGCGCCCAGGACCGGCAGCAGGACGAACAGGCCGAGGCCGACCAACCAGGTCTTCCCGACCTCCTGAGCCCGTCCCAGGCGACGGAGATTCACCGCCGCGAGGAAGGCGCCGGCCAGGGGCGTGCCGATGAAGGTACCCAGACCGATCGCGGAAAGCCTGTACAGCGGCTCGCCATGGGTGGCGTCAGGCTCGTCCAGGCGGGCCTCCGGCGGGCGGAACGGATTCTCGGTGTCGCTGTTCATGCGTGTGCTCCCTGCGGATATTTACTGAAGCTTTACCAGGGCCGGCATTGGAAAATCCCGGCAACCGGCAGAGTCTATAGGACGCTGCGCGCCGGCTGAACATTCCGCGCCCGCCGGGAGTCACAGCAAGACGTGCGAACGAAAGCGACCATACAGGACCGCACTCAGGAGGGATGACGCATGACCACACGCAAACTCGGCAACTCCGGCCTGGAGATACCGGCACTGGTATTCGGCGGCAACGTCTTCGGCTGGACTGCCGACGAAAGCACCTCCTTCAGGCTGCTGGACGCCCTGCTCGACGCCGGCCTGAACTGCATCGACACCGCCGACGTATATTCGCGCTGGGTTCCCGGCCACCAGGGCGGCGAGTCGGAAACCCTCATCGGCAAGTGGCTGAAACGCACCGGCAAACGCGACCGCGTGGTGATCGCCAGCAAGGTCGGGATGGACATGGACAATGGCCACAAAGGCCTCTCCGCCGCCTATATCGAGCAGGCCCTGGAGCGCTCGCTACGACGCCTGCAGACCGACTACCTGGACCTCTACCAGTCGCACACCGACGATCCCCACACCGACCTGGAGGAAACCCTTTCCACCTATGGCGAACTGATCAAGAAAGGCAAGGTGCGGGTTATCGGCGCTTCCAATTACGACGCCCGGCGCCTCCTCGAAGCGCGCCAGGTCAGCGCCCGGCTTAACCTGCCGAGCTACCAGAGCCTGCAACCCGAATACAACCTGTACGATCGCGCCGACTACGAGACCAACCTGGAGCCGACGGTGGAAGAACTCGGTATCGGGGTGATCAGCTACTACTCGCTGGCCAGCGGCTTCCTCAGCGGCAAGTACCGCAGCCAGGCCGACACCGCCGGGCGAGCCCGGGGAGAGAAGGTTAAGGGTTATCTCAACGAGCGCGGCGTGGCCATCCTCGCGGCGCTCGACGAAGTGGCCGAGCAGTACAACGCCAACCCGACCCAGGTCGCCCTGGCCTGGCTCATCGCTCGCCCGACGGTGACCGCGCCGATCGCCAGCGCCACCAGCCTGGAACAGCTCGACGACCTGATAGCTGCCACCCACCTGAAGCTCGACGAACAGGCGATCCACCGCCTGGACAGCGCCAGCGCCTATTGACCGACCAACCGTCGAGGGCGGCCTCGCCCCGTTGAGTGGAGCGGATAACCGTATCGCGGCTATCCGCCCCGCATCGACGGGAGAGCCTTAGCTGAAGCGCGCCAGCACCGAACCGATGTCCAGGTCGCCTTGCGGCGCCTGGCCGTCCGGCGTCAGCTTGTTGACCAGCTCCGGCAGCAGGCTGCTCAGGTGTTCGGCCGCCTCGCCCTGGCTGACTCCGGCGGAGTCCGCCAGTTGCTGCAATTGACCGTCGCCGAAGACCCGGGAAATGTCCGCCGCCGACACCGACTGGTTCGGCCCACCGCCGATCCAGGAATTCAGGGCATCGCCCAGGCCCGCGTTCTGGAGCATCTGGAACAACCCGCCCAGTCCGCCCAGGGAGCCGGCCTCCACGCCCGGCGCCGCCTGCCCGGCACCACCCACGGCGCCACCGAGCAGATCGCCGAGGACGCCACCCAGCCCACCGCTCGCGGCCCCGCCGCCGACGCCGCCAAGGATGCTGCCCAGCGAACCGAGCAGACCACCGCCATCGCCCCCGCCCTGTGCCGCACCGCCCTGGCGCGACATCAGCATGGTCACCAGCCCGATCAACAGTGCCACTTTCGGATCGCGAGCACCTCCCTGTCCTTCAGAGCCACCCAGCGCCGAACCGAGAATCGAATCGAGCAGTCCCATTGGTCTTCCTCCTGATCTGATGCCCGCGGCGCGGCGCCGCGGGATACGGGTAACTCCATTCCCGGCACCGCGCCATCATGCGCAGCACCGGGCCATGGCCTCGGACATCGACCGGAAGCGGACGTTCCGGAACTCAAGGATGGATTTCGAAGCGGTCCGCGTCCATGTAGGCCGGGAAGCGCTGGCGATAGGCCGCCAGCGCCGCCGCGTCCAGCCGGACGCGGAACACACCGTCGGCGTCCGCCGCGTTGAACAGGCTGTCGCCCTGGAAATCCAGGGCCTGGCTATCTCCAGCGTAGCGCAAGGCGTTGCCGTCTTCGCCGATACGGTTCACCGCCACCACGTAGCAAAGGTTCTCGATCGCCCGCGCCGGCAGCAGACGGTTCCAGTGCTGTCGACGAGGCGCGGGCCAGTTGGCGGTGTAGAGCAACAGGTCGGTGTCGTGCGGGTCGCGGCTCCACACCGGGAAACGCAGGTCGTAGCAGATCAGCGGGCGCACCCGCCAGCCCTTGAGTTCGAACAGTTCCTGGCGTTCGCCGGGACTGTAGTGCTCATGTTCGCCGGCCATGCGGAACAGATGGCGCTTGTCGTAGTGCAGCATCTCGCCGTCGGGGCGCGCCCAGAGCAGGCGGTTGCGATGGCTGCCGTCGGCGAGCCGGACGATCAGGCTGCCGGTGACCACCGCACCAAGGCGCCGGGCCTGCTCCAGCAGCCAGGCATGGGTCGGCCCCAGTTCGGGCTCGGACTGCTCGGCCGAAGCCATGCTGAAACCCGTGGTGAACATCTCCGGGAGGACCACCAGGTCGGCACCGGCGGCGCTCTCCAGCAGGGCGGCGAAATGCTCGCGGTTGGCCTGGGCGTCATGCCAGGCCAGGGAGGATTGGACCAGGGCGATGTCCAGGTCCGGCAGAACCGTCAGATCGCGCATAGCTTTTCCGCTGCCTGACGCAGCGTCTCCTCGCGTTTGGCGTAACAGAACCGGACCAGCCGCATGGCGTCCGGCGCCTTTTCATAAAACACCGAAACCGGGATCGCCGCCACTCCGTGTTCGCGGGTCAGCCACTCGGCCATGGCCACGTCGTCCAGGTCCGGCCGGATGGCCGAATAGTCCACGCACTGGAAGTAGGTGCCCGGCGCACGGGTGAAACGGAAGCGAGAGTCCAGCAGCAGGTCGCAGAACAGGTCGCGCTTGGCCTGGTAGAAGCCGGGCAATTGCCGCAAGTGCTCCGGATGGCCGGCCATGTAGTCCGCCAATGCCCATTGCAGCGGCGTGACGCCACAGAAGTTGACGTACTGGTGAACCTTGCGCAGCTCCGCGCTGAGCGCCGGCGGCGCGACCACGTAGCCGGTCTTCCAGCCGGTGACGTGGTAGGTCTTGCCGAACGAGCTGACCACGAAGGAGCGCGGATACAACTCGTCGTGGGACAGCACGCTGGTATGGGCGACACCGTCGAACACCAGGTGCTCGTAGACCTCGTCGCTGATCAGGTAGATATCCCGGTCGCGGATCAGCGCGGCCAGGCGGTCCAGTTCCTCGCGGCTGATCAGCGCGCCGCTGGGGTTGTGCGGGGTATTGATGATGACCAGCCGGGTACGCGGCCCGATGGCCTCGGCCATGCGCTGCCAGTCGATGGAGAAGTCCGGCAGCGCCAGCGGCACGTGCACGCAACGCCCGCCGGCGAGTTGCACGGAGGGTTCGTAGCTGTCGTAGGACGGGTCGAGCACCAGCACTTCGTCGCCCGGATGAACCAGCGCCTGGATCGCGCTGAAGATCGCCTCGGTCGCCCCCGGCGTGATGGTCACCTCGCTGTCGGCGCTCACCCGGCGTCCATAGAACTGCTCGATCTTCTTCGCCACCTGCTCGCGCAGGGCCGGCAAGCCGGTCATCGGCGCGTACTGGTTGTGTCCGGCGGCGATATGCCGGCCTACCGCCTCGCGCAACTCCGGCGGACCGTCGAAATCGGGAAAACCCTGGGAGAGGTTGATCGCGCCACACTCGGCGGCCAGTTGCGACATGCGGGTGAAGATGGTGGTGCCGACATTCGGCAGCTTGCTCTGAATCATCGGGACTTCCTGCAGGGACTCGCCGGACGACAGCCCGGCCAGACGGGTGGCAGGGCAGGATAGCCGATCCGGGAGCGACGCTGCAGGGGCACGCCTTAGAAAAAACCGTGGCCGTTTCAGGTCAGAGGGGAATATGCGTCAGGCCATGGCGCAGGACGAATAACCGCCTCGCGATTATTCGTCGCCACGACAGGGAATCGGCGGGTAACGCCGACGGCCAGTTCGTCCCGCGGGCTACACAGCCGCGGCCAATGAAAAAGGCCCGACAGGGATACCTGCCGGGCCTTTCGACGAAGGAAACGCCACACTCAGCGGCGCTTGTCCTTCTTCTTCTTCTCGGCTTTCTTGTGGTGCGACATCAGCCGGCGCTTCTTGTTGACCTGGCGCGTGGTCAGCGAGTTCTTCTTGCCCTCGTAGGGGTTCTCGCCGCCCTTGTACTCGATGCGGATCGGCGTACCGACCAACTTCAATACCCGCCGGTAGGTCTTCTCCAGGTAGCGGGTATAAGCCTTCGGCACCGCGTCCACCTGGTTGCCGTGGATCACGATCAGCGGCGGGTTGGCGCCGCCCAGGTGGGCGTAGCGCAGCTTGATCCGGCGACCGTTGACCATCGGCGGCTGGTGCACCTGCACGGCGTCCTCGAGGATGCTGGTCAGGCGGCTGGTCGGCCAGCGGGTCACCGCCGAGCGGAAGGACTCCTGCACCGACTTGTAGAGATGGCCGACGCCGGTGCCATGCAGGGCCGAAATGAAATGGATGTCGGCGAAGTCGACGAACAGCAGGCGCCGCTCCAGTTCGGTCTTCACGTAGTCACGCTCGGCCGCCTCCATGCCATCCCACTTGTTCAGGGCGATGACCAGGGCACGGCCGGTCTCGAGGACGAAGCCGAGCAGGTTGAGGTCGTGCTCGACCACCCCTTCGCGGGCGTCCATGACGAAGATCACCACGTTGGCGTCCTGGATCGCCTGGAGGGTCTTCACCACCGAGAACTTTTCCACCGCCTCGAAGATCTTGCCGCGGCGCCGCACGCCAGCGGTGTCGATCAGGGTGTACTTCTCCTCGTTGCGCTCGAACGGGATGTAGATGCTGTCGCGGGTGGTGCCGGCCTGGTCGTAGACGATCACCCGCTCTTCGCCGAGCATGCGGTTGACCAGGGTCGACTTGCCTACGTTGGGCCGGCCGATGATAGCGATCTTGATTCCGTCCTTCTCGCTGGGACCGGGAATCCGGGTCGGTTCCTCGCCTTCGGCGACCTCTTCGCTCGCCGGCTCGCCCTCGCCTTCTTCCTCCGCGTTGTCCTTGGGGAAGATCCCCAGGGCTTCCTGCAGCATATGGTTGATGCCACGACCGTGGGCGGCGGCGATCGGCAGCGCATCGCCCAGGCCCAGCGGGCTGAACTCGGCGCGAGCGAGATCGGGATCGATGGTGTCGACCTTGTTGGCGATCAGGAAGCTGCGCTTGTTCCGCTTGCGCAGGTGCTCGGCGATCATCTGGTCGGCGGCGGTCATGCCGGCGCGCGAATCGACCAGGAACAGGACGGCATCCGCCTCCTCGATGGCCTGCAACGATTGCTCGGCCATTTTCGCATCGATGCCTTCCTCATCGCCGGAGATGCCTCCGGTATCGATGACGATATAGGTGCGGCCCTGCCAGCGCGCCTCGCCGTACTGGCGATCGCGGGTCAGGCCTGCGTATTCCGCCACGATGGCGTCGCGCGACTTGGTCAGGCGGTTGAACAGAGTGGACTTGCCGACGTTCGGGCGACCCACCAGGGCAATAACGGGAACCATGCGGCTCTCCACGAGAATTCAGAAAACACAAAGGCCGCTGACGTCGGACGGCAGCGGCCGGACACTTGAAACCCAGTCTAGCGGATGGTGTAGGCGACGAGCTTGCCACCGTTGCCGAACACGTACATCCAGCTCCCGACCACCAGCGGACGAACCCGCACGCCATCGCTGTCGACCCGCTCGCGACCGACGAAGCGACCGTCCACCTGGCTCAGCAGGTGCACGTAGCCTTCCAGGTCGCCGACCACCACGTTGCTGGAGAACACCGCCGGAGCCGACAGTTGGCGACGCGCCAGGGCGTCGTTGTTCCACAGCGAAGAGGCGCCGCGCGAATCCAGGCCTTCCACCGAACCGCTGGCCTGGCTGACGTAGATATTGCCGAAGCCTTCGGCGACACCGACGTAGCTCGACGCTTCGCGCTGCCAGAGCAGGCGGCCGCTGTTCACGTCCAGCGCCGCGGCACGACCCTGGTAGCTGACCACGTAGAGGGTGTCGCCGGACAGCAGGAGGCCGCCGTCGATGTCCACCACGCGATCCAGTTCGGAACGCCCCTGGGGAATCGCTACCCGCTGCTCCCAGATCGGCAGCCCGCGCTGTACGTCGACCGCCACCACCTTGCCGCTGGCCAGGCCAGCCAGGGCCATGTTGCCGGCGATCAGCGGCGCGCCGGTACCGCGCAGGGTCAGCACCGGTACGGTGCTTTCGTAGATCCAGCGCTGGTCGCCGCTGGCCGCATCGAGGCCGATCAGCTTGTCGTCCTGGGTCTGCACCACCACCACGTCGCCGTTGGTGGCCGGCGCCGACAGCACTTCGCTGTTGACTCGCTTGGTCCACTTCTTCTTGCCGGTGGCTTCGTCGAGGGCGATCACGTCACCGCGCAGGGTACCCACCAGCACCAGGCCGTAGCCAACGCCGACACCGCCGGAAACCGGACGCTCCAGGTCCTTCTTCCAGAGCACGTCGCCGGTCTCGCGCTGGATCGCCATCACCCGCCCTTCGGCGGACGCGGCGTAGATGGTGGAACCATCGACGGCCGGTTCGAGCAGGTTGTACAGGTCGCCCTGGCCATCACCGACCGAGCGGCTCCACTGCTTGCTCAACACGACTTCCTCTTTGAAGTCGGTCAGTTCGGCGGGCGGGAGTTCCTTCTTGCTGTTGCTGCTGCAACCCACGACCGCCAGGGCCAGGGCGAGCAGCGCCGCGTGTTTCCATTGCACCATCTCAGGCCTCTCCCTTGGACAGGTCGTCGAGCTTGATCTGCAGGGCATCGCCGGCACCGTCTTCGGGCAGCGACTGCTTGGCTTTCTCGTAGGCCGCGCGCGCCTCGTCGGTGCGCTTGAGCTG
Organism: Pseudomonas sp. HMSC066A08; assembly: GCF_001813025.1. NCBI lineage: Bacteria > Pseudomonadati > Pseudomonadota > Gammaproteobacteria > Pseudomonadales > Pseudomonadaceae > Pseudomonas > Pseudomonas sp. HMSC066A08. Next base: position 698,217 of record NZ_KV811348.1, read on the forward strand.
CACCAGCAGGTCGCCCTTGAGCTCCTCGCGGGTAGAGACGTAGGCCTTGTCGGCATCGCCATCGAGCAGCTTCAGGCCTTCCTCGACCTTGCCCTGGGCCGCCAGGACCCGGGCCAGGCGCTGCCGCGCCAGTTCGCCGAGGGTGGCGTCGGCCGGCTTGTCCATGACCGCCTTCAGCTCGGCAACGGCGTCATCCAGCTTGCCGCTGTCGACCGCGACCTTGGCTACGAACAGGCTGCCGTACTGGGCATAATGAGTGCCGCCGAACTCGCTCTTCAGCTTGCCGGCCAGCTCCGCCACCTTCGCCGGATCCGGCTGGCCGGCCGGATTCAGCGCGGTTTCGATCAGTTGCTGGTAGACGATCGAGGCGCCCTGCGCCTGGTTGGTCTGGTACTTCTGCCAGGCCTGCCAGCCGAATACCACTGCCAGCGCGAGGATGCCGCCGGTGACCAGGGGCTTGCCGTTGCGCTGCCACCAGTCCTTGATCTGCGCCAGGTCTTCGTCTTCGGTACGCGATGTCACCCCAATCACTCCTATTCTTTATGTTCTCAAGCCTGTGCCAGACAGGCTGCCAGGTGCTCGGGCAGAGCATCCCAGGCAATGCTTTGTTGCTCGCCCTCGTCACGCAGGGGCTTGAAACCTACCACGCGATTGGCCACCTCGTCCTCCCCGAGGATCAGGGCAAAGCGCGCGCCGCTCTTGTCGGCCTTCTTGAACTGGCTCTTGAAGCTACCGGCGCCGGCGTTGACCAGCAGGCGTATGCCGGGAATGGCGCTGCGCAACTGTTCGGCCAGGGTCAGGGCGGCCAGCTCGGCCGGTTCGCCGAAGGCGCAGACATAGAGGTCGGCCGGACGGTTCAGTTCGGCGGGGATCACCCCCAAGGTTTCCAGCAGCAGCACCAGGCGTTCCACGCCCATGGCGAAACCGACACCCGGGGTCGGCTTGCCGCCGAACTGGCTGACCAGTCCGTCGTAGCGGCCACCGCCGCAAACGGTGCCCTGGGCACCAAGCTTGTCGGTGACCCACTCGAAAGCCGTGCGGCAGTAATAGTCCAGGCCGCGCACCAGCTTCTGGTTGATTTCGTAGCGCAGTCCGACAGCATCCAGGCGGGCCTTGAGCCCCTCGAAGTGGGCGATCGATTCTTCGTCGAGATAGTCGTGCAGGGTCGGCGCGCCGACCAGCAACGCCTGGGTGCTCTCCACCTTGCTGTCGAGGATTCGCAGCGGATTGGTGGTCATGCGCCGCTGGCTGTCTTCGTCGAGTTGCTCGAAGCGCTCCTGCAGATAGGCCACCAGGGCCTCGCGATAGCGTGCGCGGGCCTCGCTGGAGCCGAGGGTGTTGAGCTGCAGGGTCACCGCGTCGGCCATTCCGAGCTTCTGCCACAGGCGCCAGGTGAGGATGATCAATTCGGCGTCGATGTCCGGGCCGGGCAGGTTGAAGACTTCCACACCGATCTGGTGGAACTGCCGGTAGCGGCCTTTCTGCGGTTTCTCGTAACGGAACATCGGCCCGGTGTACCAGAGCTTCTGCACCTGGCCACCGCCGCTCAGGCCGTGCTCCAGCACGGCGCGCACGCAACCGGCGGTACCTTCCGGACGCATGGTCAGGGATTCGCCGTTGCGGTCGAGGAAGGTGTACATCTCCTTGTCGACCACGTCGGTGCCTTCGCCGATGCCGCGGGCGAAGAGTTCGGTGAACTCGAGGATGGGCAGGCGGATCTCGCTGTAGCCGTAGCTGTCCAGCAGGCCGGCGAAGGTGCGTTCCAGATAGCGCCAGGCCGGAGTCTGCTCCGGCAGGATGTCGTTCATGCCACGAATGGCTTGCAGGGACTTGCTCACGTAGGGTCCTTAAACGGGTCAGCCGCGGGCGATCAGGCTCGCATCGGCCTCGGCCTTCTCGGCCGCCTTCTGGCGGATCAGCCGTTCCAGCTCGTCCACCAGGTTGTCGTTGGTCAGTTTCTGCGACGGCTTGCCGTCGATATACACCAGGTTCGGAGTGCCGCCGGTGAGGCCGACATGGGCCTCCTTGGCTTCGCCCGGACCGTTGACGACGCAACCGATCACGGCCACGTCCATCGGCACCAGCAGGTCCTCCAGGCGCCCTTCCAGCTCGTTCATGGTCTTCACCACGTCGAAGTTCTGCCTCGAACAGCTCGGGCAGGCGATGAAGTTGATGCCACGGGAGCGCAGGTGCAGGGACTTGAGGATGTCGAAACCGACCTTGATCTCCTCGACCGGATCGGCAGCCAGGGAAATCCGGATGGTGTCGCCGATTCCCTCGGCCAGAAGCATGCCCAGCCCCACCGCCGACTTCACCGTGCCGGAGCGCAGGCCGCCGGCCTCGGTGATGCCCAGGTGCAGGGGCTGCTCGATCTGCCGGGCCAGCAGGCGATAGGCGGCGACGGCCATGAAGACGTCGGAGGCCTTGACGCTGACCTTGAAGTTCTGGAAGTCCAGCTTGTCGAGATGATCGACGTGGCGCATGGCCGATTCGAGCAGGGCTTCCGGGGTCGGTTCGCCGTATTTCTTCTGCAGGTCCTTTTCCAGCGAACCGGCATTGACGCCGATACGGATCGGGATGTTGCGCTCGCGCGCGGCATCGACCACGGCCTTGACCCGGTCCTCGCGACCGATGTTGCCCGGGTTGATGCGCAGGCAGTCCACTCCCAGCTCGGCGACGCGCAGGGCTATGCGATAGTCGAAGTGGATGTCGGCGACCAGCGGCACGTTGACCTGCTGCTTGATCTTGCCGAATGCCTCGGCGGCGTCCATGTCGGGGACGGAAACCCGCACGATGTCCGCGCCGGCATCTTCCAGGCGGCGGATCTGCGCGACGGTGGCAGCGACGTCGCAGGTCTCGGTGTTGGTCATGCTCTGCACGGCGATCGGCGCGTCGCCGCCCACCGGGACGTTGCCGACCCAGATTTTCCGAGACTTGCGGCGAATGATCGGAGAAGCGCTATGAATGCTCATTGTCCTACCTTCAGACGGGCCGTTTCGCCGCGGACGAAGGGGGTCACGTCCACCGGCTGGCCGTTGTAGCTGACCTGGGCGCCGCGGGCGAAACCGAGGCGCAGCTCCAGCGGGGCCTTGCCGGCCAGCTCCAGGCTGTCGCCCTTGCGCTTCAGCGCGCTGACCAGGATCTTGCCGTTGGCGTCGGTGACCTGGGTCCAGCAATCGGCGACGAACTGTACCTTGACCACCCCCTGGCCCTCGCCGGCCACCACGGGCGCGGCGGCAGGTTCGCTCGGCACTGGCGGGGCGGCCGGGCTGGCCGTCGCCGGAACGGCTGGAGCAGTACCGGGAGCGGGAGCCGTGCCGGCAGGCGCGGCGGTAACGGGCTGCTGGGGCGCGGCGGGGGTGCCCTGGGTCGGAGCGGCGGGAGCCTGCGTGCCCTCGCTCGCCACCGGCGGGGCTCCCTCGGCCTGGGCGGCGACTTCCGGAGAAACCTCGGCGGGCGCTTGCTCGCCTTCCTTCTGCGCTTCGATCACCGCCTGGTCTTCAGGTTCGTCCAGGGTATGGATCTCGGTGGTGCCGTCGGCGCTTTCCACTTCGACATGCTCGAGGCTCAGGCCGGCGGTTTCCGGCGTGCGCGCGGAATGCTCCTGCCACCAGAAGTAGCCGAAGCCGATCAGCAGGGCGAGCAGTAACAGACTGACGATACGCAGCACGTTGCGCGACAGGCGCACCGGCTCGGCGACCCGTCCCAGGCTCTGTACGGTGCTGCCGCTGGCATTGGTGCCGGTGAAATGGTCGAAGCTGTTGACCAGCTCGGCCTGGTCGAGGCCCATGAGCTTGGCGTAGGCGCGGATGTAACCGCGCGAGAAGGTGTGTCCCGGCAGCTTGTCGAATGCGCCGTTTTCCAGCTGACGCAGCGAATTCTCGGTCAGGTTCAGTTGCCCGGCCACCTGCGACAGCGACAGGCCCTTCTGCTCGCGCGCCTGGCGCAGGGTTTCCCCGGGATTCTGACGGGAAGCGGTGGCTACGACTTCGGGCTGCGGCGCTTTCATCATTTTTCCGCCTGGAATTCCTGATATTCGGGAGAGCCTGGGTACAGGCGTTTCAACTGCAGGCCATAGCTGGCGGCCGTGTCGCGGTCCTCGAAGACCTTCGCGAGACGAATGCCCAGCAACAGGCTGCGGGCGTTCTGCCCGCCGCCCTGGGCAAAGAGATCATAGTACTGGCGAGCCGGCACGTACTCGCGCTCCTTGTAGAGCAGGTCGGCCATCTCCAGCGCGACGCTGGGCTGGTTACGGTTCAGGCGCAGGGATTTCTCGAAGTACTCCTTGGCCTGGGTCGGTTTCTTCATTTGCAGCGAAACCAGGCCCAGGTTCTCGAAGACCCGCGAGCGCTCGGGATAGAGGGTGTCCTGGCTGGCCTCCAGGAGACGCTGGTAGGCCTCCTCGTAGCGCTTCTGCTCGTAGAGGAAACCGCCGTAGTTGTTCAGTACCCGGGCATTGCGACTATCGCTGGCGAGTGCCTTGCGGTACTCCTCGTCGGCCAGCTTGGGCTCCATCTCGGTCTGGAATACCACCGCCAGCGCGGCATGTGCGTCGGCGCTGGAAGGGTCGATCTCGAGGGCCTTGCGCAGCGGCACCTTGGCCTGCTCGGTGTTCCCCCGCTGGAGATAGCCGAGGCCAAGCTGGATATAGGCGTCGCGCGCCTCGTCACGGCCCTTGTCGGTTTTCAGGGGATTCTGATCTCCGCTCGTCACGCAGCCTGTCAGCCCAACTGCCAACAGGAACACCAGCGCGGCGCGTACAGTCATCGGAACCCTCCTCTCACTCAATTTCGATTCGCCGCCGACTCGGACTCGGCCAGTTGGCGCACGGCAATATAACGTTCGCTCCGGCGGGTACGATCCATGACCTGGCCAACCAGCTGGCCACAGGCCGCGTCGATGTCGTCGCCGCGGGTGGTACGCACGGTCACGTTGAAGCCGCCCTTGTGCAACATGTCTTGGAAACGCCGGATGGCATTGTTGCTCGGGCGCTCGTAGCCGGAGTGCGGGAATGGATTAAACGGAATCAGGTTGATCTTGCAAGGCGTGTCTTTCAGCAATGCGATCATCTGCTCAGCATGCTCGGGCTGATCGTTGACATCCTTGAGCAGGGTGTATTCGACGGTCAGCACGCGCTTCTCGCCGAGCCGGGAAATATACCGGCGGCAGGCATCCAGCAGCATGCCCAGCGGATACTTCTTGTTGATCGGCACCAGTTTGTTGCGCAACTCGTCATTCGGTGCGTGCAGCGACAGGGCCAGGGACACGTCGATCACCTCGCCGAGCTTGTCGATCATCGGCACCACGCCAGAGGTGGACAGGGTCACCTTGCGCTTGGAAATACCGTAGCCGAGGTCGTCCATCATGATGTTCATGGCGGCGACCACGTTGTCGAAGTTCAGCAGCGGCTCGCCCATGCCCATCATCACGACATTGGTGATGGCGCGGTCGATCTTGGCCGGAACGGTACCGAACGACTTGTTGGCGATCCACACCTGGCCGATCACCTCGGCGGCGGTGAGGTCGCTGTTGAAACCCTGCTTGCCGGTGGAGCAGAAACTGCAATCCAGGGCGCAGCCCGCCTGGGAGGACACGCACAGGGTGCCGCGTCCGCCCTGGGGGATGTACACGGTCTCGACACAACTGCCGGACGCCACCCGGACCACCCACTTGCGGGTGCCGTCGGCGGAAATATCCTGGCTGACGATCTCGGGACCGCGTATCTCGGCTGTGGCCTTGAGCTTTTCGCGCAAGGCCTTGCCGACGTTGGTCATGGCGTCGAAATCGTCGACGCCAAAGTGGTGAATCCACTTCATGACCTGGCCGGCCCGGAAACGCTTCTCGCCGATGGACTCGAAGAACTGTTCCAGTTGCGGCTGGGTCAGGCCCAGCAGATTCACCTTGCCGGCGGTGGTCGTTGTCATGGTTTCACCTTCACCCACGCTCGATCAGCGAATGCGCTCGCAGACTTCGGTAGCTGCGAAGAAGTAGGCGATCTCGCGAGCGGCGGAAGCTTCGGAATCGGAACCGTGGACGGCGTTCTCGTCGATGGAGACGGCGAAGTCGGCGCGGATGGTACCGGCGTCGGCTTTCTTCGGATCGGTGGCGCCCATCAGCTCGCGGTTCTTGGCGATGGCGTCCTCGCCTTCCAGGACCTGGACTACAACCGGACCGGAAGTCATGAAGGAAACCAGGTCCTTGAAGAACGGACGCTCTTTGTGCTCGGCATAGAAGCCGCCGGCTTCACGCTCGGACAGCTGAACCATTTTAGCGGCGACGACGCGCAGGCCGGCTTTCTCGAAGCGGGTCAGGATTTCGCCGATCACGTTCTTGGAAACGGCGTCCGGCTTGATGATGGACAGGGTGCGTTGCAGTGCCATTGGTAAAACTCCGAAACAAGGTTGTCTAGCATGGGCGGGCCCGCCAGCGGGGCGGGACGCCGTGATTCGTTCAGGACGCTGACGAAAACGGCCCGAAAGGGCCGGAATCAGCGTGGCTGCGCCTGGCATCGGGCCCGGCGCGCCTAGCCTGGGATGCGCCCGCGGGCGATTTCAGGCCTTACCTAAAATAAAACCCGCGAATTATACGCGGGTTCCCGGCAAATGCGTAGGGCGGGCCTATGGCTAGTCCCGTTCTTCGATCCAGGCGGCCTGGATGGCCTCCAGGACTTTCTCCCCGCTACGCTGAGGATCGTCGGAGAACTCCGGAAGTTCCACCACCCAGCGCCGCAGATCGACGAAGTTGACGTATCGCGGATCGACCTCCGGCTTGCTTTCGTCGAGCTGGATGGCGATTTCCAGCACATCGGTCCATTTCAGGCTCATTGCGCGCTCCTCTCTACCGCCGGGCTCAGTGGCCTTCCGACACCTGGTTGATGGTGTACTTGGGAATCTCGACCACCAGGTCTTCGTCGGCCACCACCGCCTGGCAGGATAGCCGCGAATCGGGTTCCAGGCCCCAGGCCTTGTCCAGCATGTCGTCTTCGAGTTCGTCGGACGGTTCCATGGAGTCGAGGCCTTCGCGGACGATCACGTGGCAGGTCGTGCAGGCGCAGGATTTCTCACAGGCATGCTCGATCTCGATGCCATTGCGCAACGCGGCATCCAGGATGGTTTCGCCGGGCTTCGCCTCGAATACCGCCCCCTCGGGGCAGTGGTCGGCATGGGGCAGAATCACGATCTGCGGCATCTTCGCTTATTCCTCGATTTCGTTGAGCCGGCGGCCGGAGAGCGCGGCCTTGACGGTCGCGTCCATCCGCCGTGCGGCGAAAGCGTCGGTCACCTGGGACAGGCGCTTGATCTGGTTCTCGATGGCCGCGGTGTCGCTACCGCCGGCCAGTTCACGCAAGGTGTCCATCTGCGCCGCGATGGCCAGACGCTCCTCTTCGTCCAGGAGTCGCTCGCCGTCGACGTCCAGCGCCGACTGCACGGCTTCCAGCAGCCGCTGCGCCTCGACCTGCTGTTCGCGCAGGGCGCGGGCAGCCTTGTCGTCGCCGGCATAGTCGAAGGAGTCCTTGAGCATCCGCGCGATCTCGCCGTCGGTCAGCCCATAGGACGGCTTGACCTGGATGCTGGCCTCGACGCCGGAACTCAGTTCGCGTGCGGACACGCCGAGCAAACCGTCGGCGTCGACCTGGAAGGTCACCCGGATTTTCGCCGCGCCCGCCACCATCGGCGGAATGCCGCGCAGCTCGAAGCGCGCCAGCGAACGACAATCCTTCACCAGCTCGCGCTCGCCCTGCAGCACGTGGATCATCATGGCCGTCTGGCCGTCCTTGTAGGTGGTGAACTCCTGGGCGCGCGCCACCGGGATGGTGGTATTGCGCGGAATCACCTTCTCCATCAGCCCGCCCATGGTTTCCAGGCCGAGCGACAGCGGAATGACGTCCAGCAGCAGCAATTCCTCGCCGCGCTTGTTGCCGGCCAGGGCATCGGCCTGGATGGCCGCGCCGATGGCGACCACCTGGTCCGGATCGATATCGGTCAGCGGCTCGCAGCCGAACAACTCGCCAACCGCCGTGCGCACACGGGGCACGCGGGTCGAGCCACCGACCATCACCACCGAACGGATTTCCTCCAGATCGACACCGGAGTCGCGCACCGCTCGGCGGCAGGACTTCAGGCTGCGAGCGACGAACGGCTCGATCAACTCGTCGAGCGTCGCCCGGCTCAGCTCGCCGCTCCAGTCGCCGTAGCCGACCCGGACCGAAGTCTCGTCGGTAAGACGCTCCTTGGCCACGCAGGCGATTTGCAGCAACTGCCGCTGGCTGCCCGGGTCCAGATCGGCAGAAAGGCCAGCCTGCTCGATCACCCAGCCAGCGATGGCATGGTCGAAGTCGTCGCCGCCCAGGGCCGTATCGCCGCCGGTGGCCAGGACTTCGAAGACACCGCGGGTCAGGCGCAGGATGGAAATGTCGAAGGTTCCGCCACCCAGGTCGTAGATGGCCACCAGGCCTTCCGCGCCCTTGTCCAGGCCGTAGGCCACGGCGGCGGCGGTCGGCTCGTTGAGCAGGCGCAGGACGTTCAGTCCGGCCAGGCGCGCGGCATCCTTGGTAGCCTGGCGCTGGGCGTCGTCGAAGTAGGCCGGCACGGTGATCACCGCCCCCACCAGCTCGCCACCGAGCGTGGTTTCGGCGCGCTGGCGCAGCTCGCGCAGGATGTCCGCCGAGACTTCCACAGGACTCTTCAGCCCCTGTACGGTCTCGATGAAGGGCATGTGCGATTCGCCCTGGCGGAAGCGGTAGGGCAATTGCTCGCCCAGTTGCTTGACGTCCTCCAGGCCGCGCCCCATCAGGCGCTTGACCGAAATGATGGTATTGAAGGGATCCTCCGCGGCGGCCGCGCGGGCGCTCTCGCCCACTTCCGCCCGCTCGGCGTGATAACGCACCGCGGAAGGCAGGATCAGGCGTCCCTGCGCATCCGGCAAGGGCTCGGCGACGCCGCTACGCACCGCGGCGACCAGCGAATTGGTGGTACCCAGGTCGATCCCAACCGCCAGGCGACGCTCATGGGGCTTGGGACTCTGACCGGGCTCGGCGATCTGCAGTAGGGCCATGCTCTGTCTTAACTATGGGGTGCGGCCCGGGGGCCACAGGGATTAATCGTCGAGTCGCTCTTCCAGCTGGCGCACTTCCTGCGCGAGCTTGTCGAGGAACTGCATGCGACGGACCAGGCGTTCGGCCTCTTCGCGGCGCTGCGCATCGTCCCAGCACGCGGCGAACTCGCGCTCCAGCTCGGCCTGGGCGGCCTTGAGCCGACGCTTGAAAGTCGCCACGCCGGCCAGGTCGGCGCTGTCCTGCAACTCCTCCAGCTCCTCGCGCAGCTGCATCTGCTGCAGGAGAAACTCCGGATCCTGCACCGTAGCCTCCAAGGGCAACTCGTGACCACTCAGGGTCAACAGGTACAGGGCCCGGCGCGGAGCGCTCTTCAGGGTCTGGTAGGCCTCGTTCAGTTGCGCCGCGCGCTCCAGGGCGAGACGCTGCTCGCGCTCGGGAGCGTCGGCGAAACGGTCGGGATGGACGCTGCGCACCAACTCGCGATAGCGTTGACCGAGCTCGTCGAGATCGACCAGGAAAGCCGGTTGCAGGTCGAACTGGGCGAAATGACAGGGTTTACCCACGCCGGCCTCAGACGTTGAAGCTTTCGCCGCAGCCGCATTCGCCACGAACGTTGGGGTTGTTGAACTTGAAGCCTTCGTTGAGCCCTTCGCGAGTGAAGTCCAGCTCGGTGCCATCGAGATAGACCAGGCTTTTCGGGTCGATGATGACCTTCACGCCATGGCTCTCGAAGACCAGATCCTCGGCCGCCAGTTCATCGACGAATTCGAGGACATAGGCAAGCCCGGAACAGCCAGTGGTGCGCACGCCAAGACGGATACCCTCGCCCTTGCCGCGCCCCTCGAGGGAGCGCTGCACGTGTTTGGCGGCGGCTTCGGTCATGCTGATGGCCATTGCAACTCCTTACTCGTCACGAGCGACTTAGAGCAAACCCTTCTTCTGCTTGTAGTCGCGAACGGCGGCCTTGATGGCGTCTTCGGCGAGAACGGAGCAGTGGATCTTCACCGGCGGCAGGGCCAGCTCTTCGGCGATGGTGGTGTTCTTGATGGTTTCGGCCTCGTCCAGGGTCTTGCCCTTCATCCACTCGGTGGCGAGGGAGCTGGAGGCGATCGCGGAACCGCAACCGTAGGTCTTGAACTTGGCGTCTTCGATCACGCCCTGCTCGTTGACCTTGATCTGCAGGCGCATCACGTCGCCGCAGGCCGGCGCGCCGACCATACCGGTGCCGACGTTGGGATCGGCAGCGTCGAGCTTGCCGACGTTGCGCGGGTTTTCGTAGTGGTCGATGACCTTTTCGCTATATGCCATGGCTAATCCTCACGTTTTTCCGGGGCACGAGGCGCTCAGTGCGCCTGCCATTCGACCTGGGACAGGTCGACGCCCTCTTTGTACATATCCCACAGCGGCGACAGTTCGCGCAGCTTGGAAACGGCCTCGACCACCTTCTTCGCGGCATAGTCGATCTCTTCCTCGGTGGTGAAGCGACCGAAGGTGAAGCGGATGGAGCTATGCGCCAGTTCGTCGTTGCGGCCCAGGGCGCGCAATACGTAGGACGGTTCCAGGGACGCCGAGGTACAGGCCGAACCGGAGGAGACCGCGAGGTCCTTGAGCGCCATGATCAGCGACTCGCCCTCGACGTAGTTGAAGCTGACGTTGAGGTTGTGCGGGACGCGGGAGGTCATGCTGCCGTTGATGTAGAGCTCTTCCAGGCCATCGATCTGCGCGAAGAAGCGGTCGCGGAGCGCCAGCACGCGGGCGTTCTCCTGGGCCATTTCTTCCTTGGCGATGCGGAACGCCTCGCCCATGCCGACGATCTGGTGGGTGGCCAGGGTACCGGAACGCATGCCGCGCTCATGGCCGCCGCCGTGCATCTGACCCTCGATGCGGACGCGCGGCTTGCGCCGGACGTAGAGCGCGCCAATGCCTTTCGGGCCGTAGGTCTTGTGCGCGGAGAAGGACATCAGGTCGACCTTGAGCTTGTCCAGGTCGATCTCGACCTTGCCGGTCGACTGTGCGGCGTCGACGTGGAACAGCACGCCGCGGGAGCGGGTCAGCTCGCCGATGGCGGCGATGTCGTTGACGGTGCCGATCTCGTTGTTCACGTGCATGACCGAGACCAGGATGGTGTCGTCACGCAGCGCCGCCTCGACCAGTGCCGGCGTGATCAGGCCATCTTCGCCCGGCTCCAGGTAGGTCACTTCGAAACCTTCGCGCTCCAGTTGGCGGCAGGTGTCGAGGACCGCCTTGTGCTCGATCTTCGAGGTGATGATGTGCTTGCCCTTGCCCGAGTAGAAGTGCGCGACGCCCTTGATCGCCAGGTTGTCGGACTCGGTGGCGCCGGAGGTCCAGACGATCTCGCGGGGATCGGCGTTGACCAGTTCGGCCACCTGGCGACGGGCGTTCTCCACGGCTTCCTCGGCTTTCCAGCCGAACACGTGGGAACGCGAAGCCGGGTTGCCGAAGTTGCCGTCCATCAGCAGGCATTCGCTCATTTTCTGGGCGACGCGGGGATCGACGGGAGTGGTCGCGGAGTAATCGAGGTAGATCGGCAATTTCATCAGGTAACTCCTACAGGCTGGCGCCCTGCTCAGTCGATGGCGGACGCTTCAATCTTGTCGAGACGAGGCGTCTTGCCTGAGCAACGGCGTTCGTCCTGGCGCAGTGCGACCTCCTGGACCTCCTGGCGGCTGACCAGATCGGCCAGGCTGATGCCGCTGAGGAACTCATGGATCTGCAAACTGAGGTCGCACCACAGGTGGTGGGTCAGACAGGTATCGCCGGAGTGGCAATCGCCCTGCCCCTGGCAGCGGGTCGCGTCGACGGATTCGTTGACCGCGTCGATCACCTGCGCCACGTGGATGCCCGACATATGGCGGGACAGTTGGTAGCCGCCGCCCGGGCCGCGCACGCTGGTCACCAGGTTGCCACGGCGCAACTTGGCGAACAGCTGTTCGAGATAGGACAGGGAAATGCCTTGGCGTTCGGAGATATCGGCCAGCGAGACCGGACCTTGCTGAGCATGCAGCGCCAGGTCGAGCATGGCGGTTACGGCGTAGCGGCCTTTGGTGGTCAGACGCATGGGCTTTTCCCATCGGGATCATTCGGGGTTGACGCGGATTATGCTCTTATCCGAGTAATTAGGTCAACTATAAGACCGATCAAATTACTCGGGATTAGGCAAATTCAGGGCGCTATATACTAGCAGAAAGCCGCCGGCCGCGCATTACGCGGCCGGATTGCCATCCTCGTCCTTGACCCCGGCGAAATCTTCCTCGCGCAATACCGGCAGGTCCTTCGCACAGTAGTCGCTACCCAGGGCGGTGAGCGCCTGGCACATGCCCTCGAGCCGGCCGTCGACGGCTTGCAGATGATCGAGCAACTGACCAATGGCACGCGCCACCGGGTCCGGCATGTCCTGGCTGACCCCATAGGCATCGAAGCCGAGCTTCTCCGCCATCGCCTGGCGCTTGGCCTGCTGCTCGGAGTCCTCGCGCATGATGATGCGACCGGGAATGCCGACCACGGTGGCACCCGGCGGGACTTCCTTGGTCACCACGGCGTTGGAGCCGACCTTGGCGCCATCGCCGACGGTGAACGGGCCGAGCACCTTGGCGCCGGCGCCGACCACTACATTGTTGCCCAGGGTGGGGTGGCGCTTGCCCTTGTTCCAGGTGGTGCCGCCCAGGGTAACGCCCTGATAGAGGGTGACGTCGTCGCCGATCTCGGCGGTTTCGCCGATGACGATGCCCATGCCGTGGTCGATGAAGAAACGCCGGCCGATCCTGGCCCCCGGGTGGATCTCGATGCCGGTCATCCACCGGCCGAAATTGGACACCAGGCGCGCCAGCCACTTCCAGCCGGACGTCCACAAACCGTGGGCCAGCCGATGCAGCCAGACGGCGTGCAGGCCCGGATAACAGGTGAGGACCTCGAGTGCGTTGCGAGCCGCCGGATCACGGTGGAATACGCTTTGGATATCTTCACGCACACGTTCGAACATCAGTCGTCACTCCGCTTGTAGGACAGGCCTCGGGCCACCTTCTGGGTTTCGGTCAGGATCCCGCGCAGGATATTCATTTCCAGCTTGCTGATCGAGCTGCGCCCATACAGGCGCCGCAACCGCGACATCAGGTGGCGCGGCTTCTCCGGATCGAGGAAGCCGATATCGATCAGCGTCCTCTCCAGATGCGCGTAATAGAGTTCCAGCTCGTCGGCCGTCACCAGCTCGGTGTTGAGCATCGAGGTGGACTCGAACTTTTCCATCTTGGTCGGCTTGCCCTGGGCCGCCAGCCACGCCATGCGCACCTCGTAGGTGAGCACCTGGACCGCGGCCGCCAGGTTCAGCGAGCCGAACTCGGGATCGGAGGGGATATGCACATGGAACTGGCAGCGCTGCAATTCTTCGTTGGTCAAACCCGCATATTCGCGTCCGAATACCAGGGCCACCTCGCCATTCGCCTCCAGGTGCTCCAGGCAGGTCGTCGCGCACTCGCGCGGATCCAGCAGCGGCCAGGGAATCCGCCGGTCGCGGGCGCTGGTGCCGAGCACCACGCTGCAGCCGCTCAGGGCCTCTTCCAGGGTGCCCACCACCCTTGCGGCGTCGAGGATGTCGGTGGCGCCGGAAGCCCGCGCCACCGCGTCGCCGTGGGGAAAGCTTTCCGGCTGCACCAGCACCAGTTGCGACAGGCCCATGTTCTTCATGGCACGGGCCGCCCCGCCGATGTTGCCGGGATGACTGGTGTTGACCAACACCACACGAATACGGTCGAGCAACGCCGATGCTCTCCAACGCCAAGTTACTGAAGGGTGTGAAATCCTACAGCAGAGGTCAGCTTTATACCATGCGGCCGACAGGTCGCCCTTCAAACGCCATCGGTTTCTGCTAGAATGGCCGGCTTTCTTTAACGACCCAGGTGACCTCTCCATGCAGCCTATGCTGAATATCGCCCTGCGCGCCGCTCGCAGCGCCGGTGAACTGATTTTCCGCTCCATCGAACGCCTGGATGTCATCTCGGTCAACGAGAAGGATGCCAAGGACTACGTGACCGAAGTCGATCGCGCCGCCGAGCAGACCATCGTCGCCGCGCTGCGCAAGGCCTATCCGACTCACGCGATCATGGGCGAGGAAGGCGGCTTCATCGAAGGCAGCGGCGAGGGCGCCGATTACCTCTGGGTGATCGATCCGCTGGACGGCACCACCAACTTCATCCATGGCGTACCGCACTTCGCCGTGAGCATCGCCTGCAAGTACAAGGGCCGCCTGGAGCACGCCGTGGTCCTCGACCCGGTGCGCCAGGAAGAATTCACCGCCAGCCGCGGCCGCGGCGCCGCCCTCAACGGTCGCCGCCTGCGCGTCAGCGGCCGCAAGAGCCTGGAAGGCGCCCTGCTCGGCACCGGGTTCCCGTTCCGCGACAACCAGATCGACAATCTCGACAACTACCTGAACATGTTCCGCAGCCTGGTCGGCCAGACCGCCGGCATCCGCCGCGCCGGCGCCGCCAGCCTGGACCTGGCCTACGTCGCCGCCGGACGCTACGACGCCTTCTGGGAATTCGGCCTGTCCGAATGGGACATGGCGGCAGGCGCCCTGCTGGTACAGGAAGCCGGCGGCCTGGTGAGCGACTTCACCGGCAGCCATGAATTCCTCGAGAAGGGTCACATCGTCGCCGGCAACACCAAGTGCTTCAAGGCACTGCTGACCACCATCCAACCGCACCTGCCGCCGTCGCTGAAGCGCTGATCCGCCGCTGACGAAGAACCCGGCCTGGAGCCGGGTTCTTCATCTACATGAAAATGCACAAGGGCGCCCGTGGGCGCCCTTGTGCATCATTGCGACAGTCAAGCTCAGCGCAGCGTTTCGCCCTGGCTGAGAATCAGCCGGCCATTCTTGTCGACCGGGATCTGGCTGCCCGGATCGCGCTCCATGCGGATCTGCCCGGCCTTGCCGTCGAGCATGTACTTCACGTCATAGCCAACGACCTTCTCGCTGCTGTCGTGCACGGTGCTGCAGCGGGTTTCGGTGGTGGTGTAGGTGTCACGCTCCTGCATGCCTTCCTGCACCTTGTTGCCGGCGTAGCCGCCGCCGACGGCGCCGGCCACGGTGGCGATCTTCTTGCCGGTACCGCCGCCGATCTGGTTGCCCAGCAAGCCGCCGACCACCGCACCGATGGCGGTACCGGCGATCTGGTGCTGGTCCTTGACCGGACGCTGGCGGGTCACGGCCACGTCCTTGCAGACCTGGCGGGGTGTCTTGATGGTTTCCTTGACCGGCTGGACAGCGACGACCTCGGCGTAGTCGGGACCGCGATCCACCAGGCTATAAGTGGCTACCGCGCCACCTGCGGTCACGCCTACGGCACCCAGAACGGCCCCGACGAGCATCGACTTGTTCACATGTACCTCCTGGCTTTCATCCAATGCGGGCTATGTTCGCCCTTTGCCTTGCCTAGGACTGGACAGAAACGGCCAAGTTCCAGGCTCCCGACAAACGTTTCGCTGGCGCAGATACGAAAACTCCCGCCAAAAGCGGGAGTCCTCGAGTGGCCGGCAGGCGCCGGAGTGCCGAACCAGAGCGCCTCAGGGGCGATCGTCGACGGTGTCCTTGGCCTGCGGCGGGATCAGGTCCTCGCTGGTCAGGTTCAGCCAGATCAACACCACGTTGGCGATGTAGATCGACGAGTAGGTACCCGCCATTACACCGACGAACAGGGCGATGGAGAAACCGAACAGGTTGTCGCCGCCGAAGAACAGCAACGCGGCGATGGCCAGCAGCGTGGAGACCGAGGTGGCGATGGTACGCAACAGAGTCTGGCTGGTGGAGATGTTCAGGTTCTCGATCAGACTGGCCTTGCGCAGTACGCGGAAGTTCTCGCGCACCCGGTCGAAGATCACGATGGTGTCGTTCAGCGAGTAACCGACCACCGCCAGCACCGCGGCGAGGACGGTCAGGTCGAAGGTCACCTGGAAGAACGACAGCACGCCCATCACGATGATCGCATCGTGCACCAGCGAGAGGATCGCGCCGAGGGCGAACTTCCACTGGAAGCGGAAGCCGACGTACAGCAGGATGCCGCCCAGCGCCAGGAGCATGCCGAGGCCGCCCTGGTCGCGCAGTTCTTCACCCACCTGCGGACCAACGTACTCGACCCGCTTCAGGTTCGCCGGGTTGCCGGTATCGGCCTGCTGCAAGGCGGCGGCGACCTTCTTGCCCAGCTCCGGGTCCTCGCTGGGCATGCGCACCAGCACGTCACGGGCATCGCCGAAGCTCTGCACCACGGCGTCCTCGTAGCCGGCGCCGACCAGTTGGCCGCGCACCTTGCCGAGATCGGCCGGTTGCTCGTAGGTCAGCTCGATCAGCGTACCGCCGGTGAAGTCGAGGCCGAAGTTGATGCCCTTGGTGAACCAGCTGCCCAGGGCGATGACGGTCAGGATCAGGGTGACGGCAAACGCGATGTTGCGAATGCCCATGAAGTTGATGGTACCGATCTTGATATTCATCTCAGTCCCCTTAGATCCACAGCTTCTTGAAGTCACGCCCGCCGAAGATCAGGTTGACCATTGCGCGGGTGACCATGATGGCCGTGAACATCGAGGTGATGATGCCGAGCGACATGGTCACGGCAAATCCTTTCACCGGGCCGGTGCCCATGGCGTAGAGGATGCCGCCGACCAGCAGCGAGGTCAGGTTGGCGTCGAGGATCGCGGTGAAGGCACGGTTGAAGCCTTCGTGGATCGCCCTCTGAACCGACATGCCGTTGGCCAGCTCCTCGCGTATCCGCGAGAAGATCAGCACGTTGGCGTCCACCGCCATGCCCATGGTCAGCACGATACCGGCGATGCCCGGCAGGGTCAGGGTCGCGCCGAGGATCGACATCAGCGCCACCAGCATGACCATGTTGAAGGCCAGCGCAACGGTGGCGATCACGCCGAAGAAACGGTAGATGACGATGATGAACAGCGATACGAAGACCATGCCCCAGAGCGACGCATCGATACCCTTGGCGATGTTGTCCGCCCCCAGGCTCGGGCCGATGGTGCGTTCTTCGGCGAAGTACATCGGCGCAGCCAGGCCGCCGGCACGCAGCAGCAGGGCCAGTTCGGAGGACTCGCCCGGGCCGTCGAGGCCGGTGATGCGGAACTGGTTGCCCAGCGGCGACTGGATGGTCGCCAGGCTGATGATCTGCTTCTCTTCCTTGAACGCCGGAACCGCGACCTCCTTCTCGACGCCATCGACCATCTGCTTGGTGTAGCGGGTCACCGGCTTCTGCTCGATGAACACCACCGCCATGCTGCGGCCGACGTTGTTGCGGGTGGCGCGGTTCATCAGCTCGCCGCCATGGCCATCCAGGCGGATGTTCACCTGCGGGCGGCCGTTCTCGTCGAAACTGGCGCTGGCGTCGGTGACCTGGTCGCCGGTGATGATCACCCCGCGCTCCAGCGGCACCGGCGGACGGCGCGGCTCGCGGAACTCGAAGGTCTCGGTGGCGGACTTCAGGGCGTCCGGTTCGGCGGCCAGGCGGAATTCGAGGTTGGCGGTCTTGCCGAGGATCCGCTTGGCTTCCGCGGTGTCCTGCACGCCCGGTAGCTCGACCACGATACGATTGGCGCCCTGGCGCTGCACCAGCGGCTCGGATACACCCAGCTCGTTGACCCGGTTGCGGACGGTGGTGAGGTTCTGCTTGATGGAGTATTCGCGGATTTCCGCCAGCTTGGCCTGGGTCAGGGCGACGCGCAGGACCTGCAGGCCGTTGCGCTCTTCGGGCACGACCTCGAAATCGCGGAAGTCCTTGGCGATCAGGCTGCGCGCCTTGTCCAGGGATTCGCTGTCGGTGAAACCGAGCTGGATCGCGCGATCCTGGATCGGCAGGCTGCGGTAGCGCACGCGCTCCTTGCGCAGCAGGCTCTTCACTTCGCTTTCATAGACCTTCAGGCGGGCATCGACCGCCTTGTCCATGTCCACTTCCAGCAGGAAGTGCACACCGCCGGACAGGTCCAGGCCGAGCTTCATCGGGCTGCCGCCCAGCTTGCGCAGCCACTCGGGAGTGGTCTGGGCCAGGTTCAGCGCCACCACGTAGTCGTCGCCCAGGGTCCGGCGCACCACTTCCTTGGCGGGAAGCTGGTCGTCCTGCTTGACCAGGCGGATCAGGCCGCCCTTCTTCGACAGGCTGTCGGCCTTCACCGCGATACCGGCGTCGGTCAGCGCCTTGGCAGCGCGGTCGACATCGGCCTGGGTGACCTGCAGCGCCGTGCTGGCGCCGCTGATCTGCACCGCCGGGTCGTCCGGGTAGAGGTTGGGTGCGGAATAGATGAACCCGACGGCAAGGACCGCCAGGATCAGCAGATATTTCCACAGAGGATACTTGTTGAGCATGACACCGCCCGTTATGACGCGGGGCGCCTTGCGCGCCCCGTCATGTGTTTAGGTGAAAATCAGATCGCTTTCAGGGTGCCTTTCGGCAGGGTCGCGGCAATCGCGGCCTTCTGGAACTTCAGCTCGACGTTGTCGGAAACCTCGACGACGACGAAATCGTCGGCGACCTTGGTCACCTTGCCGGCGATACCGCCGGAAGTGACGACTTCGTCACCTTTTTGCAGGTTGCCCAGCAGGTTCTTGTGTTCCTTGGCGCGCTTGGCCTGGGGACGCCAGATCATCAGGTAGAAGATGACCAGGAAACCGACCAGGAAGACCCACTCGAAACCGGTGCCGGCCGGGCCAGCGGCTGCCGGAGCGGCTGCGTCGGCGTAGGCAGCGGGAATTAGAAAGCTCATGTAGCACTCCTGTCACAAAGCAATAGAGTTGGATAAAGGAAAGTCAGGCATCCAGCGGCGGCGTGGGAAGGCCGCGCTTGGCATAGAAGGCATCGACAAAGGCGGCCAATGTACCCTGTTGGATTGCCTCGCGCAAACCAGCCATAACCCGCTGATAATGCCGCAAGTTGTGGATGGTATTGAGCATGCTACCGAGCATTTCCCCGCACTTGTCCAAGTGGTGCAGATAGGCGCGGGAAAAATGTTTGCAGGTGTAACAGTCGCAGGTCGGGTCGAGCGTGGAGTCGTCGTGCTTGTGCACCGAGTTGCGGATCTTGATCACCCCGCTGTCGACGAACAGGTGGCCGTTGCGCGCATTGCGGGTCGGCATCACGCAGTCGAACATGTCCACGCCGCGGCGCACGCCTTCCACCAGGTCTTCCGGCTTGCCCACGCCCATCAGGTAGCGCGGCTTGTCGGCCGGCATCTGCGGCGGCAGGAAATCGAGCACGCGGATCATCTCTTCCTTCGGCTCGCCCACCGACAGGCCACCGATGGCCAGGCCGTCGAAGCCGATCTCCTGCAGGCCATCCAGCGAGCGCAGGCGCAGGTCCTCGTGCATACCGCCCTGGACGATGCCGAACAGCGCCGACGGGCTATCGCCATGGGCGATCTTCGAGCGCTTGGCCCAGCGCAGCGACAGCTCCATGGAGCGCTTGGCGACGTCGTGGTCGGCCGGGTAAGGCGTGCATTCGTCGAAGATCATCACGATGTCCGAACCCAGGGCGCGTTGCACCGCCATGGACTCCTCCGGCCCCATGAAGACCTTGGCGCCGTCCACCGGCGAGGCGAAGGTCACGCCCTCCTCCTTGATCTTGCGCATGGCTCCCAGGCTGAACACCTGGAAACCGCCGGAATCGGTGAGGATCGGGCCTTTCCACTGCATGAAGTCGTGCAGGTCGCCGTGGCGCTGGATCACCTCGGTGCCCGGGCGCAACCAGAGATGGAAGGTGTTGCCGAGGATGATCTGCGCGCCGATGTCCTCGATGTCGCGCGGCAACATGCCCTTCACCGTGCCGTAGGTGCCCACCGGCATGAAGGCCGGGGTCTCGACCACGCCGCGGGGGAAGGTCAGGCGGCCGCGACGGGCCTTGCCGTCGGTCGCCAGCAGCTCGAAGTTCATGAAGCTCATGGATCAGTCCTCGGGTCCGCGGGGCGCGGGATTGCGGGTGATGAACATGGCATCACCGTAACTGAAGAAGCGATAGCCCTGCGCCACCGCCGCGGCGTAGGCGGCCATGGTCTCCGGGTAGCCGGCGAAGGCCGAGACCAGCATCAGCAGGGTGGATTCAGGCAGGTGGAAGTTGGTGACCAGGGCATCGACCACATGGAACGGCCGGCCCGGGTAGAT
Source organism: Pseudomonas sp. HMSC066A08 (assembly GCF_001813025.1). NCBI lineage: Bacteria > Pseudomonadati > Pseudomonadota > Gammaproteobacteria > Pseudomonadales > Pseudomonadaceae > Pseudomonas > Pseudomonas sp. HMSC066A08. The sequence continues at coordinate 718,430 of NZ_KV811348.1, forward strand.
GAAGATGTCGGTGTCGCCGCTGAAGGGCTTCAGCTCACCGTCGCGTGCCGCGCTTTCCAGCGAGCGCACGCTGGTGGTGCCGACGGCGACTACCCGGCCGCCGCGGGCCCGGCAGGCGGAAACCGCGTCCACCACGTCCTGGCCGACCTCCAGCCATTCGCGGTGCATCACATGGTCCTCGATACGCTCGACACGCACCGGCTGGAAGGTACCGGCGCCGACATGCAGGGTAACGAAGGCGGTATCCACCCCCTTCGCGCGGATCGCCTCGAGCAGCGCCTCGTCGAAGTGCAACCCGGCAGTCGGGGCCGCCACCGCACCGGCGCGCTGGGCGTAGACGGTCTGGTAGCGCTCGCGGTCGGCCGCATCGTCCGGTCGGTCGATATAGGGCGGCAACGGCATGTGCCCGACCCGCTCCAGCAAAGGCAGCACGGGTTCGGCGAACGCCAGTTCGAACAGGGCGTCGTGGCGTTGCAGCATCTCCGCGCTGCCACCGCCTTCGACGAGGATCCGCGTACCGGGCCTGGGCGCCTTGCTGGCGCGTATGTGGGCAAGCACCCGGTGCTGGTCGAGCACACGTTCGACCAGGACTTCCAGCTTGCCGCCGGACTCCTTCTGGCCGAACAGGCGCGCCGGGATCACCCGGGTATTGTTGAACACCATCAGGTCGCCCGGACGCAGGTAGTCCAGGAGATCGGCGAATTGTCGGTGGGCGAGGGTTCCCGTCGGGCCATCCAGCGCCAACAGGCGGCTTGCGCGGCGTTCAGGCAGGGGATGACGGGCGATCAGGGCCTCGGGCAAGTCGAAATGAAAATCGGCGACACGCATGGGGAGACTCTCGAAAGGCCGCGTAGCTTACCGGAAATGTGTTTTCCCCGCCACGAACCCGATTGACCAACGGTAGGCGCCTCCCTATACTGCGCCGCCATTGCCTCGGTGGCGGAATCGGTAGACGCGGCGGATTCAAAATCCGTTTCTGGCGACAGAGTGAGAGTTCGAGTCTCTCCCGAGGCACCATCCTGACTTCCCAAGCGTTTCCAGGGGAGCCCAGGACAGCAGAGAAACCGGCCTTCGCGCCGGTTTTTTGTTGTCCGCGATCTGGCTGATCCGGCCTGCAAATAAAAAAAGGCAGCGCTGGAGTCGAGACGCTGCCTTTTACCCGAGCTGCTGTCTTCCCAGCTCGGCGAAAAAAAATCTACCACAGCCGACGCCAAAAAGAAGCCCCGCGGATGCGGGCTTCTTGTCGCGCCAGGGGCGGTTTGCATCTGTTCGGTCTGGGGTCTTTTGCTCATCCGTGACGAATAAGCTGGCAGCTTGCCCCTCGCGCGGGACTTTCAGCCGCTAGCCTCGATCCGTCGGCAATGCGACGACGGAAGCCTCCTGCTTTTCCTGCACGGTCAGGCTGGAAAGCAGACTCTCCAGCGGCATCGGCCGGCCGATCAGGTAACCCTGCAGGTAATCCACCCCGCGGGCGGCCAGGTAGTCGCGCTGCTCGGGAGTCTCCACGCCTTCGGCGACGATATCCAGGTCGAGCTTGGCGGACAGCTCGACGATGCTGTCGAGAATATGCCCGGAGAGGGTATCGATGCCGATGCGGGCGACGAAGCTCTGGTCGATCTTCAGGCAGTCCACCTGGAACTTGCGCAGGTAGGCCAGGCTGGAATGTCCGGTGCCGAAATCGTCGATGGCGATCTTCACTCCCAGGGCATGCAGCTCGTCGAACAGGCGGTCGGTGACTTCGCTCGACTCGATCAGCTCGCGCTCGGTCAGCTCCAGGACCAGGGTGATGTGCCCGGGCGGAAACGCCGCCAACAGCTCGCGGCAGTCGTCCACCAGCGCCAGTTCGTGGCAATGGGTGGCGCTGATGTTGAAACCGATGTGGAAGCCCGGCTCCAGCTTCCCGGCATGCCCGCCCAGGTCTTCCGCGACCTGGCGCATCAGCGCGCGCGTCATCGGTACGATCAGTCCCGAGCGCTCGGCGAAGGGTATGAACAGGTCGGGCCGGATCAGTCCCTCGCGCGGATGACGCCAGCGCATGAGCACCTCGACGCCGATCCAGCTTCCGCCCTGGCCGGGACTCAGCGGCTGGTAGTAGGGAATGAACTCGTTGGCCTCCAGGGCCCGGCGCAGTTCGCTGCTGGGCGAGACGACCCGCCTGGATAGCCAGTAGCAAAGAGTGCCGGCCAGCAGCCCGAAGAACAGTAGCAGGCCGAACATCGCCGGGTTCTGCGAGCGGATCGATCGCCACTCCTCACCCTCGGGGAAGCCCGACAGCACACGCAACGGATAACGCTGCGAAGCGAGTTCCTCGGCGGCAACCTCGTAGACAGGCGGCGCATCGCTGTGGGTGCGTCCTTCGGCATCCAGCCAGTTGCGGCCGACCACCAGTACCTGGCGACTATGCCGGTCGACCAGGTCCAGCACATAGCTGAGGTAGCGCCCATCGATCGCCGAGACTACCCCGCGCCGATCGTCCGAATCGCGCAGGACCAGCAGCGCGGCGTCGGGCGTGACCTGGTTGCCGGGCATCAGCCAGAGGCGTCCGTCGACATAGTTCTCGATCCGCACCGGCTCGTCGAAGCCGCCAAACAACGAGGTGCAATAGATCGTATTGTCGCGGGTCAGGTTGACCGAGCGTACGAACGGCATGGTCGCCACCTGCTCGCGCAGAGCCAGTTCCGCCTCGTGGCAGGGGCGCCCCGCCACCGGCATGACCTTGCGCGCGGCGAGCGCGGCGTTGTCGAGCATTCGCTCGAACTGCCGCACCGCATTCCCGGCTGCCTGCTCCGACGTCTCCTGGAGGCTTCGCTCGGCCTGCCAGTAGAGGATGAGCAGCCCCAGGACGATCGGCATCACCCCGACCAGCACGGACAACGACAGCCGGAGCGCCTTTCTCCTGGCTCGCTTCACCGGAATCGGCATAGAAAAGACTCGTAATGATTGGGGTCTGCGCAAAGACTAGAACAGCCGGGGAAAAGCGTTGCCCGGGTGGGCGGCGCAAGCTGCGGATGGACGTATAATCCCCGGCTTTGCCCCGCACGGAACACGCCGATGCCGAAACACATGCTTTCTCCCCAGGGCGACTATGCCCCTGCCGGTCTGGTCCGCCGCCTGGCGGCGATGTTCTACGACTTTCTGCTCTGCGTGGCGCTGATGATGGTGGTCACCCTGGTCTACCAGCAAGGCATCCTTCGACTGATCTACGGCAGCGACCACCTGCGCGAACTGGCCGACCGCGGCGCGCTGATCGGCGACCCGCTGCTCTCGACCCTGCTGGTGTTCGCCCTGTTCGGCTTCTTCGCCAAGTTCTGGACCCACAACGGCCAGACCCTGGGCATGCAGGTCTGGGGCCTGCGCGTGCAGAACCGCGACGGCAGCGCCATCAGCCTGCTCCAGGCGCTGCTGCGCTTCATGATCGCCATCGCCTCCTGGCTGTGCCTCGGCCTCGGCTTCCTCTGGATGCTCTGGGACAAGGACAAGCGTACCTGGCACGACCGCTATTCGGAGAGCCAGGTGGTCAGGCTGCCGAAGAATACTCACAAGAAGTGAGCGAAACAGGTCCGCAGAACGCGCTGTTTCCGCCTTCGTCGCGCCGGCGACCAGGCCGCTGGATCCCCGCCCGACGCGAAAAGGAAATACAAAGGCCACCCGAAGGTGGCCTTTTTTCATACCCGGCCTGGCGGGCCTGTCAGCCCGCCCGGCGGAGCAGCCAGACACCCGCCAGTGCGCAGATCGAGGCGGGGATCACCACCGCCAGCAGCGGTGGGAAGTCGAACACCAGGCTGGAGGGACCGAGCAGGTCCTGGGCGATGCGGAAGACGAAGCCCACCAGCACGCCGGTGAAGATCCGCTGGCCCAGGGTCACCGAGCGCAACGGACCGAAGATGAAGGAAATCGCCATCAGCACCAGCGCTGCGGTCACCAGCGGTTGCAGGACCTTGGTCCAGAACGCCAGCCAGTAGCGGTTGTTGTTCAGGCCCTGGTCGGCGAGATAGTGGATGTACTGCCATAGACCGCTGATAGACAGCGCCTCGGGCTCCATCACCACAGTGTTCAGCAGTTGCGGGCTGAGCTGGGCATCCCAGCGTTCGGTCGGTAGCTTGACCACCTCGGAGCGCTTTTCCCTCGGATGCAGCAAGGTGGTGGTGACCTCTTCCAGTTGCCAGTGATCGGTCTCGAAGCGTGCGCGCTTGGCGAAACTGGCCGATTCCAGGCCACGCTGCTCGTCGAAGCGGTAGCGGGTCACGCCGTACAGCACGCCATTGGGCTGCACCGCGTTGATGTGGATGTACTCGCGCCCCTGGCGATGCCACAGACCGCGCTTGGAGCTTTGCGAATCGCCTCCGCCCTGGGCCAGGGCGCGGCCGCTCTGGGCGATGTTCTCGGTCCAGGGCGCGACGTATTCGCCAACCAGGATGCCGGCCAGCATCAGCACCAGCATCGGTTTCATCACCGCCCAGACGATCCGCGACAGGGATACCCCGGCCGCGCGCATGATGGTCAGTTCGCTGTTGCTGGCCAGGGTGCCGAGGCCGACCAGGCAGCCGATCAGCGCCGCCATCGGCAGCATGTCGTAGGCGCGCCGTGGCGCGGTGAGGAAGATGAAGCGCAGGGCGTCGCCGATGCCGTAGCTGGCGCTGATGTCGTTGAGTTCGTCGATGAAGGCGAACAGCAGCGCCAGGCCGAGGATCACCCCGAGCACCGCGAGGATCGCGACGAAGACGGTGACACCGATGTAACGATCGAGCTTAACCATGCGCCACCTCGCGACCGGCACGGGAGGACGCCAGCTTCAGGCGCAAGGGTTCCCAATAGAACAGAAGAAGACCGATCGCCAGGAATAGCCCGTGGACCCACCACAGGCCGATGGCCATGGGGATCTTGCCTTTGTCCAGCTGGCCACGGACAGCGATCAGCAGGGCCAGGTAGCCCATATAAAGAAGGATGGCCGGCAGCAGCTTGAGGAAGCGCCCCTGGCGTGGGTTGACCCGCGACAGCGGCACCGCCAGCAGGGTCACCACGAACACCAGCAGCGGTGTCGACAGGCGCCACTGCAATTCGGCCTGGTAGCGTGGGTTCTGGCTGCCGAACAGGTCGGCGGTGGGCACCGCGTCACGCTCGCTCACCTCGCTGCTGGCCTCGGGCTTGGGCAGCATCACGCCATAGGTGTCGTACTGGATCGCCCGGTAGTTGGCCTGCCCGGGATTACCGTCGTAGCGGTAGCCGTTGTGCAGGATCAGGTAGCGGCTGCCATCCGCCTGGATGCTCTGGGTGCCCTTCTCCGCCACCAGGATGGAGATGCCGCGTTCCTGGTTGCTGCTGTTGAGGTCCTTCTGCGAGATGAAGATGCCGGCCAGTTCGCCGCGATCCTTCGACAGTTCCTCGGTATAGGTCACCCGGGTTCCGTCGCGCATCGCCTGGAAACGCCCCGGGACCAGGGTGTCGAACTCGGTCAGGGTATCCTGCTTGTTCAGCAGCAGGGCGAACTGGTTGATGCCCTGGGGCGCCAGGAACAGGCTCAGCCAGGCCACCAGGATCGCCACCAGCAGCGCCGGCGCCATGGTGTAGCCGAGCAGGCGCTTCTGGCTCATGCCGGTCGCCGAGAGCACGGTCATCTCGCTTTCCAGGTAGAGCCGCCCGTAGGCCAGCAAGATGCCGAGGAACAGGCCAAGCGGCAGGATCAGCTGCAGGAAGCCGGGAATCCGGAACGCCATGATCAGGAACAGCGAACCGGGGTCGAGCAACCCCTGCGCCGCTTGCGCCAGATACTTGATGAAACGGCCACTCATGATGATCACCAGCAGCACGGCGCTGACGGCGCTCATGGTGACCAGCACTTCACGGGACAAATAACGGAAAACGATCAATCCGGACACTCCTGGGTTGCCAGGCTCTGACGGGGCCCGTCGGCCCCGTCATCACGCGTTTCCGGCCATGGCGGCATGGCGCGGAGAAAATAGCCGGCATTATCCTGCGATTCGGCGGGCCTGTCACTGCGCAGGCCGAACCAAGAGCCCGATAGACCGTCGAGGCGAACGCTCGTTCAGCGCTTGCCGATTTATTCAACGACTGTCGCTGGCTGCTCGCCTCGCTCTCCGAGATGACGGACGAACCAGTCTGCCGCGGCCTGGCTGGTGGCGTCGAAATGCTCGATGTACGGCGTGAAATGGCCGCCGGCGAGCATCAGCAGCCGCTTGGGCGGCAATGCCCGCTGGTAGGCCTCCAGGCAAAGGTCCGTGGGCGTAAGCAGGTCCCGGTCGGCAACGATCATCAGCAGCGGCGTGGGGCTGATCCGCCCAATGTGAATGCCCGGCTCGTTCTCTCGCGCCAGCTCGGCGCTACGCAGGGTCACCCGGTTGCACCAGTTCGGCGCCAGCGCCGCGCTGTCGGTGAAGAACCGGTGGGCGTCCGCGCCGGCCATCGCGCAAGGCTCGTCGGGGCTCGCGGCGACCGCCGGCAACAGCGCCGGCGGCAAGCCCTCGAAACGCCGCTGGCGGTCCGCGTCGAAGCTTGCCAGCAATGCCGGCAACTGCTCGGCGCGGGTCCGGCGCAACGCCGAGGCATGGCCGCTGACGGTCGGCACCTGCGCCACCACGCATTTCACCCGCCGATCCAGTGCGGCCACCTCCAGCACATGTCCGCCGCTGTAGCTGGTTCCCCAGATGCCGATGCGGCTGGCGTCGACCCGGGCCTGGGCACCCAACCAGGTGATCGCGTCGCGATAGCCGCGGCGCTGCATCACCGGATCGATTTCCTGGCGCGGTTCGCCGTCGCTGTCGCCGAAGTTCGGGTGATCGTAGAGGAGCACGACGAAGCCGGCTGCGGCGAATACCTCGGCGTAACGGTCCAGGTACTGCTCCTTCACCCCGGAAAAACCGTGCGTCATGACGATCGCCGGCCGCTCGGCACGCGCCTCCGGCAAATACAGCCAGCCGCGCAGGGCGACACCCTCGGAGCGGAATTCCACGTTCAGTCGTTGCATGCTTGCCTCCCGGGGCAGTCGTCTGGAAACGGGCCCAGCATAGGAGTCCTGCCGCGTCGGCGCCGTCCGCCAACGGACGAAGGCTACGCCGAATCGGACAAGGCGAAGTAGCGGCTCGGCGTGCTCCCGGTCAGGCGTCGGAACATGGCACTGAATGCACTGGGCGTCTGGTAGCCGAGATCCACGGCGATCCGCGCCACCGCTTCGCCGGCCGCCAGGCGTGGCAGCGCGGCGGCCAGGCGCACCTGGTGGCGCCAATGGACGAAGGTCACTCCCAGTTCGGAGAGAAACAGCCGTGCCAGGGTCCGCGAGGACGCCCCCACGCAGCGCGCCCACTCCTCCAGCCCGCGAGGGTCGGCGGGGTTCTCCAGCAGCGCCTGGCAGATTCTTCCCAGGCGTCGGTCCGCGGGGTCGGGCAAGGCCAGGGGCTGTTCCCGCGACCACTCCAGTTCGTCCAGCAGCACCGCCATCAACCGCCCCTCCCGGCCGCGCTCGTCGTACAACAACGGCAGGCCGGCGGCGCGCACGATCAACTCGCGCAACAATGGGCTGACCATCACTCCGCGCGGCCCCCGGGGGAATTCCGGCGGGCAGGACTGCGGCCGGACATAGACGGTGTGCAAGCGGACCTCGCCGCGCGCCAGCATCGCGTGCGCCATCCCCGCCGGCATCCATACCGCGCGCTGCGGCGGGACCAGCCACAGCGTGCGACCGACATGCAGTTCGATCACGCCCGACAGGGCATGGATCAACTGCGCCCGCTCGTGCCGGTGCTCGGCGACCACGAAACCCGCCGGGAAGGTCTTGGCCATGACCCCGAGCGGCCGGCCGACTCGCTGGTAATCGCGCGGATCGGTACTCCTGGCGGGATCCGCGACTGGTTTGCTGGCGGGCACGGTGCGACTCCTGCGGAACGAAACGTTCATTATAGGGACGCGGCATGGCCGCGGGTTCCCATGCGTACACAGTCGTGCCAGACACGCCGCAGTTGTGCGACCATGTGCGGCAACGGCCGGGAGGCACCGCCAACCCGGCTCCGGCGCTGTAGAACCTCGGTTGCCATCCTCGGCATGGAACGACCCCCGCCGCAACGACTAAGCTGTCGCTGCCTGCGTCACCGCCCCGGCGGCGACCGTCAGTCCTCGGGACGAATCGTGCTCGGAACAATCGCTTACCGCTAACGGATGCCGCCCCTTGCGCCATCCCGACTGTCTGTATTGGGGACCTCTTCCATGGAATTCCTTGTTAAAAGCGTACGCCCGGAAACCCTGAAAACCGCCACCCTGGTGCTCGCCGTAGGCGAAGGCCGCAAGCTCGGCGCCAGCGCCAAGGCGGTCGACGACGCCACCGGCGGCGCCATCAGCGCAGTGCTCAAGCGTGGCGACCTGGCCGGCAAGGTCGGCCAGACCCTGCTCCTGCAGAGCCTGCCCAATCTCAAGGCCGAGCGCGTGCTGCTGGTCGGCGCCGGCAAGGAGCGCGAACTGGGCGACCGCCAGTACCGCAAGCTGGCCTCCGCCGTGCTGTCGACCCTCAAGGGCCTGGCCGGCGCCGACGCCGCGCTGGCCCTCGGCGATCTCGCGGTGAAAGGCCGCGATGCCCATGCGAAGGCGCGTCTGCTGGTGGAAACCCTGGCCGATGGCCTGTACGTGTTCGATCGCTACAAGAGCCAGAAAGCCGAGCCGCTGAAACTGAAGAAGCTGACCCTGCTCGCCGACAAGGCCGACAGCGCCGCCGTCGAGCAGGGCAGCAGGGAAGCCCAGGCCATCGCCAATGGCATGGCCCTGACCCGCGACCTCGGCAACCTGCCGCCGAACGTCTGCCATCCGACGTTCCTCGGCGAGCAGGCCAAGGGCCTGGCCAAGGAGTTCAAGGGCCTGAAGGTCGAGGTCCTCGACGAGAAGAAACTGCGCGAGCTGGGAATGGGCTCGTTCCTCGCCGTCGCCCAGGGCAGCGACCAGCCGCCACGGCTGATCGTCCTGCAATACAACGGCGCGAAGAAGGACCAGGCCCCACACGTGCTGGTCGGCAAGGGCATCACCTTCGACACCGGCGGCATCAGCCTCAAGCCGGGCCTGGGCATGGACGAGATGAAGTTCGACATGTGCGGCGCCGCCAGCGTCTTCGGCACCTTCCGCGCGGTGCTCGAACTGCAGTTGCCGATCAACCTGGTCGGCCTGCTCGCCTGCGCCGAGAACATGCCCAGCGGCGGAGCCACCCGTCCGGGCGACATCGTCACCACCATGAGCGGGCAGACCGTCGAGATCCTCAACACCGACGCCGAAGGGCGCCTGGTGCTATGCGACGCACTGACCTATGCCGAGCGCTTCAAGCCGCAGTCGGTGATCGACATCGCCACCCTCACCGGCGCCTGCATCGTCGCCCTGGGCAGCAACACCTCGGGCCTTATGGGCAACAACGAAGCGCTGGTCAGGCAACTGCTCAAGGCCGGCGAGTTCGCCGACGACCGCGCCTGGCAATTGCCGCTGTTCGACGAATACCAGGAACAGCTGGACAGCCCGTTCGCCGACATCGCCAACATCGGCGGGCCGAAGGCCGGCACCATCACCGCCGGCTGCTTCCTCTCGCGCTTCGCCAAGAAATACCACTGGGCGCACCTGGACATCGCCGGCACCGCCTGGATCAGCGGCGGCAAGGACAAAGGCGCCACCGGCCGCCCGGTTCCGCTGTTGACCCAGTACCTGCTGGAACGGGCCAAGTGACCCGGGTCGATTTCTATGTGATCCCCAGCGCCGATCCGTCGGCGCGCCTGCAGGTCGCCTGCCGCCTGGCCGAGAAGGCCTGGCGGCAAGGCATGCGGGTCTACCTGCATTGCGCCGACGAGGCGCAGCGCAGCGAGTTGGACGGCCGCCTGTGGAGCTTTCGCGGCGAGGCCTTCATTCCTCACAGCCTGGCCGAGGAAGACGCCGAGGCGCCCGTCGCCCTGGGCCTGGGCGAAGCCCCGGGGAACCACAGCGACCTGCTGATCAACCTGACCCTCGAGGCCCCCGGCTTCGTCCCGAACTTTTCGCGGGTGGCCGAACTGGTGGTCGAGGAGCCGGCGATCCGCCAGGCGGCACGGGATAAATTCCGCTTCTACCGGGAGCAGGGCTATCCTCTACAGGACCATCGCCTGCCGCGTATCTGAAGTGCACGACCATGGACAGCCACAAACCGACACAACCCCCGGAGCAGTTGCTCGATGATCTGGAGTCGATCCACGACCTGCTCTACGAACGCAACGAGCCGCCCTTGCTGACCGAATCCTTCGAGCCGGACAACATTCCCCTGCTCTCCGACGTCGTCTCCCCCGGTACCGCCCCGCGCGCGCCAGAGCCGCAGGCCGCGGCATCCATCACGGAGAGGCTCGCGCCCGCCGAACAGGAGCGCCTGGACGACGAGTTGCGAGCCTCCGCCGAACTGATCCTGCAGGAAGTCATCGACGACTTCGCCCCGCAGATCGAAGCCGAACTGCGCCGCCGCCTGCAAGCCCGCCTGGGTCGCCTGCTCGGCCAACGCAACGGCTGATCCGGACGCGGCGGGCGTCCGCCGCGGCCCGCGGCCTTACCCCCGGGCCGCCATCCCCGCTATACTCCCGGACTTTCTTCGCATTTTCCCCAGCCATATTCAGCTTTGGTCCCCTTTCGCATGGACAAGACTTACCAGCCGCACGCCATCGAGACTTCCTGGTACGAGACCTGGGAGTCCAACGACTACTTCGCTCCGAGCGGCGAAGGCCAGCCCTATACCATCATGATCCCGCCGCCGAACGTGACCGGCAGCCTGCACATGGGCCATGGCTTCAACAACGCGATCATGGACGCGCTGATCCGCTACCGCCGCATGCAGGGCCGCAACACCCTGTGGCAGCCGGGCACCGATCACGCAGGCATCGCCACCCAGATGGTGGTGGAGCGCCAGCTCGGCGCCCAGGGCGTGAGCCGCCACGACCTCGGCCGGGAGAAGTTCTTGGAGAAGGTCTGGGAATGGAAGGAACAGTCCGGCGGCAACATCACCCGGCAGATTCGTCGCCTGGGTTCCTCGGTGGACTGGTCGCGCGAGCGCTTCACCATGGACGACGGCCTCTCCGAAGCGGTCAAGGAAGCCTTCGTGCGCCTGCATGAAGACGGCCTGATCTACCGCGGCAAGCGCCTGGTGAACTGGGACACCAAGCTGCACACCGCGATTTCCGACCTGGAAGTGGAAAACCACGACGAGAAGGGCCACCTCTGGCACCTGCGCTACCCGCTGGTGAACGGCGCGAAGACCAGCGAAGGCCTGGATTACCTGGTGGTCGCCACCACCCGTCCGGAAACCCTGCTGGGCGACGCCGCGGTCGCGGTGCACCCGGAAGACGAACGCTACGCCAGGCTGATCGGCCAGTTCGCCGAACTGCCGATCGTCGGCCGGCACATCCCGATCATCGCCGACGAGTACGTCGACCGCGAATTCGGCACCGGCTGCGTGAAGATCACCCCGGCCCACGACTTCAACGACTACGAAGTGGGCAAGCGCCACGACCTGCCGCTGATCAACATCTTCGACAAGAACGCCGCGGTGCTGGCCCAGGCCCAGGTGTTCCACCTCGACGGCAGCGTCAATCCGAACCTCGACCCCAGCCTGCCGCAGAGCTACGCCGGCATGGACCGCTTCGCCGCGCGCAAGGCCATCGTCGCCGAGTTCGAGGCCATGGGCTTGCTCGAGAAGGTCGACGACCACGCGCTGAAAGTACCGAAGGGCGACCGCTCCGGCACCGTCATCGAGCCCTGGCTGACCGACCAGTGGTACGTCAGCACCAAGCCGCTGGCCGAAGACGCCATCGCCGCCGTGGAAGACGGCCGTATCCAGTTCGTGCCCAAGCAGTACGAGAACATGTACTTCTCCTGGATGCGCGACATCCAGGACTGGTGCATCAGCCGCCAGCTCTGGTGGGGCCACCGCATCCCGGCCTGGTACGACGAGGCCGGCAACGTCTACGTCGGCCGCGACGAGGTCGAGGTGCGCACCAAGCACAAGCTCGGCAACGAGGTCGAGTTGCGTCAGGACGAAGACGTTCTCGACACCTGGTTCAGCTCCGGCCTGTGGACCTTCTCCACCCTCGGCTGGCCGCAGCAGACCGAGTTCCTCAAGACCTTCCACCCCACCGACGTACTGGTCACCGGCTTCGACATCATCTTCTTCTGGGTCGCGCGGATGATCATGCTCACCATGCACCTGGTGAAGAACCCCGACGGCACCCCGCAGATCCCGTTCAAGACCGTCTATGTCCACGGCCTGGTGCGCGACGGCCAGGGCCAGAAGATGTCCAAGTCCAAGGGCAACGTGCTCGACCCGCTGGACATCGTCGACGGCATCGACCTCGATACCCTGCTGCAAAAGCGCACCAGCGGCATGATGCAGCCGAAGCTGGCGGAGAAGATCGCCAAGCAGACCCGCGCCGAATTCCCCGAAGGCATCGCCAGCTACGGCACCGACGCCCTGCGCTTCACCTTCTGCTCGCTGGCCTCCACCGGCCGCGACATCAAGTTCGACATGGGCCGCGTCGAAGGCTTCCGCAACTTCTGCAACAAGATCTGGAACGCCGCCAACTTCGTCATCGAGAACACCGATGGCCAGGACACCGGGGTCAACGGCGAGCCGGTCGAGCTGTCCTCGGTCGACCGCTGGATCATCTCCCAGTTGCAGCGCACCGAGCAGGAAGTCACCCGCCAGCTCGACGCCTTCCGCTTCGACCTGGCCGCCCAGGCCCTCTATGAGTTCATCTGGGACGAGTACTGCGCCTGGTACCTGGAGCTGGTCAAGCCGGTGCTGTGGGACGAGAACGCCCCCATCGAGCGCCAGCGCGGCACTCGTCGCACCCTGATCCGCGTGCTGGAGACGGCCCTGCGCCTGGCGCACCCGTTCATGCCGTTCATCACCGAGGAAATCTGGCAGCGCATCAAGGGCCAGGCCGGCAAGGAAGGTCCGACCCTGATGCTGCAACCCTGGCCGGTGGCCGACGAAGGCAGGATCGACGCCGCCGCCGAAGGCGACATCGAGTGGGTCAAGGCGCTGATGCTCGGCGTACGGCAGATCCGCGGCGAGATGAACATCTCCATGGCCAAGCGCATCGACATCATCCTCAGGAACGCCTCGCCCAGCGACCACCGCCGCCTGGCCGACAACGAGCCGCTGCTGATGAAACTGGCCAAGCTGGAAAGCATCCGCGTGCTGGAAGCCGGCGAGGAAGCGCCGATGTCCGCCACCGCCCTGGTCGGCGACATGGAAGTATTGGTGCCGATGGCCGGCCTGATCGACAAGAGCGCCGAACTGGGGCGCCTGGACAAGGAGATCCAGCGTCTGGAAGGCGAGGTCAAGCGCGTCGGCGGCAAGCTGTCCAACGAAGGCTTCGTCGCCAAGGCCCCGGCCGACGTGATCGAGAAGGAACGCGCCAAGCTCGCCGAGGCCGAACAGGCCCTGGCCAAGCTGGCCGAGCAACGGCAGAAGATCGCCGCGCTCTAAACACTCTCGCCAAGGTACGGGGCTGCGGCCTCGTACCTTTCTCCCCTCAGGCGCCGCTGTCTATCTGCGCCGAAGTGATCTGGCATACCGCGTTCACCGTGGCGCTGGCCGAATAGGCGATCTCCGGCAGTTTGTTCTGTGTGGCCTGGGCGCTCAGCATCAGCGACAGCATGGCCTTGCCGGCATCGGTATTCATCGGCGGCAGGCGCATCAGGCCAAAGCCGCAATCCGCCGCTCCCGGCTTGCTGACGATGAAGCCCCAGCCTCCACCCGGAGAATTCGCGTCCACCATGAAGCCCACACGCATGATGGTGACGTTGTTGACTTTCTTGTCGATGGCGTGGGCTGAAGCTGATACGAGCACCAGCAACAGAAATATAGCTACCTTCTGCCTCATATAACCTCCCCAGAAACTCTCACCCGAGAGACAGTCAAAATATTTCTTTAACCACCCCCTTTCCTACAACACGGTCCAACTCCCTAATCTCAAAAACATCCCCAATCCTTATTTCGCTACCGAAGAACTCCCAACTAGCAAACTTTATTTTCGCCATAACAGTCTTCCCAGGATAGAGAACCTTATCATCAGGGTAGGTGTGAACCCCGCTAACAAGATACTCCACCTGATGAAATTTATGATGAGGAGAATACCCACTCACAACCCCTTTAACCTTAGGCATAGGAACTTCAACAGACAGTTCGATCAACGCCAACACATCGTATCGCTTCATAAAGCACCTAAAACTCATGATGAATTGATCTTACACTTCTATTGAGCAACTCCATACCCCCCTCTTTAACGGTTACTACCCCGCTCTTGAAAATAAATGGATCAATCTGCCCATGACTTACCTCGAACCCTTTAAGAGCAGACTTATCCACAACAGCCTTAACCACTGCCGAATAGTCAAAGTTAGTATTCGCATAAGTTAAAACCTCATTTAGGTTCATACCAAACTGCTTCATCTCGTTCCCCTCATATCTAAGAGAGAACTTTCCAGAATCCATTATGCTATAAAACTCCTCAGGCCCAACCGCCCTATATAAATATACACTCTCACTCTCTACAACCTTCGTCACCCTACCTGCAAGATTAAAGCTCTTGACTGCAGAAAAACCTGAGGAAAATATAAAACTTCCTATATCAAACAGCCCCGCACCGGCTCGCTGATCCAGACTTTTATATGCAAGAAGGTCATCATACCCAACCCCAGAAATTTTCCGAGACAGGGTATTATTTGCATAGTACTGAAAGCCACCAACCAAAGGGTTCAACCATGATGTCGCTTGGGCAGCTGACATGAATCCCTTGAAAGTTCCCAAGCCAAAATCAAAGCCACTTTCAGGAAGATTTAGCTTCCAAGCATTACCCAGCAACAACCAACTATCATCTATAATTGGCGAGTACCAATATCCTCCCGTTGAAATGTCCTCCAACGCATACCCCGTCGGGTCTACACTGGCGAATGGATTGTTCCAACCATAAGAATACCGGTTGTAGGCCTGTGCATTGGCCGTATCCTGATAGACGATATCGGCGCTGAGGAACCGCCCGATCACCGGGTCATAGACCCGCCCGTTCATATGGACGAGCCCGGACGCCTCCAAGTGCTCGTGGCCGGTGAAGCCACGCCGGGTGGAGGTGGCGGTGGGTTGGTTGCCGTTGTCCTTCCAGTCGGCGCCACGGTGTTCGCCGAACGCGGCGAAAGACTGGCGTTCGCTGACGGCACCGTTGGCGTCGAGCAGGATTTCCACCGAGCCGAGCGCATCGCGCAGCAGGTAGAGCTTTTTGACGGCGCCCCCTTCCTTGCGCAGAATCAGGTAGTCGCCGACGTAGGCGTCCTGCCAACTGCGCCCGCCGTCGTTGACCTCCTCGAAACGCCCCTCGTCCAGGTAGACAGAGGTGCGCTCATCCACCGTCTGCAGGTAGCGCTTGCGCTCGGGATCGTAGGAGAAGCGGCTGAGGCTGGAACCGGCGGAAATTTCCACGGGTTTATCGAACGATGCGTACTTGACTTGTCGCCCCGGCCCGCTGAGCTGGTTGCCGCGAGCGTCATAGCAATACGTCCCGGCGCTGGTGCCGCGCACGGCGTGCGGTCCGGGCTGGGCCACCCCGCCGCGACCAGCGCAGAGCTGCTGCTCGGCGCTCGAATAGCTGCCGTAGCGATAGGCGCCGACACCGCTCTTGCCGGTCAGGTTGCCCAGGGCGTCGTAGGTAAAGTCCTGGACCACCTGTGTGCCATCCAGGGTCCGCGCGCTGCGCAACAGTCGATTGAGGTCATCGTAGCTCAGCACTTCGCTGTAGCCGCGGGCATCGCTGCGCTCCAGCAGGTTGCCGAGGCCATCGTAGCGGTAGCTCAGGCTCTGCAGGACACTGCCGCCCTTGCTCGCCTGGATGCGCGTCAACCAGCCGGTGGCGGGCTGGTAGTCGCGCTGGCTTAGCACACCGTTGCCGTAGCTTTCGCGAACGATCTGGTCGCGGGCGTCGCGAGCCTGGATCTGCCGCAGCGTCGTCCCGGCGCCGTCCTGCTCCCCAGCGGCGAAGCCGTATCCATTGTAGAGATGGCGCAGCACCTGGCCGTTGGCCAGGGTGGTGCTCGCCAGGCGGCTGAAGCCGTCGTAGCCATACGACTCCTGGTAGCTGCGGGTGACACCGTCGACTTCGATATCCCAGCCTCTCGCCTTCAACCGCGCGAGATCGTCGTAGAGCAGCGCCTGGCGATAGCCCGGCCCGGCCACGCCGACCAGCTTGCCCAGGCTTTTCGTTCCCGTGTCGTACTGCCAGCGCGAAATGCTGGCCTGGCCGCCCAGGCGGTCGGTCTGCTCGAGCACCCGGCCGAGCAGGTCGTACTTGCGCTCGGTGCGACTGCCGTCGCTGGCGGTACGCACCAGGGCCTGACCCAGGGCATCGTACTGCACGCTTTCCTGGCCGCTGTTCGGGTCGAAAAGGCCGGTGCGACGGCCCGCCGCGTCGTAGCTCATGCGGATCTCGCTGCGGCTGTCGCCGGCGACCTGGGTCCAGGCCAGGTTGCCGTCGGCGTCGTAGCGGTAGCGAACGGACACCTGGCCGGCGCTGCCCAGGGCATTGGTACTGAGCACCAACTTGCTGCGCGCATCGTATTCGCGGCGCTCGGTCAGGCTCCTTCCGTCGTAGCCGAGGCTATATTGCTTCCAACTGCCACCGGCGGCGCGAGCGCCGTAGCTGTAGCTGATCCGCGCACCGCTGGGCAACTGCCGGGTCAGCGGCCGGTCCTGGGCGTCCCAGGTGGTCTGCAGGACGGTCGCCGCCTCGATGTAAGGCTCGGTAGTCGAACGCTGCCGGCCCAGCGCGTCGTAACTGTTGTCGACATTGATCCAACGACCGTCGAAGGCCTGGCGACGGTCGCGCAGGACCCGACCGAAGCCATCCAGGTACTGCCAGCGTTCCGCCGCGCCCTGCTGGCTGCCCCTGACGGTACGCGTGCGCACGGCTACCTTGGCGCCGCTGGCACAGATCGCCCGGCTGCCGCAAACCAGATAGTCGGTGGCGAGCAGGCTACCGTCGGCGAAGCGGCGCAGGGTTTCCCGGCCGAAGGCGTCGTAGAGATAACTCTCGGCCAGGCCGTTGGCGTCGACCTTGCTGGTCGGTTGGCCGCGGGCCGCCTCGTAGGCGAAGCGCTCGACATGGCCGAGGGCATTGGACCGAGTGCCCGGCCAGGGCCCCTGGTAGGCGCCGAACTGTTCGCTGCGCGCAGCCAGTCCGGCGCCGCTGGTGGTAATCCGGACGATCCGGCCGTTGCCATCGTAGCTGTATTGACGGGTGATCTCCGCGCCCGGTGCGCCACTGAAGGACGTTTCACTGGCCGGCGCCAGGGTTCCCGGTTTCGCGCTGCGCGCCTGCACCCGCGACTTGCTGTCGCCGTCGCCGCTGGTGCTTTCGGTCTCGCGGGTGACGAAGCCGATCAGCCAGAAGGCGCCGTCATTGCTGTACTGGCGTTGCACCACCCGGCTGTGCAAGGCCCCACCGGCCAGGCTGGCGGCGGTTTCCTCGGTTACCTGGGTGGGATTGCCGTAGCTTTCGTCCATCACCACCTTGCGCCGCGTGGCGCTGACCGGCGCGCCCTGGTCGAAGCGTTCCTCGTTGGACTGGGCCGGGTAGACGAAGAAAGACTTGCCGGCGATGGTCGCGGCGGACTTCCACTGGTTCTGCTGACGCGCCACGAGTTTTCCGGCGAGGCTGGTTTCCTCTTTGTCCAGGCGCCCGACGAAGGGGAAGTCCTGGCGCAACACCTTCACCTGGGTGCGCCCGCGTGCCAGGTCGCGAACCTCCATCTGGCGGAAACCGAGGAAGCCGCGGCCGAGCAGGTCCAGTCGCGCCCCCTGATAGAGATACTGGTAGTCGCGCGTGCCGCCGATACCGTCAGCGACCCGCAGGCGGCTGACCACCGGTCTGGGAATATTCAGCGAAACCTGGGGGAAGGCGCTGACCTGCGGCGTATGCACGGCGGGATCGTTGAGCCGGGCGTATTCGATGCCGAGGCTGTTGCCGCTGCCGGCGTCGATCCGACTGAGCAGTTCCGGCGAGCGTCGGTTGTGCAGGAACGCCCGCCAACGGATGCTGCGCCTGAGCGGCTCGACGACCAGGCTGCCGCCGACCAGCACATCCTGGAAACCGTCGCCGTTGACGTCCGCGACGAACATCTCGTAGGGGTCGACCAGCAGGCCTTCCGGGCTGAAGCCGCAGTTGGCGGCGGTCTGGTAGTACAGCCAACTCGCCGACTCGCGCCCGGCGGCATCCGGCGCGGTGTCCATGATCCGCTTCCAGACCGCCAGGGCATCCTGGCAACTCTTGTCCAGTTGCGTCGTCGAGGTTGCCAAACGGCGGCTCAGCGGAACCCCGGAGTCCAGTTCCTCGAAGCCGTTGCCGGTAAAGCGGAGCAGACCGAAAGTGCCCGAAGCGCGGGGGTAGAGGATTTCCTCGCGACCGTCGCCGTCGTAGTCGACGGCCTTGGCCGCATAGTCCTGCAGCGAGGCGCGGAACCGGTAGACCGGCAGCAGTTGGGTCGCCGACAACGCGGTGCCCAGGCGCTGGAATAGTCCGCTCGACAACGGGCCGCCGGTATTCAGCAACAGGTCGACCTTGCCGGAGGCATTGGGCACCAGGTAGTCCATCTGCCCGTCGCCGTTGACGTCGGCAGTCAATGCCCGCGCCAGGTCGATGCCGAGATCGACCATCGCCGCCGACGCCATGCCACTGCCACCGCGCCATATACCCGCCACCAGCTTGCCGGCCTTGCCACCGGCCAGGCGTACGCCGCCTCCGGGATCGTTGCCCCAGAAGGAGAACCAGCCGTAGTCGGTGGTCTTGAAGCCGCTGAGCAGAGTACTCCGGGCGAAGGACGGGCTGGTGCCGGAGCGGTTGAGGTACGCCACCCAGTTGCCATTGATCGGCAGGAACAGGTCGAGCGAGCCGTTCTGGTCCAGATCCGCCACCAGCGGCGCGTAGGTGGCGAAGCCGGTGGAGCCGCCGGCCAGAGAATAGACGATGCCGTTGGGACCGGCGGGCGGGGCGGTCCAGGCATCGCCCAGGGCGACCACGCCGCTGCCGGTGTACAGCATCCACTGCATGTCGGCGTTGACAGAGTTCGGATCCTTTTTCATGCGCAGGAAGAGAATCTCGTCCTTTCCGTCGCCGTTGAAGTCCATGCGCGTCAGGGAAAACAGCGGCGTATTGCCCGTGTCGTACAGCAAGCGCTCGGTCAATCCACTGCCGCCAAGACTCAGCGCCTTCAGCCTGCCCATGGTCGCGCTGATAAGGGCCTGGCGACCGTCACCGTTGAGATCGGCGGGGACGAAGCTGGCCTGGCTGAGCAACACGTAGTCGAACTTGTCCAGTCCGGCGGACTCCGCCGTCCCGGTGTAACCATAAACTCCCGCCAGATAGTCGAAGGCGACCGGACTCAGGCATTCCTTGCCGGCGCTGCCCCAGGCGCAACGCTGTACCTGCTTCAGGCGCACCTTGCTGGCGTCGCCCTGGGTGCGCTCGTAGGCAAGCTCGGTACGAAACAACTGCTGCGCGGCAGGCCCTCGCACGGCGACCGCGGTCAGCACATGGGTGGCACTGGTATAGCCACCGGCGAAATAGCGCGGCACGCTGCGCAAGGCGCCGGCGTATTCGAAGGACACCCGGTTGCCGGAATAGAGGATTTCGCTGGGAATCAGGCTGTTGGCGACCAGGTAGCGGTATTCGATGCCGTTGCCGAAGCGGTCCTTCGCCGAACTGATGCCCCATTGGTAGGGGATCGTCGCGCCCTGGGCCTTGATCGCTGCCGCTCCGCCATAGGTGAGGATCCGGCCATCACGGGTGCGCACCTCGAAGCCGAGTGAGGCGCCACTGCCGCTGGCCTGAATCCGCGCGAAGCTGTCGATCTCGGTGCGATAGACGCTGCCCGGCTTGAAGTACTCGCCGGACAGCAACTGCAGGCGCATCCCGTCCAGGCACAGGCGATCCGAGTCCAGCAGGCCGACCTGGCGGTTCTGCCCATCCTGGGCGATGCTCGCCGGACAGCGCTGGATCGACGACAGTCCGGCCAGGCTCCAGCCCTCGCCCAGCACTCCGTCCCCGCCCCCCCGGACCAGCGCCAGCTCGGGTTGCAGCCCGGCGATCCCCGGCGGCAGTTCGAGCGGGTAACGGTAGTCCACCCCACCGTCGCCCCCCACACCCGCCTGGGGGGCCTGCAGGTTCAACGCGGTGAAGGCTTCCGCGGCCTTGCCCAGCACCACGCCGGGAAGCGGAGTGGGCACGCTCAGGTAGCGGGCCACCAGTTGTCCGCCGGCATCGATGAACAGCGTGCTCTGCCCCTGGGTCGGATGGCTGATGCGAATGCTGGTGCCGCCGTTGCCCAGCCAATCGCCAAGGACGAAACGAGCGCCGGCGTCGAAGCCGATCTCGGTGCCCAGGCCGGTACCGCTGGCCACCTGCAGCACGCCCTGCGCGGAAGGGTTACCGCTGACGATCAGCAGCGAATCGCTGGAATGGTGCGGCTGCAGGATCAGGTCGAGGATGCCGTCGCGATTCAGGTCGCCGATGAAGCTCTGGTAGGGCGCCGCCGTCCAGGCCACCGCGTTCAGGTTCGCCGCCGGCGGATCGTAGAGCGCGCTGTAGCTGGCGCCGTTGCGCAGCAGGACGACATTCTTCAACGCCGGCAGGAGTGGAATCGGCGTAGCCAGCTCGCTGCCCAGCACGACTACCGACGTGACTGCCTTCAGGTAGATGTCCGACTGGCCGTCGCCGTTGTAGTCGCCGCTGTAGACGCGGACGTTCGCCGAACGCCAGCCCGCGGCGGGAGCCTCCCCGGCCATGAGGCAGATCGCCAGGACAGCGATCCAGGTAATCCAGCGCCCCGACATGTTTCCCCCAGAGTCCGCCCCCATGGCAGACGTGCAAAACGGGTGGATGGCGCCCCTCCGCTCTTGCGGGGGAAGCATGCGTCCTTGCAGTTCCAGGGATGTTTATCACAGGGCCATCATCGAGAAACACAACTTTGGTTGGGCGGCAGCGCTTACTGGATCGCATTCGGAACTTTCCGTCACGCGTCTTCCATGCAGGACATATCGCACCGGCGCCAACATTCTTCCTCTCCTCCCGCGACTCGCAGCGCCCACCCAGCGTGCCGACCCTCGCGCCTCCCGCGGAAGCGCTCGGGCTTCGGCGCTCGTTCAGCATTCCAGAACCTCTCGTTCGTGGTTTGGCGGCTTACCGTGCAGGACCTGCGCATAGAATCCGCCGCAACCCATGCACCTTTCATGAACCGGCGTGCATACCGGCGGCAACGGAAAAATCGTTGCTTCGGCCTGAGCGGAAAATGGAATCCGGGATATTCCACGACCGAATCGAGAGCGGTGGAATACCAGCGAAAAGATGAAAGCACCCAATGCCACTCTGGATCAGTGGAGAACCCTGTATGCCGTCATCGAACACGGCAGCCTGGAAAAGGCCGCAGATGCGCTGTATCGCTCGCAGTCGGCGGTCAGCTACACCCTGAGCAGATTGCAGAGCCAGCTTGGCGTTTCGCTGCTGCGCAAATCCGGACGGCGTACCGTGCTCACCGAGGCGGGCTGGCCCTGCTACCCCACGCGCACAAGCTGATCGAACACGCCAACGAAATCGAGGTAGCCGCTAGTCATATTCAGGCGGGCTGGGAACCGCAGGTTCACCTGGCGGTGGATATGGCCTATCCGCGCGCGCAGTTGTTGCAGATCCTGTTCGACTTCCTGGCCGATCGCTTCGTCTACGACCTGCAGCTCCATGAGAGAATGCCGGCATCGGTCGCCAAGGCCCTGAACCTGGGGCAAGCCAGCATCGCCATCAGCAGCCGGGCGATCCCCGGCCGCACCGGCCTCGCCTTCGACAGCATCGAACAGACCGCCGTGGCGCCCCCGCCCATCCATTGCTTCAGCTCGGGCGGCCGCCGGCACGACAGGACCTGGACGCGCACCTGAAACTCTCGGTCATTGAGGAAAACTTCGGTCACGGCAGTCCGCAGCCGGCAGGACCGAACTGGCGGTACGCATGGGTCGCCTGGAGGACTCCTCGCTGGTCGCCCGGATCATCACCGACAACCATCACCTGATCTGCGCCAGCCCGGCTACCTCGAACGCCACGGCGTGCCCCGGCATCCGGAAGACCTGCAACTGCATGACGGCCTGATGTACTACAACCGGGAAGCCAACGGTTTCTGGAAACTGCCGTACAACGGTCGCCAGGAGTCGTTCCGCATGCGCATCCGCACCGATTCCGGCCATCACTTGCTGGAAAGCGCCAAGGCCGGCATCGGCATCGCGATCCTGCCCACCTTTCTCGCCTCCGACGCCCTGCTCGCCGGCGAACTGGTGCCCATCCTGCTGCCCTGCTCGCCCTCCGGCGGACACATCTCGGTGGTCTACCGCAAGACGATCAGGACGCCGCAGAAGATCCTCGCCCTGAGCAGCTTCCTCGAAGAGGAAATCGGCCATTCCGCCCCTGGGACCGGGCCCTGGCGCAGCGAGGGCTACTTTACTGCACCCGGAAGATCGGGAAAGCAGAACCCCCGGTTCCCTTTTCCGTGACTGTTCGCCCCACGGAAAGCCGGAAAGAATTGATCACCCTCCCTTTCCCCGCTACGGAGAGCATTTCGATGCCAAGCGTCTCAAGAGGCGACATAGAACTCGTTTTCGATATCCAGGGCCAAGGCCCCGACCTGCTGCTGATCGCCGGTACCGCTTCGGACCGGAGCCTGTGGGCGCAAGTACGCAGCGAACTGTCGCGGCACTTCCGGACCATCGCCTTCGATAACCGCGATGCCGGGCAAAGCAGCATCTGCAGCGGCGCCTACACCCTTCAGGACCTCGCCGAAGATGCGCGGACCGTGCTGTCGGCGGCGGGCGCTGCGCAAGCGCACGTCATGGGGCACTCGCTGGGCGGCATGATCGCCCAGGAACTGGCCCTGCTGGCCCCCGAGCGGGTCGCCAGCCTGACCCTGGTCGACACCACGTCGCGCCTGGGTACCTACATGCAGGCGGTGATCTCGATGGCGCTGGACTGGTGTCATGCCATCGAGGACCGCGAACTGCTGGTCCGCTCGCTGTATTTCCTCGCCCTCGGCGAAGAGGCGATCCACAACGACGCCCTCGGCCAGATCGCCGCCAGCCTCGCCGACGGCGCGCCGGGGCAGCCGAAGGAAGCCCTGATCCGCCAGTGGGAAGTCGACCTGACCGTCGATACCTATGACCGGCTGGAGCAGATCCGCGTGCCGACCCACGTGGTCTGGGGCGTGCAGGACAAGATCATTCCCGAGGTCCATCAGTTCGAGTTGCTGGACAAGATCGTCGGCTCGAAATACACCCGTCTCAAGCACTCGGGACACTGCCCGATGATCGAGACCCCGGTTGCCTTCACCGAGAAAGTACTGCAGTTCTTCCACGAGCAGTGATCCGAACGGCATCCGCCAGCCAACCACCGCCCGGCACCCGCCAGGCGGTTCGCCCCGACGCCGGGGCGCATCCCCCTCCGCCAGCGTCGGCGCCTCGCCATCCCGCAACGCTCATGGCCGCGCCCAGGCCACGGCACGCCTTTCGCCCGTACCGACGCACGTCGCTTACTCCCGGGCAGCTTGCACACGCGGTAATCCCACCGTAAGAAAAAACATCAAACCTGCTGACGACTTGCGCGAAAAATGCGATGTTTCGGCCACGCTGTACCCGCACCGCCCAATCAGAACAATTCGCTACAGCGCGCCAATACAATCAGGAGATCGCCGCATGATGCAGGCCTATAAGAATAAATGGTTGCCCCTCAGTGCCCTGGCCCTTGGCATGGCCCTGTCCTTCGGCGCCAACGCCGACGAGCAGAAGTCGGTGGCCGTGACCGCCATCGTCGAGCACCCGGCGCTGGACGCCGCTCGCGACGGGGTCAAGGAGGCCCTCCAGGAGGCCGGCTACGAAGACGGCAAGAACCTCAAGTGGCAGTACCAGAGCGCCCAGGGCAACACCGGCACCGCCGCGCAGATCGCCCGCAAGTTCATCGGCGACAAGCCCGACGTGATCGTCGGCATCGCCACCCCGTCGGCCCAGGCGCTGGTGGCCGCGACCAAGAGCATCCCGATCGTCTTCAGCACCGTCACCGATCCGGTCGGCGCGCACCTGACGCCGAGCTGGGAAGCCTCCGGCACCAACGTCACCGGGGTTTCCGACATGCTCGCGCTGGACAAGCAGATCGAGCTGATCAAGAAAGTGGTGCCGGGCGCCAAGCGCATCGGCATGGTCTACAACCCGGGCGAAGCCAACTCCGTGGTGGTGGTCAAGGAGCTGAAGGAACTGCTGCCGAAGATGGGCCTGAGCCTGGTCGAAGCCTCGGCACCGCGTTCGGTGGACGTCAGCTCGGCGGCGCGCAGCCTGGTCGGCAAGGTCGACGCGATCTACACCAACACCGACAACAACGTAGTGTCCGCCTACGAGGCGCTGGTCAAGGTCGGCAACGACGCGAAGATCCCGCTGATCGCCTCCGACACCGACAGCGTCAAGCGCGGCGCCATCGCCGCCCTCGGCATCAACTACAAGGAGATGGGCAAGCAGACCGGCCGCATGGTGGTGCGCATCCTCAAGGGCGAGAAGCCGGGCGAGATCAAGCCGGAGACCAGCGACAACCTGCAGCTGTTCGTCAATCCCGGGGCCGCGCAGAAGCAAGGCGTGACCCTGTCCGACGAACTGCTCAAGTCAGCCGCGGAAGTCATCAAGTAAAAAAAGCGGCCGCCGGTCGCGGGCGTCTCGCCCGTGGCCGGACGGCACGATAATCCTGCCTTCACGCACTCGGTTACGAAGTCATGTCTCTGTTTTCCCTGTTCGGTGCCCTGGAGATCGGCCTGATCTTCAGCCTCGTGGCACTCGGCGTGTTCATCTCCTTCCGCCTGCTGCGCTTCCCCGACCTCACGGTGGACGGCAGCTTCCCGCTCGGCGGCGCGGTCTGCGCGACCCTCATCGCCCTTGGCTGGGACCCGTACAGCGCGACCCTGGCGGCTACCGCCGCCGGCGCACTGGCCGGGCTGGCCACCGGCCTGCTCAACGTCAAGCTGAAGATCATGGACCTGCTCGCCAGCATCCTGATGATGATCGCGCTCTACTCGATCAACCTGCGCATCATGGGCAAGCCCAACGTACCGCTGATCGCCGAGCCGACGTTGTTCACCCTGCTGCAGCCGGAATGGCTCAGCGACTACGTGTTCCGCCCCCTGCTGCTGGTGTTCATCGTGATCGCCGCGAAGCTGCTGCTGGACTGGTTCTTCACCACCCAGAAAGGCCTGGCGATCCGCGCCACCGGCTCCAACCCGCGGATGGCCCGTGCCCAGGGGGTCAACACCGGCGGCATGATCCTGCTCGGCATGGCCATCTCCAATGCGCTGGTGGCGCTGGCCGGCGCGCTGTTCGCGCAGACCCAGGGCGGCGCCGATATCTCCATGGGCATCGGCACCATCGTCATCGGCCTGGCCGCGGTGATCGTCGGCGAGAGCATCCTGCCCTCGCGCCGGCTGATCCTGGCGACCCTCGCGGTGATCCTCGGCGCCATCGTCTACCGCTTCTTCATCGCCCTGGCGCTGAACAGCGATTTCATCGGCCTGCAGGCCCAGGACCTGAACCTGGTCACCGCGGTGCTGGTCACCGTCGCCCTGGTGATCCCGATGATGAAGAAACGCCTGCTCGGCAAGAAGGGAGCCTGACCATGCTCAGCGCGAAGAACCTGAAGATCACCTTCAACCCCGGCACTCCCATCGAGACCCGCGCCCTGCGAGGCCTTTCGCTGGACATCCCGGCCGGCCAGTTCGTCACCGTGATCGGCTCCAACGGCGCCGGCAAGTCTACCTTCCTCAACGCGGTCTCCGGCGACCTGCCGATCGACAGCGGGCAGATCCTGATCGACGACGAAGACGTCACCCGCAAGCCGGTCTGGGCCCGCGCCAACCGCGTCGCGCGAGTGTTCCAGGACCCCATGGCGGGTACCTGCGAGGACCTCACCATCGAGGAGAACATGGCCCTGGCGCAGCGTCGCGGTGCCGGTCGCGGCCTCGGCAGGGCGGTGCAGGCATCGATGCGCGACGGTTTCCGGGAAAGCCTGGCGACCCTCGGCCTCGGCCTGGAGAACCGCCTCGGCGACCGCATCGGCCTGCTCTCCGGCGGCCAGCGCCAGGCCGTCAGCCTGCTGATGGCGGCGCTGCAGCCGTCGCGCATCCTGTTGCTCGACGAACACACCGCGGCGCTCGACCCGCGCACCGCCGACTTCGTCCTGCATCTCACCGCACGGATCGTCGCCGAGAAGAAACTCACCACCATGATGGTCACCCACAGCATGCGCCAGGCGCTGGACGTGGGTGAGCGCACGGTGATGCTGCACCAGGGCCAGGTGGTGCTGGACGTCTCCGGCGAGCAACGCAAGGGTCTCGACGTACCGGACCTGCTGGCGATGTTCGAGAAGGTGCGCGGCGAGAAGCTCGCTGACGACGCCCTCCTCCTCGGCTGACAGCGCCGCTGCGCCTCTTCGCTGCGAAGCGGGGAGGCGCCGCCGACCTGCAGCAGATCAAGGCGCGATCCGCGTCCGTCTGCCACACTCGCAGGCATCCTCCCGCTCAGATGCCCGCATGAACCTCGAACTGCTCTGGGTGGTCGGCCTGCTCGCCACCACCGTCGCCCTCTTCATCCACAACCGCCTGCGCCTGGACGTGATCGCCCTGCTGGTGATCATGGCCTTCAGCGTCAGCGGAACCCTTACCCTCAACGAGGCCCTGGCCGGCTTCAGCGATCCCAGCGTGATACTGATCGCCGCGCTGTTCGTGATCGGCGAAGGCCTGGTGCGTACCGGGGTGGCCTACCAGGTCGGCGACTGGCTGATCGCCCGCGCCGGCAGCAGCGAAGCGCGCCTGCTGGTACTGCTGATGCTGGCGGTGGCCGGGTTGGGCTCGGTGATGAGTTCAACCGGGGTGGTGGCGATCTTCATCCCGGTGGTCCTGAGCATCGCCGCCAAGCTGAAGATCCCTCCGGGCCGGCTGATGATGCCGCTGGCCTTCGCCGGTCTGATCAGCGGCATGATGACCCTGGTCGCCACACCGCCGAACATGGTGGTCAACAGCGAGCTGGCGCGCGAGGGTCATGCCGGCTTCGGCTTCTTCGCCTTCACCCCGATAGGCCTGATGGTGCTCGCCATCGGCGTGGCCTACATGCTGCTCACGCGCAACTGGCTGAACGCCGCCAGCCCGGCGGAAGTCGGCGCGCCGAAGGCACGGCGGACCCTGCGCGACCTGATCCGCGACTATCGCCTGGCCGGCCGCGAACGGCGCCTGCAGGTCCAGCTCGGCTCGCCGTTGATCGGCAGCACCCTGGAAGAACTGCAACTGCGCACCCGCCTGGGCGCCAACGTGGTCGGCCTGGAGCGGGTACGCAAGTTCCACAGCGAGGTGGTCAAGGTCGGCGGCAGCACCGAGCTGAAGGCGGGCGACGTGTTGCTGCTGGACGTCTTCGCCCCTCCGGAGGACATGGACCGGCGCTGCGCCGAGCTGAACCTGGTGCGCCTGCCGTTCCGCGCCAGCTACTTCATCGACCAGTCGCGGGAGGTCGGCATGGCCGAGGTGACCCTGCCGCCGGACTCCACCCTGCTCGGCAAGAGCGTCCTGGAGCTGGGCTTCCGTTCGCAGTACGGGCTCAACGTGGTCGGCCTGCGTCGCGACCACGAAGCGCTCACCGACGGCATGCTGGAAGAGAAGCTGCGCCTTGGCGATACCCTGCTGGTGATCGGCGCCTGGAAGGCGATCCGCCAGTTGCAGGGACGCAACCGCGATTTCCTGGTGCTCAGCCTGCCGGCGGAGATCGACGAGGTGGCGCCGGCCCTGAGCAAGGCGCCGCACGCCCTGCTCAGCCTGGCCGTGATGGTGGCGCTGATGGTCAGCGGAGTGGTGCCCAACGTGGTCGCGGCACTGGTCGGCTGCCTGTTGATGGGCCTGTTCCGTTGCATCGACATGGACGGCGCCTACCGCGCCATCCATTGGCAAAGCCTGGTCCTGATCGTCGGCATGCTGCCCTTCGCCCTGGCCCTGCAGAAAACCGGCGGTATCGACCTGGTGGTCTCGCTGCTGGTCGACGCCCTCGGCGACGCCGGCCCGCGCGTGCTGCTGGCCAGCCTGTTCCTGCTCACCGCGGCCATCGGCCTGTTCATCTCCAACACCGCTACCGCGGTGCTGATGGCGCCGATCGCCATCGCCACCGCCAACCAGATCGGCGCCTCGCCCTACCCCTTCGCCATGGTGGTGGCGGTGGCGGCCTCGGCAGCCTTCATGACGCCGATTTCCTCGCCGGTGAACACCCTGGTGCTGGGCCCTGGCCAATACCGCTTCGGCGATTTCGTCCGGATCGGCGTGCCATTTACCCTGCTGGTGATGTTCGTCTGCGTGCTGGTGATTCCCTGGCTGTTTCCATTGTGACCGGGCCAGGAGCGCGCCGCTCGGCAGAAACACTGGCCAGCCTCCGGCGGATGTGAATAATGCCCGCCTCGCCGTCACGGAAACCGAGAACATGCCCCGCCCGACCAGCCCGCATCCCGACGCCGAGCGCAAGAGCGCCAGCCCGCTGCACCCGCGCAATCGGCACCTGGGACGCTACGACTTTCCGCGCCTGATCGCCGGCAGCCCGGAACTGGAGCGCTTCGTCATCCTCAATCCGTACGGCAGGCAGAGCATCGACTTCGCCGATCCGGCGGCGGTGAAAGCCTTCAACCGCGCGCTGCTACAACAGTTCTACGACGTACGCGAGTGGGATATACCCGATGGCTACCTGTGCCCGCCCATTCCCGGTCGCGCCGACTACCTGCACTACCTGGCCGACCTGCTCGGCGCCAGCCACGATGGCCTGATTCCACGCGGTCCCGGCTTGCGTGCGCTGGACGTCGGAACCGGAGCCAACTGCATCTACCCGCTGCTCGGCCACCACGAATACGGCTGGCGCTTCGTCGGCGCCGACATCGACCCGCAATCGCTGGCCTCGGCCGCTGCGATCCTCGCCGCCAACCCACGTTTCGCCGCTGCCATCGAGTTGCGCCGGCAGCCTGATCGCAGGCAGATATTCCAGGGCCTGATCGGCGTCGACGAGCGCTTCGACATGACCCTCTGCAACCCACCCTTCCACGCCTCGCTGGACGAAGCCACGCGCGGCAGCCGGCGCAAGTGGAAGAACCTCGGCAAGCTCGACCCGACCCGTACCCTGCCGCTACTGAACTTTGGCGGCCAGGGCGCCGAGCTGTACTGCGAGGGCGGCGAAGCGGCCTTCCTGGCCGGCATGGCCGAGGAAAGCCGGGCATTCGCCACGCAGGTGTTCTGGTTCACCACACTGGTATCCAAGGCGAGCAACCTGCCGAACCTCCAGGAGCGCCTGAAGACGTTGGGCGCCAGCGATATCCGCGTGGTGGACATGGCCCAGGGGCAGAAGCAGAGCCGCTTCGTCGCCTGGACCTACCTCGACAAGAAGCAGCGCCGGGCCTGGCGCAAGGAGCGCTGGAACGCAGCCCCCCTGGAACCGCTGAGCGAATAACCGGAGCGCCTCTCCGCCTGACGCCGCTACCGCCCGCGGAGCGCGACGAAAGCACGAACGGACACCCCAGGGTGTCCGTTCGTGGCGTCTTTCCTCTATGGACCGATCAGGCCAGATCGAGGCCGCGCATCCTCAGGCGCACATCCTGCTCTTGGGCCTCGCCTGAACGTTCCGGCTGGGTTGCCAGGTCGAGAGCATCGAGCAACCCCTGACTGTGGCCACTCTGCTCTCCCAGAGCCGCCTCTTCGAGGACCCGACGGGTCACTCCCTGCTCATCGCTGGCGCTCAGCAGCACGCGCATGTCGGTCTCTTTGTTGTAGAGGATTTCTTTTTCATTCTTGTAGTTCGATATCTCGCTGACATCGATTCCGGACCTGCCGAACACGGTGGATATCGTGCCCTGCCCGAAGCTCCTGGCGACACCGGGGTTCAGGGAGGTGGAGAGATAGCCGTTGTCGTGGCCAACCTGGCCCTCTTCCACGGTGTTGAAGGCATCCCCGCCACGGGTGCCACGGAAAGTCTTCACGACCTGTTCCGCCTCTCCGCTCTTTTCGAAGGCCGCGGACATGCCCTGATCAATCAGCTTCTGCCCCGCATCCAGCTCCTGCCCCTGACGCAGAGCGCGATTCAGTTCCGCGTAGTGAATGCCGGTATAGAGGCCGAGCGCCATCACTTCGGCGTCGCTATGGATACCGCCAGGCTGTCTGCCCAGGTACTTTTCCGCATCCGCCCCGAACCGCTTCACCAGGCCATCCGCCAGCGTCTTGTCGGCCGATACTCTGCTGACCTCGCTCTCTACCGCTTGGCGCAACAGTGCGACCTCGCTCATTACCTGATGCAACTGGTCGGTAATTTCGCGCCGCAGTTCCGGGCTTGCGTCGAGCACTAGTTGACTCGCGGCACCGCCGGTGGTGCCCCACTGCTGCAGCGCGATCCCACCGACATTCCGCTCGAGCAGGCGGGCGGCCTGGGTACGGGAGTCCTCGATCTGGCTGCCGGCGCGAATGCCGGCCAGGGCGGTGGTCAGCGAACGCAGCGCCCCATCGCCGCTGGCCAGGCGGGAGTGGTCCCGGGTCAGTCCTTCCGCTGTCAGGGTCGCCAGTTCGCTCGCCTTGTCGAGTCCCTTCAAGGTCATGGGCAATGCCTGTTGCAGCACCATCTGCTTGAACACGACGGGCGAGGACATGAGCGCAGGCTGCGCATCCTGGCTGGGCTGCGGCACCTGGGTCGCAGTATGGGCAGGGGAGCCCAGCAGCTTGCCCACCCATTCGATGATGGCCAGGAAAGGACGGGCGAGCGCGGCCCCCAGGCGAGCAAGCAGTCCCTCACCCTTCGGCACATCCTGACGCTGGGCCAGTTGCTGCACGTCGCTGGGGGTGGCTACCTGGCGGGCCTCGATCTGCCCCAGGCGCCCACTGGCAGCCTGGGGCAATTCAGCGACGAAAGACGGACTCTGCTGATGAGATTGAATCTGCATGACGATTGCCTTCTTCTGATTTTTCCCCGCCAGTCTAGGAAGGGGATAAGCCTCCGCCTATCAGGATCGGCCGCCGTTTTTTCACTGATATCGGCCGGGATAAAACCTAAAAAAAGAGAACCGCCATCGACAGTCTATCCTGGTCAACACTGCTCTAATGGCCGCCTTCAGCAACTCGGAAGACGACATGAACCCACTCTACCGCGCCGCCATTCACCAGCTTTTTCTCGCCCTCGATATTCCAGCCCCGAACGACGAAGAAGAGGTAGTCAGCCTGCAGGTAGGCCGACACCTCTGTCACCTGGCCGAGCATCCGACCGATCACCTGCTGATGTTCACCCGGCTGGAAGGGCAGCAGGAGGCCGAGATCACGGCACAGAACCTGTTCAGCCAGGATCCCTGCAAGCCGGTACTGGGGCGTGACCCGGAGAGCGGCGAACTGGTGCTGTGGAACCGCCAGCCCCTGCAACTGCTGGACCGGGCGCAAATCCACCACCAACTGGAGCAACTGGTCGCCGCGGCCGACGAACAGCGCTGATCCGGGAATGCCGGAAAGGGTTCGCCGAACGCTCCGCGAACCCCGAAAGGCTCCACGCCGCGCCCGCCGATAGCCGGGGCCCGAAGCCGCTCCGCTTCGACCGGGCCGACACCGACGGCCAGCGGTGCCGGGCCGGCCACGAGGAGCGGGATGTCCCGCACGACGCTCCCTGGCCGCCGCGGAGCTACCAGAGGGCGATATCGTAGGTCAGGTAGATTCGGTTGCTGTCGCGCCCGCGAGAAAAGTCCGAACGGTAGACATAGTTGCGCAGCTTCACTCCCAGCCCCTTCGCAAGCCCCGACTGCACCACGTAGGCCACCTCCGCGTCACGTTCCCACTCCTTCACGCCGCGTTCACCCGAACGGCCGTTGTCCCCGTCCAGATAACGCACCATGAAGCCCAGCCCTGGCACGCCCGCAACCGCGAAGTCATAGGAATAGCTGGCCATCCAGGTCTTTTCCTCCTCTTCGATGAACTTGCCGATACCGACATTGCTGAACGAATACACTGTAGCTCCGCTGACATAAGGCAACCCCGCTTCGCCATCGAGCCACTGGTATCCCGCGCCGAAGGCGTGCCCGGAACGCCTGAAGGCCAGTTGCCCGCTGAACATCTCATTGTCGATGCGCCCGGCATGGGCCGCGCCCGTGTCATGGCTGCTGAAATAACGCAGGTCCGTGGTCAGCACACCGCCGGCCACTGGCAGGTCGTGCTGTATGCCGACGAAATCCTGCCGGTAGAAATGCTCCAGCTGGCCACGGAAGTAGCTCCAGCGCAGGCGCTCGCTGACGGAACGATCCATGCCGGCGTAGGCGAAGCTACCGCTTCCACGGCCTGCATGAGCGCCGGCATACAAGCCGGTGCTATCGGAGGAATCACGCAGTTTGAAACGGTCCAGATAGCCCGCGGCCAGGCTGAGGCCATCGATGGGGCTGCTGGTCAGCTGGGTGCCTCGGTACGTCTGCGGCAGCAGGCGCGCATCGTTGTAGACCAGAAGGGGATTCTTCGGCAGCAGGGTGCCATGCCTGACCACCGTCTGCCCGAGCCGCGCCTTGAGGGTCGCGCCAAGACTGCCGAACTCGTCCGCCGCACGTCCGTCGTCGTGTACCGGCAGCAAGCCGGTGCCAGCGCGGCCCCGCCCGGAATCGAGGCGCACGCCCAACAGACCCAGGGCGTCGATCCCCAGCCCCAGCGAGCCTTCGGTGTAGCCGGACTGGTAGTCGATCAGCAAGCCCTGCGCCCACTCGACCCGCTCGCTCCTGGCACTGGCGGCGGCGCGTGGGGGCATGCCGTGCTCGTCACGGAAGTTTTCGTTGAAATAGACATTGCGCAGTTGCAGCTTGAGTCTGCTCTCTTCGATGAACCCGGCGGCGCCGGCAGCGGGCAGCCAGGCGCACAGCAGGCCGCAGGCAGCCCCGCGAAGCATGAGTGGCGACATGCAAAGTATCCATTTGTCGGTGATGGACGGGCGCCCGGCGCCCGGGTTTCGTTCAGACGAAAAAGGACAGCGCGCCGGTGGCCAGGGCCAGCCCGGTGATGACCAGCGAGGTCAGCACCGCCCACTTGACCGTCGCACGCTGGAAGTCGCCGATATCGCGATCGACCATTCCCATCAGCAGCAAGGTCGAGGCCACCAGCGGACTCATCAGGTGTACCGGCTGACCCAGCACCGAGGCCCGGGCGACTTCCACCGGGTCGATACCATAGGCAGCGGCGGCGTTGGCCAGGATCGGCACCACGCCAAAGTAGTAGGCATCGTTGGAGAGCACGAAGGTCAGCGGCATGCTGGTCAACGCCACCACCAGCGGGAACCAGTGTCCCCATGCGTCGGGAATCCAGTCGACCAGCGCCTGGGCCAGTGCATCGACCATCCTGGTGCCGGAAAAGATGCCAGCGAAGATGCCGGCGGCGAAGACGAGCAGGACCACCGTCATGGCGTTGCCGGAGTGGGCCTGGATGCGCTGCTTCTGTTGCTCCAGTGCCGGGTAGTTGATCATCAGCGCGGCGACGAATCCGATCATGAACAGGATCGCGGCGTGCATCGCCCCCAGGACCAGCGCGGCCATCACCGCGATGACCAGCGCCAGGTTCACGTAGGCCAGGCGCGGACGCTTGTGCGGGGTATCCTTCAGGATCGCCTCGATATAGCAATCGCCACCACCGGATTCGAGCCTGACGTTGCCGATGCGCCTGCGTTCGGCGCGGCCAAGCAGGAACGCGCTGAATACCACCCAGGCGGCGCCTCCGAGCATGGTCGGCAGCATGGGTATGAAGTACTCCGAGGCATCCAGGCCAAGGGCGGCGATGGCACGGGTCGCAGGCCCGCCCCAGGGGCTGAGCCCGCTCATGATGCTCAGCGACAGCATCGACACCGTGGCCAGGATCATCGGGTTCATGCCGATGCGCCTGTACAGCGGCAGCATGGCGGCGCAAGTGATCATGTAGGTGGTGGTCCCGTCTCCGTCGAGCGCCACCAGCAAGGACAGCAACGCGGTTCCGACGGCGATCTTCAGCGGATCCCCGTTGACGCGCCTGAGTATCTTGCGGATCAACGGGTCGAACAGGCCGGCGTCGATCATCAGGCCGAAAAACAGGATGGCGAACAGCAACAGAGCGGCGGACGGGGCGACCACCTTCAGCCCGTCGAGCATCATCTTGCCGAGGTCGGGGGCGAAGCCGCCGATCACGGCGAAGACGATCGGCACCAAGGTCAGGGCAACGATCGGCGACAAGCGTTTGCTCATGATCAGGTAGGTGAAGGTCACCACCATGAGCAGGCCCAGAAGTGCGAGCATGGTTTGCATCTCTTGTTCTTATTGTTCCTGCGGCCGCCCACCGGGCAGACGGCCCCCAGCCCCGACCGGCCTCGAAAAGGCAGCGGGCGGGATCGTAAGTCGACTATGGATAGGGTGGGAACGCGCTCAGGCGTTGCGCTGGGGTTCGCTCGACCAGTCTGCCTCGAGCCCGTTCGACACCACCGCCGCAGAGCCATCCAGGACGCGCATCAGAGTCTCCCGCTCACAGGCATTTTCCGACAGTGAAATCACCACGGTGGCCACCGCGTTACTCGCCAGGCTGGTCAAGGCCCGGGCTTCGGACATGAAGCGATCGATGCCGATCAGCAACGCCAGTCCCGCCAGCGGAATGTCGTGGATGACCGTCAAGGTCGAAGCCAGCGCGACGAAACCGCTGCCGGTCACCCCGGCCGCGCCCTTGGACGAGAGCAGCATGATGGCGAGCATGGTGATGGTCTGGCCCAGCGTCAGGTCGATGTTGCAGGCCTGGGCGATGAAGACGGCGGCCAGCGACAGGTAGATGGCCGTGCCGTCGAGGTTGAAGGAATAGCCCGTAGGCAGCACCAACCCTACGACGCCCTTCCTGCAGCCCAGCGCCTCGAGCTTTTCCAGCATGCGCGGCAATACCGGCTCGGTGGAGGAGGTGCCCAGCACCACCAGGAACTCTTCGCGCAGGTAGCGCAGCAGCTTCCACAGGCTGAAGCCGTGGGCCCGGCAGATACCGCCCAGCACCACCAGCACAAAGAAGGCGCAGGCGATGTACAGGGTGCCGATCAACTTGGCCAGCGCTCCCAGCGAAGTGATGCCGTATTGACCGACGGTGAAGGCCAGGGCGCCGAAGGCACCGACCGGGGCAAAACGCATCAGGTAGCCGAAGATGCGGAACACCATCTGCGAGGCGGATTCGAGCACCGCCAGCAGCGGGCGTCCCTTCTCCCCCATCGAGGACAGGGCAAAGCCCGACAGCACCGCGATGAACAGCACCGGCAACACGTCCCCCCGATTGAACGCCCCGACGAAAGTCTCCGGGATGATATGCATGAAGAAATCGACCACGCTCAGCCTCGCCGCCGAAGCGGCATACCGGGCAAGCCCCTCGGTATTGAGGGTCGCCGGATCGATGTTCATGCCCACCCCCGGGCGGAACAGATACACCGCCGCAAGACCGACCGCCAGGCTGATCACGGTCAGCACGAGAAAAAGCAGCAGCGTCTTGCCCATCAAGCGCCCCAGCGAGCGCTTGTCGGTCATGCCGGCGATGCCGGTGACGATGGTGCAGAACACCACGGGCGCGATCATCATCTTGATCAACTTGATGAAGGCATCTCCCAGTGGCTTCAGCGCGACGGCCTGGTCCGCCCATACATGGCCGACCAGCACCCCCAGCGCGACGGCGCAGAGAATCTGGAAATACAGCGACTTGACGAGTTTCATGAGGCATCACCCATTGTTGAAATTGTTCGGATGCGCTTGTTCGAGGGACTACGCGGGCCGCGCTTCAGCCGGCAAGCTTTCGCCAACTCGGCACATAGACGAAGCCCGAGAAGAGGCGTCGCGCGGTACGTACGACCGACGCCTGGATCGTCCGGCCCTCCGCGCCGCTGCGTGAAAGCGCCACGTCGATCACGCCACTGGGATGCTCCAGGTGAACCTCCGTCAGTTCCCGGGCCCTGTCACCCAGCATGTCCATGGCCACGGTGCCGGGGCTGACGCAGGCAGTCGCCAGGCCGATGGCACCGGTGATGGCGAGCGACCGGTGGCAGTTGTGCGGCATGAAGTAGCGCACCTGGAGAGTGCCGCCGTGCTGCGGCGGGGAAATCAGCACCGGCTTGGGAATGACCATGCCATTCACGTCGCCCAGGCCCATCGCCCTGCCCGCCTGCAGGCGCAGCGCCTCGAGACGGCGCAACAGGCGCGTATCGGCATCCAGCCGGGCCGGGCTTTCCGAGCCGCGGCAACCCAACTGGCTGGCTTCGACGAGCATCATCGGCATCGCCATGTCGATGCAGGTCATCGTCACCCCGTCGATCACATCCCGCTCGCGACCGGTGGGGAACAACCTGCCCGTCTTGCTGCCGACCGCATCGAGGAAGGTCAGCAGCACCGGGGCGGCAGTGCCCGGCACGCCATCGATCGCCGTGCGTCCCTCGTAGCGGACGATCCCTCCGGGGGTCTCGACCAGCGAATCGACGAAGGTGTTGGTATTGAGGTTGCGGATACGCACCCGTGTCTTGCCCTGCTGGGCCTCCACCAGCCCCTGTTCGATGGCGAACGGACCCACGGCGCAAAGCATGTTGCCGCAGTTGGGCGCGGTATCGACACGGCGCTGGGCGACCATCACCTGGACGAACAGGTAGTCGACATCGGCATCGGGATGCGTCGAGGGACTGATGATGGCGACCTTGCTGGTCTGCGGACTGCCACCGCCGATTCCATCGATTTCCAGTTCATGGCCCGAGCCCATCAGGCTGATCAGAAGCTCATCGCGCTCGGCCACGTTGCCAGGCAGGTCCCGCGCATGGAAGAACGGACCTTTGGAAGTACCGCCACGCATGAGCACACAAGGGATTCGTTGCATTTCCGCTGACTCTTGTTGATCAATTGGCATAATTGATGTGTTTGAAACAAGAGTGACAGGGACGAATAAATCAATCCAATGCAAATATCAGCCATATTATTGCACTATACAAAAGAATACCTACCCGAAGATCGAGAGCGAATTCATGGAGTATGAACTGCAAGACATTAGATCTTTCGTGAAAATCGCCGAACTTGGCAGTTTTCATGAAGCCGCCGATGCGCTCCATCTGTCCCAGCCGGCCCTGAGCCGGAGGATGAAGAAGCTCGAAGAAGGGCTGGGCACCCCGTTGCTCGACCGCACCACCCGCCGCGTCAGCCTGACCAGCGTCGGCCGGGACTTTCTGCCCAAGGCTCGGCGCCTGCTCGACGACTTCGAGGATTCGATCCTGAGCATCCGCGAGCTGGCGGAACGCCAGACGGGGCAAGTCACCCTGGCCTGCATCCCAACCGCCGCCTTCTATTTCCTGCCGTCGGTGATCCGCCATTACAACGAGCAATATCCGAAAATCCGCATCCGTCTGCTGGACCTGAGCGCCAACGACGGGCTCGAAGCCGTACTGCGCGGCGAAGCCGACTTCGGCATCAACATGATGAGCGGCCAGCATCCCGATATCGAATTCGTCCCCCTGGTCCAGGAACATTTCGTCCTGGCCTGTCGACGGGATCACGAACTGGCCGGGCGCGCCTCGGTGACCTGGACCGAACTGGCCGACTATCGCCTGATCGGCGTCGGTCGGCTCAGCGGCAACCGGATGCTGCTCGACCACGCGCTTTCCGGCCTCAGCACGCGCCCCAACTGGTTCTACGAAGTCCAGCACCTGTCCACTTCACTGGGCATGGTCGAAGCCGGATTGGGCGTCTCGGCGATGCCCAGCCTGGCCATGCCGGCGGAGGACCACCCAACCCTGGTCAGCATCCCGCTGACCGAGCCACTGGTCACCCGCACACTCGGGCTGGTCTATCGCCGCGGGGCTTCGCTCTCACCCGCGGCGGAAAAATTCGTTTCGATACTGCTGAAAAAATGGTCGGCCGACTGACGTCTCCCGCACTTCAAAAGCGCCCATCGCCGATCGCCGCGCGCGAGCTGGCGAACCCGTGCAGGTTGTCGATCAGGGCGAGGCTCAGCCACAGGGTGAAGCCGAGGAGGCAGGTGAGCTGGAAAAGCGTCAGGGAAGTCCGGGTGTCCATTCCGGGCCCTTCTGCGTGGGTATTGCGAAAGCGCTTGCTCCATCGGGCAGCCTTCCCTGCGCTCGATGCGGCGCCAACGGAAAAGGCGGCGCCGTGCGCGCATTGACAGATCGGAAATTCCCGATATCCTCGCCGCATGGATTTGCTCGAAATCTTCAAAGCCCTCTCGAACCGCACGCGCCTTGAAATCCTCAAGGGCCTCAAGGATCCCGCGAAGAACTTCCCGCCGCAGGACGAAGGCGATGTCCATGCCGTGGGCGTCTGCGTCAGCAGCATCCAGGAAGGCGTAGGCCTGTCGCAGTCGACCGTGTCCGATTACCTGGCGATCCTGCAACGTGCGGGCCTGGTCGAGGTCAGGCGGATCGGCCAATGGACCTACTACAAGCGCAACGAGGCGAATATCCGTGCCCTCGTCGAGCTAATCGGCGCGGAACTGTAGTTCTTTCTACGCCACAATATATCGGAAATTCCCGATATTCCTTTTTACCGAAACGAGGATGTGCAATGAAAGCGTTGATACTCAAGGCGTTTGGCGGTCCGGAATCCTTCGAGCTGCGCGAGGTGCCCAAACCGGTGCCGCAGGCGGGACAGGCACTGGTGCGGGTCCATGCGACCTCGATCAATCCGCTGGACTACCAGGTCCGTCGCGGCGACTACCCCGATCTGGTAGCGCTTCCGGCCATCACCGGGCATGACGTGTCCGGCGTCGTCGAAGCGGTAGGACCGGGAGTGACCGCCGTCGCACCGGGAGACGAGGTCTGGTATACCCCGCAGATCTTCGAAGGCCAGGGCAGCTATGCCGAATACCACCTGGCAGCGGAAGGCATCATCGGCAGGAAGCCCACCGCGCTGAGCCACCTGGAGGCGGCGAGCCTCAGCCTGGTCGGCGGCACGGCCTGGGAAGCGCTGGTCACGCGCGCGGCGCTGAGGGTCGGCGAAAGCATCCTGGTGCATGGCGGCGCCGGCGGCGTCGGGCATGTCGCGATCCAGTTGGCGAAGGCCATGGGAGCCCGGGTCTTCACCACAGTGCGCGAGGTCAACTTCGAGTTCGCCCGCCAGATGGGCGCCGATGTGCTCATCGACTACCAGAAGCAGGACTACGTCGAGGCCATCCTGCGGGAAACCGGAGGCCGCGGCGTCGACGTGGTGTTCGACAGCATCGGCGGCGACACCCTGTCGCGCAGCCCCGAGGTACTCGCGCAGCTCGGCCGCGTGGTCAGCATCGTCGACATCGCCCAGCCGCAGAACCTCCTCCAGGCCTGGGGCAGGAACGCGAGCTATCACTTCGTCTTCACCCGGCAGAACCGCGGCAAGCTCGACGAGTTGAGCGCCCTGGTCGAGCGCGGCCGGTTGCGCCCGCATGTCGGCGCCGTCTATTCGCTTGCCGACATCCCCCTCGCCCACGCCCGCCTGGAGAGCCGCGACAATGGCATCCGGGGAAAAATCGCGATCGCGGTCGAGCCGTCGGTCGATCCCGCACAGGCGTTCGCCCGCTGACGCCACGGCGCGGAACGGGGCCCGATCGCGGCCCGCCCCGGCATGTGCCGGTGCCGCCCCGCAGCGCCCAGGTCGGGGCGGCCAGCCGACGAGCCGGGGCCTGGCGCAGGCGGAAACGAGCCGTTCGAGGGGCGCCAGCCTGGCCCCTCGCGGGCTCAGACCGGCGGCGTCTCGAGGAACACCGGCAACCCTTCGGCATAATTCGAATAGCTTGCCAGTTCCGGGTATTCGCCGGCGGCGACCCGCTCCGCGACCACCAGTTGGCTGAAGCGCCAGGCCACCGCGACGGTCACCCCGACCAGGTCGATGCCACCGTCGTGTGCCAGCGGCTCCTGGCGCAGCGCAGCCTCCAGCCAGTCGTAGGCCGCCAGCAGCTGCCCCTCCACCCGCTCCAGCCAGGGGCCGTGGCGGCGTTCCTCGGGACGCAGGTTCAGTTCGTAGTAGATCTGCACGGATTTCTCACAGGCCACCAGCGCCGCGCCGATCAGACTCAGCGCCCGTGCACG
This sequence comes from Pseudomonas sp. HMSC066A08, assembly GCF_001813025.1. Classification (NCBI taxonomy): domain Bacteria; kingdom Pseudomonadati; phylum Pseudomonadota; class Gammaproteobacteria; order Pseudomonadales; family Pseudomonadaceae; genus Pseudomonas; species Pseudomonas sp. HMSC066A08. The sequence goes on from NZ_KV811348.1 coordinate 758,571, forward strand.
GGCCTCCGGCCGTTGCGGCAGCAGACTGCGTTCGCGGCCGGCCAGGCACTCCAGGTAATCGAGGATCAGGCTGGAGTCCATCAGCACGGTGCCATCGTCCAGCACCAGCGTGGGCGCCTTGACCATCGGATTGAACAGGCTGAACGCCTGGAAATTGCGGAACACCGACAGCGGCCGGTGCTCGTAGGGCAGGTCCAGCAGGCGCAGGGCGATGGCGACCCGGCGCACAAAAGGCGAATCCAGCATACCGATCAGTTGCATCGCGGCATCCTTTGTCGATGATTAAGCGCCGCTAAGAGGGCGGCGCCTGGGGAGATCACTCTAGTCGTTGCACAACGCGAAAAATATCGAGATAAATTCAGCGAATCCTTTAGAAAAACTTACATGAGCGACCTTCCTCCCCTCACCGCGCTGCGCAGCTTCGAAGCGGTCGCCCGGCTCGGCAGCATCAGCCAGGCCGCCAGCGAGCTGCACGTCACCCACTCGGCGATCAGCCAGCAGATCAAGCTGCTGGAAAACCTCCTCGGCCTGGCCCTGTTCGTCCGCGAGGGGCGCGGCCTGCGCCTGAGCGAGAACGGCCGGTTCTACGCCCTGCAGGTACGCGCCTCGCTGGGCGAGATCGCCGACGCCACGCGGGTGGTGCGGGCGCGTCCACGGGAGGGTGAGCTGGTGGTCACGGTGATGCCGTCCTTCGGCCTGAACTGGCTGCTGCCGCGCCTGCCGCGCTTTCGCGAGCGCCATCCGCACTGTCGCGTGCGGCTGGTGGCCAGTCTTGACGTGCAGAACCTGCGCCAGGGCCTGGCCGACCTCGGCGTACGCATCGGCAAGGGCGACTGGGAAGGGGTCGGTCGGGAACGCCTGTTCGACGACGAGTTGCTGATGGTCGCCGCGCCCGACTTCAACGGCGGCCGCCTGCCGAGCACGCCGAGCGAGATCGTCGCCTGCCCTACCCTGCGCTCCACCGAGTCCTGGGCGCTCTGGTGCCAGCGCGCCGGCGTGGCGGAACCGCAGCACGGCCTGCTGATCAATGACTCGAACCTGCTGCTGGAAGCCGTGCGCCTGGGCCAGGGCATCGCCCTGGAGCGTCGCAGCCTGGTCGCCGGCGCGCTCGCCGAGGGCCGCCTGGTGCAACTGGGCGACATCCGCGTGCCCTACCCCTATCCCTACTGGCTGGTCTGGCCGCAGCGCGAGCCGCCGAGCGACCGCCACCAGGCCTTCGCCGACTGGCTGCGCGAGGAGGCCCGGCGCTACCAGGCCGAGCAACCGCCGCTCAGCGAATGAAGTTGCGGCTGATCTCGCGGAAGCGGTCGCTGCCGGCGCGTTCCATCCATTCGAAGGCGACCATCTCCCGCGACACGATCATCGCCCCGGCCTGGCGCATCCGCTCCACGGCCAGTGCCTTGTCGCTCGGCCGCCGCGAGCCGATCGCCTCCTCCACGACGAACACCTCGCGACCACGGCCAAGCAGGTCGAGCACGGTCTGCAGCACGCAGACGTGCGCCTCGCTACCGCAAACCACGAACTGCCGGCGGTCGCCGCCGGGCGCGCGCAGCAGGGCACCGTCGGCGGCGGCCGAGAAATCCAGCTTCTCGAGGATCTGCGTGGCGTCCAGCTCATCGCGCAGGGCCGCCACCGTCGGCCCCAGGCCCTTGCTGTACTGCTCGCTGGCCAGCACCGGCACATCCAGTGCGCGGGCCACGCGCAACAACCACTGGCTGTACTCGACCAGCGCCGGGCCGTCGTCGATGGCCGGCAGCAGGCGTTCCTGGATATCGACCACCAGCAGGGTCGAGGTTGCGGCGCGGATCAGCATGGCGTCCTCCTTCGGTTCGACGTCTCGGTTCGTCTGGCTTAGGCTTGCACGGCACGGGCGCCATGGACAGCGCGTCCTCCCACAACCCTAGCAGGAGCCTGCGATGAATATCAGCCTGCATTTCGAATCGCGCCTGCAGGCCAGCCCCGAACAGCTCTGGCGGTGGATCACCTCGGTGGACGGGATACTCCGCGAGATACGCCCGTTGCTGAGCATGAGCGTACCGCCCGGTATCCGCAGCCTCGAAGACCTGGAGGTGGTGCCCCGGCGCCCGCTGTTCCGCAGCCACATGCGCCTGTTCGGCGTACTGCCGCTGGGCACTTCGCAACTGACCCTGCTGGAGCTGACGCCCGGCCGCGGCTTCATCGAACAGTCGCCGATGACCGGCATGCGCCTCTGGCGCCACGAGCGACGCATCCTGCCGGCTCCGGGCGAGGCCGGGGAATGCCTGCTGGTCGACCAGTTGACCGTGCGCCCGCTATTCGCCGCCGGGCTGGTACGCTGGTTCCTCACCCGCATCTTCCGGCATCGCCACCGGGTGCTCTGCCGGCAGTTCCGCACGGACCGCCGGTGACCCTCGGCTACGCTGAGGAGTGCGCCCGCCCGCATCCGTCATACCCTTCTGGAGAGCAGCACAAGGACCGCTCATGAATCGCATCAAGCACCTGCTCAAGGACCTCGCCATCCTGATCCGCGCCAACCTCTGGCTGATACCGGTGATCGCCGCCCTGGTCGCCGCGGTGTTCTATTTCGTCGCCCCGCCGCCGCCGATGAGCGCGACCATGGCCACCGGCGCCGAGGGCGGCGGCTACGCCGTGTTCGCCGGCAAGCTCAGGGAAAAGCTCAAGGAACAGGGCTTCGAACTGAAGCTGGTGCCCAGCGCCGGCTCGCGCGACAACCTGGAGCGCCTGCTCGGTACCGGCGAGGTCGACATCGCCCTGGTGCAGAGCGGCCAGGAGCGCCAGCTCGAAGCCGGGCAGGCGCGCCAGTTGCAGACCCTCGGCGCGGTCTACCAGGAACCACTCTGGCTGTTCCACCGCAGCAACGTGCACATCGACCAGCTCAGCGACCTGCTGCACCTGCGCCTGGCCATCGGCAGCGACGGCAGCGGCACCCGCGCCGCCACCGAGGCGATCCTGCAGGCCAACGACATCGCCCCGGGACACTATCCGATCACCTGGGAAGCCCGCGGCGGCAACGCGGTGGTCGACGACCTGCTGGCCGGCAAGCTGGACGCGGCGTTCATCGTCGGCCCGGCGGAGAACCCGGCGATCCAGAAATTGGCCGGCAACGACCAGCTTCGCCTGGTCAACTTCCGCCGCAGCGCCGCCTACGAGGCGCGCCTGCCGTTCCTCAAGCGGGTCGAGGTCGGCGAAGGCCTGCTCAACCTGCCACGCAACGTGCCGGAACGAAACATCAGCACCCTGTCACCGGTGGCCACCCTGGTGATCAACGAACGCTTCCACCCGGCGCTGATCCCGCTGGTGCTGGAAGCCGCGCGCGAGGTGATGAAGGACGGCAGCCTGCTCGACAAGCCCGGTGCCTTCCCCAGCGCCGAGCCGCGCACCCTGCGCCTGCACGAGGACGCCGAGCGCTACTACAAGAGCGGCCTGCCGCTGCTGCAGCGCTACCTGCCGTTCCGCATCGCCTCCCTGGCGGACCGCTACATCATCCTGCTGATCCCGTTCATCGCCATCCTCATCCCGCTGATGAAGTCCATCGGCCCGCTGTATCGCTGGCGCATCCGCGCGCGCATCTACCGCTGGTACCGCTACATCCGCGACATCGACCGCAAGCTCGACAGCGGCACCGACGCCGAGCAACTGAGAAGCGAGATCGAGCGGCTGGAGAAACTGGAGAGCGAGCTGAACACCGTGGAGGTGCCGCTCTCCTACTACCACGAGCTGTACGAGCTGCACCTGCACCTGAACTTCGTGATCAAGCGCCTGCACGGTCTGCAGGAACGCCAGGCGACGCAGGCAGAAGCCGGCAACCTCGGGTAAACTGGCCGATCCGCGGGCGCGCCAGCGGCGTGTCCCGCAGCGTCGCGGAAACCTGCGCGGCGCCGCCGATTACCTGAAAGGTCGAACCTGACATGCCGATCCATCACGCCATCGTCCACCTGATCGAGAAGAAGCCCG
>NZ_KV811349.1:0-254 GCF_001813025.1 Pseudomonas sp. HMSC066A08
CGTTGCCAGCATCGGCGAGGGCGGCAGTCACGGCCTGCCGCACTTGTTCGCTGACGTAGTTGGCCGCGTCGGTGATTACCTTCCCGGCCGTTTCCTTGGACTGTTCGACCTGCTGTTGCAGGCTCACGGTCAAGGCCCTGTTGGCTTCGTCGTACTGGTCGGAAACCAGTTCGAGGTAGCGGCCCAAGACCATATCGCTGACCGTGACCGTGACCAGTATCGGATCGTCCTTGCCGATCAGCACGTTGTGCTTG
>NZ_KV811350.1:0-459 GCF_001813025.1 Pseudomonas sp. HMSC066A08
AATGACAAGGCCCACACCTTTACCCGAACGGGTCGGGGCAAGTGCGCAAACATGTTCCGGGCCGTCGTGCCGCAGGTAGTACGTGGTGCCTGTTTCGGGGTCGTCATAGGCCCCGCAGTAGACGCCCTGCCCTTGTTTGCCCTCACGGGGTAGCAGGCCGGTTTCGCGTACTTCGTCCAGCGTGGCGAAGTGTGCCGTTCCGTGAACGTCTTCATGCTTACGCGAGCTGCGCGTCTTGAAGCCGATCCAGAGAACATAGGTCAGCAGGCCGACCAGCACGCCGAGCGCGAAAATCACAAAGGCATAGTTGTAGGAATTGGGCGCTGAGTCGTAGAACTTGAACAGCCATCGCCACCAGTCGAAGGGCATATAAAGCTGCCCGAACAGTGACGGCCCAAGTGCCGGGTGGTAGCCAACCCGGTACGCAATAAATTGCGTACATATGCTGTTCAAACCGAT
>NZ_KV811351.1:0-317 GCF_001813025.1 Pseudomonas sp. HMSC066A08
CAACCATAAGGCCAAGGTGCGCAAGTTCAATCTCACGGCCGCTTTGCGGTTCGTGGATCAGGTCAACAAAGCCCGCTCGGAAGGGGGAAATAGTGAAAGCTCTTAAATCCACGGCCAGCCCGACGATTCAGGCCTATGGCGAGCTACAGGCAGCGTTTGAGCACTACAACGCCGCTCTGTTCGATGGCCAGCTCCCGCACTGTCTCATCACGATGCAGCGCGAAAAGCGCACCTATGGCTATTTCTCGTCGCGCCGGTTCGCCAACCGGCACGAAAAGACCATGACAGACGAAATCGCCATGAATCCATCCTATTTT
>NZ_KV811352.1:0-502 GCF_001813025.1 Pseudomonas sp. HMSC066A08
ACAGGCGGCGGTCGGTGGCCACGCTCAGGTTAGTGACCAGTCCGGCGTCGGTAGGCTTGACCACAATCACCGTCGTAGCGTTCGCCCCGCTGCCCATCGTGGCCGGGGTGATTTTCCAACGTGCGTTGTCGCCCGCGTGAACGTCATTCACGATTTCGCCCGGTTGCAGTTCGATATTGCAGACCTGCAAGGGGGTGCAAACCAACGTCGGCAGAGTGGCACCAAAAAGGTATTTCACGCTACCGTCTGCGCCACGACGCGGGCGGTCAGGGTGTGATTTCCACTGATTGGCCAAGCGGATGCCGTAGGCCTCCTTACCATCGAGCCGCACCTGATCGGGCGACACCAGATTGACCGGCGGCAGAACTTCACCTTGGCCAGCAGCGAGCGCCGGAACGTCTTGCGCGAACGTGGGGGCAGCAATTGCGGCAACGAAAAGGCCCGCCATCCATTGAGTCTTTTTCATATATTCACCAGTCATCATTAGTTGCGAACGGGCCAA
>NZ_KV811353.1:0-311 GCF_001813025.1 Pseudomonas sp. HMSC066A08
ATGCAGAACCTGCCCGGTGTAGGCGGATTCCTTGCCATCCTTGCCGGTGTCCGGCTTGGTGGCTTCGGCCAGTTGGTAGATGCCCTTGGGCAGTCCGTTTTCCGGCAGAACCTTGATAGTCATCCACTCGCCTTTCACCACCTGGTCGAGCTGGCGACTACCGTTCAGGACGCAGACCTTGCGAGAGCCTTCCGGCATCATCTTCGGCGCTGGCCCGGTCGGGTTCAGGCTGTTAGGGGTGCTTGCCATACGTTTCGTACTCCTGTCCGTTGCAGTGAAAAAAGCGGCCGCGAACGGCCGCCGGTAGTCGT
>NZ_KV811354.1:0-3474 GCF_001813025.1 Pseudomonas sp. HMSC066A08
ATCGAGGAGTTCGAGGCGTTCACCACCAGTTGCGAGACGTCGTGCAGTTTGTGCGCGGTTCCGGCGACTTCCCGGATCGAGCGATGGATCCGCTCGACGAACTGGTTGAAGGCATCGCCGAGCACGCCGAACTCATCGCGGCTGGTCACGGCGAGGCGCTTGGTCAGGTCGCCCTCGCCCTGGGCGATGTCCTGCATGGCACGGCCCATCAGGTGCAGCGGCTGCATCAGCAGGCGGATCAGCAGGCCGAGCAGGATCAGGATGGCGACGATGGAGATCAGCGCGGCGGCGATGGCCGAGACGCGGAACTTGCTGAGCATGGCGTAGGCCTTGTCCTTGTCGATGGACAGCGCCAGGTACCAGGTCACCGAAGGCAGGCCCTTGATCGGGGTAAAGGCGAGGATGCGGGTATGCCCGTGCAATTCGGCCTCGCTGAAACCGGTGGCGATCTTCGGCGTGTTCTGCGGGTAGACCTCGCTCAGGGTCTTCATCACCTGCTCTTTGTCCGGGTGCACCAGGATCTTGCCGTCGCCGCTGACCAGGAAGGCGTAGCCCATGCCGCTGAAGTCCAGCGAATTGATGATCTGCACCAGGGTCTTCAGGCTGAGGTCGCCGCCTACCACGCCGAGGGTGTTGCCGGCGGCCTTCACCGGTGTCGCCGCGGTGATGATCAGTTCCTGGGTGGCGGCGTCGACGTAGGGTTCGGTCAGGGTCAGGCCGCCGGCCGCCACGGCGTCCTTGTACCAGGGCCGGCTGCGCGGATCGTAGCCGGCCGGCATCGGGCTGTCCGGACGCATGGTGAAGGCGCCGTCCTGCTGGCCGAGGTAGGTGAAGCTGAAGGTCGAGGTCAGGGCCGGCTGTTCGAGCAGGGCGCTGACGGTTTCCGGGCTGTGGTCGCGGGCCAGGGTCTGGGCGGTCTGCTCGACCAGCAGCAGACGGCCGCCGAGCCAGTTCTGAATGTTGCTGGAAGTCACGTCACCCATTTCCCGCAGGTAGCTTTCGAGGTCCTCGCGGATCGCGTTGCGCTGCAGGTAATCGTTGTAGAGGGTGAACAGTGCGAAAGCGGCGAACACCACGAGGGAGGCCGCGATGAGGATCTTGTGGCTGAACTTCAGACTTTTGATCATGTTGTATTGCGTCCAGGAGTATGTAGCGCCAGTCTTTGACCAGACCCCTGCGACCGTTCCGCGGGCGCAGGGGCTTTCCGTACGCCTTGCAGCGTCGGGCGGGTCGCGGGTGGGTAGTCCGTCGACCCAGGCACGGCCTTGTGCCACGAAGCCACGGTTCCCTGGGTGGCTCCGAAGAATGCGTGATACGGATACGATGGCGATTTTTCCTGTCTCAGCAAGGGCCGAAGGTCTTCGCCGAAGCTGGACGGCCAGATCGGGTCGATGCGCTGGCCCGACGCCCTTCGCGGGAACCCGCGCATATTGGTACGTGGGTTCCGCTGGAAGCCCCGTTGCACAAGGGCTTTCCCTTACTGTCGGCACAGCGTGCCGGAGCTTTAGTCCCGAGGATGAATGGATGTCGCAAGCGAATGAGTTGTTGATCGGCGCTGGCCCCGATGGCCAGCCGGTAGGACAGGCCTGGCGCCTGGCCAACCGTCATGGATTGATCGCCGGTGCCACCGGTACCGGCAAGACGGTGACCTTGCAGCACCTCGCCGAATCCTTCAGCGATGCCGGTGTCGCGGTGTTCGCCGCCGACATCAAGGGCGACCTGTGCGGCATCGCCGCGCCGGGCAACCCGCAGGGCAAGGTCGCCGAACGCATCGCCAGCATGCCGTGGCTGAACTACCAGCCGAAGGCCTACCCGACCACGCTCTGGGACATCGCCGGGAAGACCGGCCACCCGTTGCGCACCACCATCAGCGAGATGGGCCCGCTGCTGCTGGCCAACCTCCTGGAATTGACCGATAGCCAGCAGGCCGCGCTGTTCGCCGCCTTCCAGGTGGCCGACCGGGAAGGCCTGCTGCTGCTCGACCTGAAGGACCTGAAGGCGCTGCTCAACCACCTGAAGGACAATCCGGAAATCCTTGGCGAGGACCGGGCGCTGTTCACCGGCGCTTCCGGGCAGGCGCTGCTGCGCCGCCTGGCCACTCTGGAGCAGCAGGGCGCCGAGGCCTTCTTCGGCGAGCCTGCCCTGCAACTGGAAGACATCCTCCGCCCCGAGCCGGACGGGCGCGGGCGCATCCACCTGCTCGACGCCAGCCGCCTGGTGCACGAGGCGCCGAAGGTCTACGCGACTTTCCTGCTCTGGCTGCTGGCCGAGCTGTTCGAGCAACTGCCGGAGCGCGGCGATGCCGACAAGCCGGTGCTGGCACTGTTCTTCGACGAGGCCCACCTGCTGTTCAACGGCACGCCGAAAGCCTTGCGCGACCGCCTGGAACAGGTGGTCCGGCTGATCCGCTCGAAAGGCGTCGGGGTGTACTTCGTCACCCAGTCGCCGGGCGACCTGCCGGACGATGTCCTGGCCCAGCTCGGCCTGCGTATCCAGCATGGCCTGCGCGCCTTCACCGCCAAGGAGCAGAAATCGCTGCGCGCGGTGGCCGACGGTTTCCGCCCGAACCCGGCGTTCGACACCCTGGGGGTGCTGACCGAACTGGGTATCGGCGAGGCGTTGGTCGGCACCCTGGAGGAAAAGGGCACGCCGGCCATGGTCCAGCGCGTCGCGGTGGCGCCGCCCTATTCGCGGATCGGCCCGCTGAGCGACAGCGAGCGCGCCGAACTGGTCCAGCGATCGCCGTTGAAGGGCCGCTACGACCAGCCGATCGATCGCGAGTCGGCCTACGAGGTGCTGGCGAACAAGGCGGGCGCCAAGCCCGAGGTCCAGGGCCAGGCGCCCGCACAGCAGGAAAGCTCGTCCGGCGTCGGCGGCATGGCCGGGCAGATTCTCGGCAGCCTGCTGTCCAATTCGACGGTGAAGAGCGCCATGCGCCAGGCGGCCAACCAGTTGAGCCGGGAGCTGGTGCGTGGCCTGCTCGGCTCGTTGATGGGCGGGAAGAAGCGGCGCTGAGCGCCAGGCCATGAAAAAGGCGCCCGTGGGCGCCTTTTTCATTGGGGGCTGGATGGTCGCCGGCTAACCGCGAAGCGGTTAGCCGGCCTGTGGGACGGGCTCAGATCTTGAAGCTGTCCACCAGGTGCCGCAGGCGCCCGGCCTGGGCTTCCAGCTCGCCGCAGGCGCGCAGGGTGGCCTGGAGGTTCTCCACGCCTTCCTGGTTGAGGGTGTTGATCTCGGTGATGTCCATGTTCAGCGAGTCGACCACCGCGGTCTGCTCCTCGGTGGCGGTGGCCACCGACTGGTTCATGCTGTCGATCTCGCCGATCCGGCTGGTCACGCTACCCAGGCGTTCGCCGGCGCGGTTGGCGATCTCCACGCTCTCCAGGCTGTAGCGCTGGCTTTCGGTCATGGTGGCCACCGCCTCGCGGGCGCCGATCTGAAGTTCCTCGATCATCTTCTGGATCTGCTGGGCCG
>NZ_KV811355.1:0-212 GCF_001813025.1 Pseudomonas sp. HMSC066A08
CGAAAACGACGCCATCAACCTGATTGGCGAGAACGGCAAGCAGGTCATCATTCACACGGTCATCACCGGCGGCCAAGCCCTGCGCGACACCCTCGGCGGCTTCGCCTCTCTGGCCGAGCAGATGCCGGGCAATGCCGAGCTGGTCGTCTGGCTCAATGAGTTCTTCGGCGACATTGAGGCCGAAGGCAAAACCTTCGAGGAAATGAAGGTCT
>NZ_KV811356.1:0-440 GCF_001813025.1 Pseudomonas sp. HMSC066A08
CGACTGGACGGGCTTCAGCCGCCACTTCACCCACTTGAAGGACGGGGCCGAGGCCAAAGACAGGACGTTGCTGCTGTCCGCAATCCTCGGTGATGCGATCAACCTCGGGCTGACCAAGATGGCCGAGTCGAGCCCCGGCCTGACCTACGCCAAGCTGTCCTGGCTACAAGCCTGGCATATCCGCGATGAAACCTATTCGGCGGCCTTGGCCGAGCTGGTCAACCACCAGTATCGCCACGCCTTTGCCGCCCACTGGGGCGACGGCACGACCTCATCCTCCGATGGCCAGCGCTTCCGCGCGGGTGGCCGGGGCGAGAGCACCGGGCACGTCAACCCGAAGTACGGCAGCGAGCCGGGACGGCTGTTCTACACCCATATCTCCGACCAGTACGCGCCGTTCAGCACCCGCGTGGTGAATGTCGGCGTCCGAGATTCCACCT
>NZ_KV811357.1:0-590 GCF_001813025.1 Pseudomonas sp. HMSC066A08
CCCTCCCGAGAGCGACCGACAGCCCGACTTTTTCGTGCCGGGTCTGTACGACGTAGCCACCAAGGACAACCGTAGCCTGATGGACGTTGCGCTGTTCCGCCTGTCAAAGCGCGACAAGCGAGCAGGCGAAGTGATCCGCTACGACCTGCCGGACGGCTTCGTTGAAGTGAAGGCCGGGCCGGATGGCATGGCGTCGATATGGGACTACGACATTGTGCTGATGCTCATCTCACACCTAACCGAGTCGATGAATCTTTTCAATGCCGGGCGTGGTGCCATGCCGGGCAAGAAATTCGTCCCGCACGCCTCAGATATTGCCAAGTTCTGCCGTCGTGGCGACGGCGGCCGTCAGGCCGACGAGCTGGAAGCCGCGCTTGACCGCCTGCTAGGAACGACCATCAAGAGTGTGCGCGAGACACCATCACGCAACGGCAAGCGCGTTGTGCGTGAGACGGAAGCGGAAAGCCTCATTGGCCCCTACCGCGTCGTGTCCCGCACCGATACCGGCAAGGTGGCCAGCATTGAGATTGAGGCACCAAACTGGATTTACCGGGAAGTGACTGGCGGCAGACAGCCGGACGTGCTGACAG
>NZ_KV811358.1:0-203 GCF_001813025.1 Pseudomonas sp. HMSC066A08
CGTTTTTCAGGATGCCGATTTCCTTGCTGTTCAGGCCGAACATGGCGTAGAGGTCGGCCGGGCCGGGTGTCTCTTTGGTGCCATGAAGGTCGGCTTCCTTGTTCGGCAAAAGGATCTTCGTCGGGCACTGTTCCAGCAGTACATCGAGCAGCCCGGACTTGACCGCATCCGAGAGGCTTTGCGTAGCCATGATGACGAGGCAG
>NZ_KV811359.1:0-378 GCF_001813025.1 Pseudomonas sp. HMSC066A08
CCGACGAGCGCGCCGACGCCCAGTGGCTGAGCCGCCCGTACCAGACCCACCCGATGTCGATCGCCTCGCGGCAGAGCGAAACCCTCGCCGACATCCACGCCCTGCGCGCCGAAGCCCGGCGCCTGGCGGAAACCGACGGCCCGCTGCCGCGCCCGCCGGGCTACTGCCTGTTCGAACTGTGCCTGGAGTCGGTGGAATTCTGGGGCAACGGCACCGAGCGGCTGCACGAGCGCCTGCGCTACGACCGCGACGAAGGAGGCTGGAAGCACCGCTACCTGCAACCGTGACGATGCCGTTGCGCCGGCGTTTCACGGCGGATATGCGTACCGCGGCCCCGGAGTCGGGCCGTAGGGCGAATAACGCCACCGGCGTTATCCG
>NZ_KV811360.1:0-39510 GCF_001813025.1 Pseudomonas sp. HMSC066A08
CCTGGCGCAGGACTTCGCGGGGGTCGGCGAAGAACGGCTCGCCTTCCAGTTCGTGCATGGTCATCAGCAACTGCGCGGTCGGGCGCTTCTGCCAGGGTTCCATGGAGAGGGTGCCGGGGATCGGGTAGCAGATCCGGTCGGCGTCGCCGATGTCGAGACCCAGGCCGGTACTCTCTACGGTGGAGCCGGTGATATCGAGGGCGAACAGGGATGCGGGGAGATTGATACCTTTTTCGAAGACTTTGTTCAGACTGTTGCGTTCGATCCGCTTGCCGCGAACCACGCCATTCATGTCTGCAATAAGGAGGTCGACGAACTGGACCTCGGGATGTTCCTTGAGGAACTCGCTCGGTTCAGTGAGCTGAACGGCACGCTGGGGTACCGACATGATGCAACACCTTTTTTGTTAAAAATTTCAATCATGCGGGGGGTAGGCTATGAGTCAATCCGAAAGCCTGTGGGATGTCAATAGCCGCCAAAAACGCCCTCTTGTGGGGCGTTGAGGCCGTTTTCAGGGCATTTTCGCCGGACGAAAAGCCGAAAAAAACCTCGCGTCGAAGGGTGTTCAGGAGTGCGTGTTCAATTTTTTACAGGCCTATTGTGTAAAAAAATGAACAACGCTAAGCTCGGCCAAACCCCATAACATCTACAAACAACGGGTGTCTCATGTCTCGCCTGCCGTTAATCGGCGTCACCGCCTGCACCAAGCAGATCGGTCTTCATCCCTACCACATTGCCGGCGACAAATATCTGCGTGCCGTCGTCAACGGCGCTGGCGGTCTCCCGCTGATCATTCCTGCGCTGGGCGAGTCGATCGACCAGGCAGCCCTGCTGGACAGCGTCGACGGCTTGCTCTTCACTGGCTCGCCGTCGAACGTCGAGCCCCGTCATTATAGTGGACCGGCGAGTGAGCCCGGCACTCTCCACGACTCCGACCGCGACGCCACCACGTTGCCGCTGGTCCGCGCCGCCATCGACGCCGGTATTCCGGTCCTCGGCATCTGCCGCGGTTTCCAGGAAATGAACGTGGCTTTCGGCGGCAGCCTGCACCAGAAGGTGCATGAGGTCGGAACCTTCATGGACCACCGCGAGCCGGCCGACCAGCCGCTCGAGGTTCAGTACGCGCCGCGCCATGCCATGCATGTGCAGCCGGGCGGAGTGCTCGCCGGCATCGGCTTGCCGAGCGAGTTCCAGGTCAATTCCATCCATGGCCAGGGCGTTGATCGTCTGGCGCCGGGCCTTCGAGTAGAAGCACTGGCGCCTGACGGGTTGGTCGAAGCCATCTCCGTAGAAGGTGCAAAAGCCTTCGCTCTTGGTGTGCAATGGCACCCGGAGTGGCAGGTTCTGACGAACCCCAACTATCTCGCTATCTTCCAGGCTTTCGGTAAGGCCTGCAGCAAGAGGGCGGGGCAACGTTGAGTCCGGCTGTTGGGGCCGGACTCTCAACCCTGAGGTCTTTATGACTACCAAGTTAGACCAGCTGACCAGCTGGCTGAAGGAACGCAAGATCACCGAAGTGGAATGCCTGATTTCCGATCTGACAGGCATCGCCCGCGGCAAGATCTCGCCGACCAACAAATTCATCGCGGAAAAGGGCATGCGCCTGCCGGAGAGCGTTCTGCTGCAGACCGTCACCGGCGACTACGTGGAAGACGACATTTACTACGACCTGCTCGACCCGGCCGACATCGATATGGTCTGCCGCCCGGACGAGAATGCCGTGTTCCTCGTCCCCTGGGCCATCGAGCCCACCGCGATGGTGATCCACGACACCTTCGACAAGCTCGGCAATCCCATCGAGCTGTCGCCGCGCAACATCCTCAAGCGCGTGTTGAAGATGTATGCCGACAAGGGCTGGCGGCCGATCGTGGCGCCAGAGATGGAGTTCTACCTGACCAAGCGCAGCGACGACCCCGACTATCCGTTGCAGGCCCCGGTGGGCCGCTCCGGACGCCAGGAAACCGGGCGTCAGTCGTTCTCCATCGACGCCGCCAACGAGTTCGACCCGCTGTTCGAGGACATGTACGACTGGTGCGAGGCCCAGGGCCTTGACCTGGATACGCTGATCCACGAGGAAGGCACCGCGCAGATGGAGATCAACTTCCGTCATGGCGACGCCCTCGACCTGGCCGACCAGATCCTGGTGTTCAAGCGCACCATGCGCGAGGCCGCGCTCAAGCACAACGTCGCCGCGACCTTCATGGCCAAGCCGATGACCGGCGAGCCGGGCAGCGCGATGCACCTGCACCAGAGCATCGTCGACGTGAAGACCGGCAAGAACATCTTCTCCAATGCCGACGGCACCATGAGCGAGCTGTTCCTGCACCATATCGGCGGCCTGCAGAAGTTCATCCCGGAAGTGCTGCCGCTGTTCGCGCCCAACGTGAACTCGTTCCGCCGCTTCCTGCCCGATACCTCGGCGCCGGTGAACGTCGAGTGGGGCGAAGAGAACCGTACCGTCGGCCTGCGCGTGCCGGATTCCAGCCCGGAGAACCGCCGGGTCGAAAACCGTCTCGCCGGCGCCGACGCCAACCCTTACCTGGCGCTGGCTGCCAGCCTGCTGTGCGGCTACATCGGCATGGTCGAAGGCATCAAGCCGAGCGCCCAGGTCAAAGGTCGCGGCTATGAACGCCGTAACCTGCGCCTGCCGCTGACGATCGAAGCGGCGCTGGAGCGCATGGAGAACTGCAAGCCCCTCGAGCAGTATCTCGGCAGCAAGTTCATCAGCGGCTACGTCGCGGTGAAGCGTGCGGAGCACGAGAATTTCAAGCGGGTTATCAGCTCCTGGGAGCGGGAATTCCTCCTGCTTTCCGTTTGATCCTGACCGGGGGCGGCCGGCGTGGTCCGCCGCTCCCGGACAGTCTTGAATAGAAGAGGTGTGACATGAACAGCCAAATCACCAACGCCAAGACCCGTGAGTGGCAGGCGTTGAGCCGCGACCACCATCTGCCGCCGTTCACCGACTACAAGCAGTTGAACGAGAAGGGCGCGCGGATCATCACCAAGGCCGAAGGCGTCTATATCTGGGACAGCGAGGGCAACAAGATCCTCGATGCGATGGCCGGCCTCTGGTGCGTCAACGTCGGCTACGGCCGCGAGGAGCTGGTCCAGGCCGCCACCCGGCAGATGCGCGAGTTGCCGTTCTACAACCTGTTCTTCCAGACCGCCCACCCGCCGGTGGTCGAGCTGGCCAAGGCGATCGCCGACGTCGCTCCGGAAGGCATGAACCACGTGTTCTTCACCGGCTCCGGTTCCGAGGCCAACGACACCGTGCTGCGCATGGTCCGCCACTATTGGGCGACCAAGGGCCAGCCGCAGAAGAAAGTGGTGATCGGCCGCTGGAACGGCTACCACGGCTCCACCGTCGCCGGCGTCAGCCTGGGCGGCATGAAGGCGCTGCATGAGCAGGGCGATTTCCCCATCCCGGGTATCGTCCACATCGCCCAGCCCTACTGGTACGGCGAGGGCGGCGACATGTCGCCGGACGAGTTCGGCGTCTGGGCCGCCGAGCAGCTGGAGAAGAAGATTCTCGAAGTGGGCGAGGAAAACGTCGCCGCCTTCATCGCCGAGCCGATCCAGGGCGCCGGCGGCGTGATCGTCCCGCCGGACACCTACTGGCCGAAGATCCGCGAGATCCTCGCCAAGTACGACATCCTGTTCATCGCCGACGAAGTGATCTGCGGCTTCGGTCGTACCGGCGAGTGGTTCGGCAGCCAGTACTACGGCAACGCCCCGGACCTGATGCCGATCGCCAAGGGCCTCACCTCCGGCTACATCCCCATGGGCGGGGTGGTGGTGCGCGACGAGATCGTCGAAGTGCTCAACCAGGGCGGCGAGTTCTACCACGGCTTCACCTATTCCGGTCACCCGGTGGCGGCCGCCGTGGCCCTGGAGAACATCCGCATCCTGCGCGAAGAGAAGATCATCGAGAAGGTGAAGGCGGAAACGGCACCGTATTTGCAGAAACGCTGGCAGGAGCTGGCCGACCACCCGTTGGTGGGCGAAGCGCGCGGGGTCGGCATGGTCGCCGCCCTGGAGCTGGTCAAGAACAAGAAGACCCGCGAGCGTTTCACCGACAAGGGCGTCGGGATGCTGTGCCGGGAACATTGTTTCCGCAACGGTTTGATCATGCGCGCGGTGGGCGACACTATGATTATCTCGCCGCCGCTGGTGATCGATCCGTCGCAGATCGATGAGTTGATCACCCTGGCGCGCAAGTGCCTCGATCAGACCGCCGCCGCCGTCCTGGCTTGAGTCCCTGAGCGGACTTTTGCCAGACTGCGCCAGTGCGTTGGCCAGGCTCACCGGGTGGTGACGCGATCGGTTGCGCCACCGCCCGGATACTTCAACAAAAATGGAGCTACCCCGCATGATGAAACGTTTCGGTAAGACCCTGCTCGCCCTGACCTTGGCGGGCTCTGTGGCCGGTATGGCGCAGGCTGCGGACAACAAGGTGCTGCACGTCTACAACTGGTCCGACTACATCGCGCCGGACACCCTGGAGAAGTTCACCAAGGAAACCGGGATCAAGGTCGTCTACGACGTCTACGACAGCAACGAAGTGCTGGAAGCCAAGTTGCTGGCGGGCAAGTCCGGGTACGACGTGGTGGTGCCGTCCAACTCCTTCCTCGCCAAGCAGATCAAGGCCGGGGTCTACCAGAAACTCGACAAGTCCAAGCTGCCGAACTGGAAGAACCTGAACAAGGACCTGATGCACACCCTGGAAGTCAGCGACCCGGGCAACGAGCATGCGATTCCCTACATGTGGGGCACCATCGGCATCGGCTACAACCCGGACAAGGTCAAGGCGGCCTTCGGCGACAACGCGCCGGTGGATTCCTGGGACCTGGTATTCAAGCCGGAGAACATCCAGAAGCTGAAGCAGTGCGGCGTCAGCTTCCTCGACTCGCCGACCGAGATCCTTCCGGCGGCCCTGCACTATCTCGGCTACAAGCCGGACACCGACAATCCCAAGGAACTCAAGGCGGCCGAAGAGCTGTTCCTGAAGATCCGTCCCTACGTCACCTACTTCCACTCGTCGAAGTACATTTCCGACCTGGCCAACGGCAACATCTGCGTCGCCATCGGCTACTCCGGCGACATCTACCAGGCCAAGTCCCGCGCCGAAGAGGCGAAGAACAAGGTCACCGTCAAGTACAACATTCCCAAGGAAGGCGCCGGCAGCTTCTTCGACATGGTCGCCATTCCCAAGGACGCCGAGAACACCGAGGGCGCCCTGGCCTTCGTCAACTTCCTGATGAAGCCGGAAATCATGGCCGAGATCACCGACGTGGTTCAGTTCCCCAACGGCAATGCGGCGGCCACCCCGCTGGTGTCCGAGGCGATCCGCAACGACCCGGGCATCTACCCGAGCGAAGAGGTCATGAAGAAGCTGTATACCTTCCCCGACCTGCCGGCCAAGACCCAGCGGGCGATGACCCGCAGCTGGACCAAGATCAAGTCCGGCAAGTGATCCGCGAGGAGCCCGGCGGCGCGTGAAGCCGCCGGCGCTCCGGCACGAGAGAACCGGAACGCGGCCGGGCTTCCTCCGGCCACGCTCCCCTGCGAAGAGGTTCGACTCTTTTGCCCGTTCGTCCAGACGCTTCCTCCTGGGGGCCCGACGACCGGACGCAGTATCGACGACGAAGACGCTGCCATGGGCGCTGCGCCAATCTGCCGCGCCGGGGCCGGTCGTGTCGCTCGCACCGGGGCCGAGGGCCCGGAAAACCTGAAACCAACACGTCGGTAGGGAACCCAGCTCACTCATGTTTCCCGGCGGAATCGTCGGGTTGTCATGAAACCCGAGTGATCTGGGCTTACATCGGCACTTGAAGAACACGGGTCGAACAGGCAGGGTGCTGCCGTGAAAAGGCCCGGAACAGGAGTCGGACATGCAACATTCCATTGGCAAGACACTGCTGGTAGCCGCTCTGGCTACGGCGATCGCGGGCCCCGTGCAGGCGGAGAAGAAGAGCCTGCACATCTATAACTGGACCGATTACATCGCTCCCACCACCCTCAAGGACTTCACTAAGGAGAGCGGGATCGACGTCAGCTACGACGTCTTCGACTCCAACGAGACCCTCGAGGGCAAGCTGGTCTCCGGCCACTCCGGCTATGACATCGTGGTGCCGTCGAACAACTTCCTCGGCAAGCAGATCCAGGCCGGTGCCTTCCAGAAGCTGGACAAGAGCAAGCTGCCGAACTGGAAGAACCTCGATCCGGCGCTGCTCAAGCAACTGGAGGTCAGCGACCCGGGCAACCAGTACGCGGTTCCCTACCTGTGGGGCACCAACGGCATCGGTTACAACGTGGCCAAGGTCAAGGAAGTCCTCGGCGACCAGCCGATCGACTCCTGGGCGATCCTCTTCGAGCCCGAGAACATGAAGAAGCTCGCCAAGTGCGGCGTGGCCTTCATGGACAGCGGCGACGAGATGCTGCCCGCCGCCCTCAACTACCTGGGGCTGGACCCCAACACCCACGACCCGAAGGACTACAAGAAGGCCGAGGACGTCCTGACCAAGGTTCGCCCCTACGTCAGCTACTTCCACTCCTCCAAGTACATCTCCGACCTGGCCAACGGCAACATCTGCGTCGCCTTCGGCTATTCCGGGGACGTCTTCCAGGCCGCTGCCCGCGCCGAAGAGGCCGGCAAGGGCATCGACATCCAGTACGTGATTCCCAAGGAAGGCGCCAACCTGTGGTTCGACCTGATGGCGATTCCCGCCGATGCCAAGGCCGCCGATAACGCCTACGCGTTCATCGACTACCTGCTGCGTCCGGAGGTGATCGCCAAGGTCAGCGACTATGTCGGCTACGCCAACGCGATACCGGGGGCCCGCCCGCTGATGGACAAGAGCGTCAGCGACAGCGAGGAGGTGTATCCGCCGCAGGCCGTGCTCGACAAGCTCTACGTTTCCGCCGTGTTGCCGGCCAAGGTGCTGCGTCTGCAGACCCGTACCTGGACCCGGATCAAGACCGGCAAATAAGTTCAAATTCCGCCCGGTAGCGTGACCGGGCTCAACGACTTGGGAGTTGTGGTAATGGCGATAGCCTCCGGTGCCTACAAGAAAGCCCTAGAGGGCAACCAGCAGCCGAAAGAGGTGCTGGTAAAGATCGACCGGGTAACCAAGCAGTTCGACGAGACGCTGGCGGTGGACACCGTGTCCCTGACCATCAACAAGGGCGAGATCTTCGCCCTGCTCGGCGGCTCCGGCTCGGGTAAATCCACCCTGTTGCGCATGCTCGCCGGTTTCGAGCGGCCCACCGAGGGGCGGATCTTCCTCGATGGCCAGGACATCACCGACCTGCCGCCCTACGAGCGGCCGATCAACATGATGTTCCAGTCCTATGCGCTGTTCCCGCACATGAGCGTGGCGCAGAACATCGCCTTCGGCCTCAAGCAGGACGGCCTGCCCAAGGCCGAGATCGACGAGCGCGTGGCCGAGATGCTCAAGCTGGTGCACATGACCCAGTACGCCAAGCGCAAGCCGCACCAGCTCTCCGGCGGCCAGCGCCAGCGGGTGGCCCTGGCCCGTTCGCTGGCCAAGCGGCCGAAGCTGCTGCTGCTCGACGAGCCGATGGGCGCGCTGGACAAGAAGCTGCGCTCGCAGATGCAACTGGAGCTGGTGGAGATCATCGAGCGCGTCGGCGTGACCTGCGTGATGGTGACCCACGACCAGGAAGAGGCCATGACGATGGCCCAGCGCATCGCCATCATGCACCTGGGCTGCATCGAGCAGATCGGCAGCCCGATGGACATCTACGAGACCCCGGCGAGCCGCCTGGTCTGCGAGTTCATCGGCAACGTCAACCTGTTCGACGGTGTGCTGGTGGAGGACGTGCAGGACCATGCGGTGATCGCCTGTCCGCAGTTGGAGAATCCGATCTACATCGGCCACGGCATCAGCACCCGCGCCGAGGACAAGCGCATCACCTATGCGCTGCGGCCGGAAAAAGTGATGATCAGCGCTCAGAAGCCGGACAACCTGGAACACGCCGGGCACAACTGGGCCCAGGGCACCGTCTACGACATCGCCTACCTTGGCGGCCACTCGGTGTACTACATCAAGCTGGCCTCCGGGATGATCGTCCAGGCCTTCATGGCCAACGCCGAGCGCCACGTCGCCCGGCCGACCTGGGACCAGTCGGTGTACATCAGCTGGTACGACGACAGCGGCGTGGTACTGCAGTCATGAAATTCGCCAACAGCCTGAAAAAGCGCATGCCCACCGGGCGGCATGCGGTCATCGGGGTGCCGTTCCTGTGGCTCTTCCTGTTCTTCCTGCTGCCCTTCGCCATCGTGCTGAAGATCAGCCTGGCGGAAGCGGACGTGGCCATCCCGCCCTACACCGAGATCTTCGCCTACGCGGACCAGCAGTTGCAGGTGCTCCTCAACCTCGGCAACTACCTGATGCTGACCGATGACCCGCTCTACATCGATGCCTACCTCGGCTCGCTGAAGATGGCCTTCATCAGTACCCTGATCTGCCTGCTGGTGGGCTACCCGATGGCCTACGCCATCGCCCGCTCCAGCCAGTCCTCGCAGACCGTCCTGCTGCTGCTGATCATGATGCCGACCTGGACGGCGATCCTGATCCGGGTCTATGCCTGGATGGGCATCCTTTCCAACAACGGACTGCTCAACAGCGTACTGATGGGGCTGGGGCTCATCAGCGAGCCGCTGACCATCCTCAACACCAACATCGCGGTGTACATCGGCATCGTCTATTCCTACCTGCCGTTCATGATCCTGCCGCTCTACGCCAACCTGGTGAAGCACGACCCGAGCCTGCTGGAGGCCGCTTCCGACCTGGGCGCGCGCAACTTCACCAGCTTCTGGAAGATCACCGTGCCGCTGTCGAAGAACGGCATCATCGCCGGCTGCATGCTGGTGTTCATCCCGGCGGTGGGCGAGTTCGTCATCCCGGAACTGCTCGGCGGCCCCGAGACCCTGATGATCGGCAAGGTGCTCTGGCAGGAGTTCTTCAACAACCGCGACTGGCCGGTGGCGTCCGCCCTGGCAGTGGTGATGCTGGCGATCCTGATCATCCCGATCATCCTGTTCAACAAGAACCAGGCCAAAGAACTGGAGGGCAAGGTATGAGCCAGCACAGCGTATCCCGCTCCGTATCCCGTTCAACAGGCTCTCCATCCAGAAGCGTGGCCAAAGAACTGGAGGGCAAGGTATGAAGCGCTGGAATTTCTCCAACGTCATGCTGATCGTCGGCCTGCTCTTCATCTACCTGCCGATGCTGATCCTGGTGATCTATTCGTTCAACGCCTCCAAGCTGGTGACGGTGTGGGGCGGCTGGTCGGTGAAGTGGTACGTCGGCCTGCTGGACAACACCCAACTGGTCAGTTCGGTCGGCCGCTCCCTGGAGATCGCCTTCTATACGGCGTTCTCCTCGGTGCTCCTCGGCACCCTGGCGGCCTTCGTCCTCACCCGCATCCCGCGCTTCCGCGGTCGTACGCTGTTCGGCGGCATGGTCACCGCGCCGCTGGTGATGCCGGAAGTGATCACCGGCCTGTCGCTGCTGCTGTTGTTCGTGGCCATGGCGCAACTGATCGGCTGGCCGCAGGAGCGGGGTATCGTGACCATCTGGATCGCCCACACCAGCTTCTGCTCGTCCTACGTGGCGGTGGTGGTGTCGGCGCGCCTGCGTGAACTCGACCTGTCGATCGAGGAAGCGGCGATGGACCTGGGTGCCAAGCCCTGGAAGGTGTTCCTGCTGATCACCATCCCGATGATCGCGCCCTCGCTGGCGGCGGGCGGCATGATGTCCTTCGCCCTGTCGCTGGACGACCTGGTACTGGCCAGCTTCGTCTCTGGCCCCGGCTCGACTACCTTGCCGATGGAAGTGTTCTCGGCGGTACGCCTGGGCGTGAAGCCGGAGATCAACGCGGTGGCCAGCCTGATCCTGCTGAGCGTTTCGCTGTTCACCTTCTTCGCCTGGTACTTCACCCGCCAGGCCGAGGAGCGGCGTCGCCGGGCGATCCAGCAGGCGATGGAAGAGACCGCGACCGACTGGCAGAAAGGTTCGCCGACCCCGGCCTGAGCCCTCCGCCGAAAAGAAAAGGCCACCTGCGGGTGGCCTTTTTCATTGGCGCGTCGGTGGCGGGAAATGCCTGGCTACGCTCCGTAGGGTGAATAACGCCCCAGGCGTTATCCGCCGATATCCCGTTGTATCCGGCGGACAACCACCATGCGGTTACTCGCCCTACGCCACGCCGGCCGGATGCTCCGCCGGCCGGCTCAGCGCTTCGGTTCCAGCACCAGCACGCCCTTGCTGTTCGCCTTCACCTCGTTTTCCTCGTAGTGCTGCGGCAGGTAGTGGCCCTCGATGTAGGCCTCGGCCTGGTCGTCGTAGTGGCCGTCGAAGGGCACGCCGCTCTGCCCGACCGGGTTGATGCCGAGGCTGTGGGTCGGGTCGGCGAAGTCCACCAGGCGCCGTGTCGATGGGCCGTAGGTGACCGCCCAGGGGGCCGGGCCGATCTTCGCCGACAGGTTGTTCGGCACCTCGTGGGTGCCGGGGGCGGCGAACGGGCCGACGTTGAGAATGCGCCTGAGCAGCGCTTGCTGGCCCAGGGCGTGCTCGTGGGTCAGGGTATGCGCCTTGCCCCACAGCCAGCCGGACGGGTCGTTGCCGAGGGTGCCGCGCAGATGCGCGAGGGAGGCGTTCCAGGCGGCCCTGACGATATCCGCGCGGGTTTCCCGGCGCTCTGTGCGGCGGTCGTCCCACCAGGGCGAGTCGGCGTCGGCAGCCAGCCGAGGCAGCGCACTGTCGATGGCGCGGGTGGCGATCAGGCTGTCGAAGAAGGCATCGCCCAGTTCGTCGTGCAAGGCGCCCTCGGCAATCTGGAACAGCAACTGGTTGAACAGCGTGGCGGCGGTCGAGTCGACCGGGTAGTCGCCCTTCCAGGCCGCCAGTTGCTCGACCAGGCGCTTGCCTTCGGCGTCGTCGACCACCTCGCGCAGGACCGGCAGCAAGGGGGCGAGCAGGCGCGGCGCGTAGCCGGTGCGATTGCCGAGTTGCAGCGCGCGGCTGTTGTCCAGGTTCCATTTGGTGCCGCGGTCGGCCAGTTGGGTATCCAGCCACTGGCCGCGGTCCGCCAGGTTGTAGTAGCCGGGAATCGGCCGGCCATTGGCCGGGACCGGCTGGAAATTGGCGGAGACGATGTAGCCGCGCGCCGGGTTTTCCTCCTGTGGGTTGTCGGCGAACGGATAGAAGCCGGACTTGTCCGCCTCGCCCTTGCTGCCGTCGAGGATGAAGCTCGGGTTCACCCCCTCCGGCCGCTTCGGCAGGGCCGCCGAGGCCCACCAACCGATATCGCCGGCGGCGTTGGCCCAGACCAGGTTGAGTCCCGGCGAATGGATCTTCGAGGCCGCCGCGCGGGCCTTGGCCAGGGTATCGGCGCGATTCAGCTGGTAGAAGGCGTCGAGCACCGGGTTCTCGGTCTCGAGGAAAGCCCACCACATGGCGATCGGGGTCTTGCCGGAGCTGGCGCCGAGCGCGTCGTTGACGATCGGACCGTGGGGCGAGCGGCGCAGGGTGAGCTTCACCGGCGCAGCGCCCTTGACCGCGATTTCCTGCTCCTCGCTCTGCAGGTCGACCCATTTGCCTTGGTACCAGACCTGGTTGGGGTTATCCGGGTTGACCTTCTCGGCGATCAGGTCGAGGTCGTCGTTCTGGAACATCGTCAGGCTCCAGCCGAACGCACGGTTGTGGCCCAGCGAGGCGAAGGGGTTGAGCGCCTGGTGGTGGCCGTAGAGCTCGAAGCCGGGCGCGCTCAACTGGGCCTCGTACCATACCGCCGGCGCGGCGAAGCGGATATGCGGATCGCCGGCCAGCAGGGGCTTGCCGCTGGCGGTGCGGCTGCCGGCGACGACCCAGGCGTTGCTGCCCTCGAACTGCGGCAGGCCGGCGTCCTCCAGGGCCTGCTGGCTGAGACGGGCGAGGGCGCCAAGGTCCTTCCAGTCGCCGGCGCCCAGTGCGCCGGAGGGCGTCAGCACGCCCTGCGGATGCCAGTCGAGGTCGAAGATGCGCAGGTAGTCGCTGCCCAGTTCGTCGCGGATGTAGGTCAGCACCGGCTCGGTGCGGAAGGCGGCGGCGAAGCTGTAGGCCATGTAGCCGGCGATGCTCAGGGTGTCTTCGGGGGTGAAGGGACGCCTGGGTATGCCCAGCAGATCGAATTCGAGCGGCGCCGGGTTGTTTTCCTGGAACTGGTTGACCCCGTCCAGGTAGGCCTCCAGCACTTTCCAGGGCTGCGACTGCTTGTCCTGGCGGGCGCTGTATTCGGCGGCGTGGTCGCGGAGGCGCAGGGTGCGGAACAGACGGTCGGTATCCACCAGCTTGGGGCCGAGCACTTCGGCCAGCTCGCCGCGCGCCAGGCGCCGCAGCATTTCCATCTGGAACAGGCGGTCCTGGGCGTGCACGTAGCCGAGGGCGCGGTAGAGGTCGGTCTGGTTCTGCGCATACAGGTGCGGAACCCCGCGCTCGTCGTAGCGCACGTCGACCGGCGCCTGCAGGTGGGCCAGGGCGAGCGAGCCGTTGCGGAGCGGCTGCTTGGCATGGAGGTACCAGGCGCCACCGGCAGCCGCGGCGGCGACCGCCACGGCGATCACGGTCAGGGTGCGTTTCATCGATCCTTTCTCCTTGTTGTAGTGCCGAGCATTCTGCGGATGCCGCCGGCCCACGGCATTGACCGAAGGCTCGGGCCCTGGAAGTCTTTGGTCAATCGCGAGGAGCCGCCATGCAGGACGACCCGTCTACCAGCCCCCTGACCCATTCCGCCACGTTGCGGCGTCTGTTGTATGAAGCCCTGGACGCCCTCGGGCTCGACCCCACCCGCGTCTACCGCAGCGTCTACCGGCGTATCCCGCTGCCGCCGCCGACCCTGGGCGGCCGCCTGGTGCATGACAACGCCCCGTTGTTCTGGACCGAACTGGCGGCGGTGACCGGCGATGCCGACATCGGCCTGCACCTGGGCGAGGCAATGAAGCCGCGCCTGCTCGATGTGGTCGGCTACCTGCTGCTGTCCGCGCGCGACCTGGAGGAGGCGCTGCGCAGCTTCGTGCGTTTCCAGCACATTCTCTCCGGCGGTTTCGCCGCGCGCCTCGAGGTCGAAGGGGAAACGGCAAGGCTGATCCTCGACATAAACTACCTGGGTTATGCCTCGCTGCGTCAGCAGATCGAATGCCTGATGCTGCTGTTCCTCAAGCTGCTGGCGCTGATCAGCGACGACGAGTTCGTCGCCGAGCGCATCGAGTTCCGCCACCGAGCCCCGCCGCGGCTGGGCGAACACCGCCGGTTGTTCGGCAGGCTGCCGCTGTTCTCGCGGCCGCACGATGCCCTGGTGTTTTCCGCCGCCTTGCTGCGGCGTCCTTCGCGCAACGCCAATCCGGACATGCATGGCGTGCTGACCCGCCACGCGGAAGAACAGACCCGCGAACTCAGCGAGAACCGCTTGCTCAATCGCGTGCGCTACCTGATCGAACTGCGCCTCGGGGAGGGCTATGGCTTGCGCCAGTGCGCGGCGGAGCTGGGCCTTGGCAGCGGCGCCTTGCAGCGTGCGCTGGCCGCTGGCGGGGCGAGTTTCCGGCAGGTTCGCGATGAGGTTCGCCGGCAGCGGGCGAGCGAGATGCTGTTGGCCGGTCGCGCCATACGCGAAGTGGCCAAGGCTTGCGGGTTCGCCGAGCTGTCGCCGTTCTACCGGGCCTTTCGCCGCTGGCACGCCGCGCCCCCGGAGCAATACAGGGCGCGGCTGGCGAAGCGGGAAGAAGGTTACTCGACCAGCGGTACCTGACGGCCGATCTCCAGGGTGGCGATGGCGTCGAGCTGGATCTCGATCTGCAGGAAGCGCATGGCGCGCTTGGGCGAGACGTTCTTGGCGATGCGCTTGACGTACTTGTCGCGCAGTTCCAGGCGGTCCTCCTGGAGGTCGTCGACACGCTCGATCAGCTTGCTCGCCTGGTCGTCGCTGACGTTGCCGCTGTTGTAGGCCTGGGCGTAGTCGAGCAGGAGCCTGAGGGTTTCCTTGCTGAGCTTGTCCGACTCGGTGCGGTAGGTGTTGTAGATCGGCCAGAACTTCTCGCCTTCCTGGTCGGTGAGGTTCATGTTGGCCTCGACGATGCGCTTGCGCTTGTAGTCGACGTCGGCCAGGTCGTTCTGGATCTGCGCCTGGTGCTCCTTCATCAGTTCCTTGCTGCTGGGCTGAGGATCGTTCTGGGCGGCCATCAGCGGCAGGCTGACGAGGGCGAGCAGGGCGAGGGTGGGACGTAGGGACATGCAGCGACTCCTTGGTTCGGCAACGGCCCTTCGTGGGCCGACCCGGGCAGTGTAGCCGCTACGCCTTCCGGCGCCCCCTCCGGAAGGCCCGGTGTTGAGCCAGGTCAGCCTTTTCCCGGGGTCCAGGGGCAGTAGCAACCCACGGCGAGGGTATGGGTGGCATCCACCGGACGTCCCTGCAGCAGCGCTTCGAGGATCGGTTCGATGAAGCTGTTGCTGGAGGTGCATACCGCGCCCTCGCTATAGGGGCCGAAGTAGGCCAGGCGGCCGTCGCGGTCCCAGATCGCCACGGCCGGGCTGGCCGGCAACTGCTCGGAACCGGGCAGACCGGCGAGGGGGCGCAGGGCGGCCAGGTTGTCCGGCAGGCGGCCCTGGCTGCCAGGCTTCTGCAGGACATGGAACTCCACGCCCTTGCCGGCGAAGCGTTCGATCAGCTCGCCGAGGTGCTGCTGGTTGCCGACGTTGCAGGGGCAGGCCGGGTCCCAGAAATGCACCAGGCGGATCGCCCCCGGCCCGGCCAGCTCGGCCGGCAGGCGCAGGCTGTCGCCGGAGAACAGGGTGGTCTGCTCGCTGAACGGGCGGATGTAGCGGATCTCGAACCACCAGTAGGCGGCGAGCAGGCCGCCGGCCCAGAGTAGGCCGACCAGGCTGACGAGGAGCGTCTTGCGGCGGGGAGTCATGGCATTCACACGGAAAACGGGTGCCAAGCTTGCCATGTGTTCGCGCGCAGCTGAATATCCCTGGGTTTCGCCCGTGGCCCGGCCACGAATCGATTGCAGCCCGGAACCGCCGATGTCAGAAGCCTTCAACCCCGATTACCTGCGCCAGCACCTGCGACCCTTGGCCGCGGCCGAGGCGGACGCCGCCGTCCTCGCCTACCAGGCCTACTACGGCCTGGACCTGCGCTCCCGCCATCCGCGCCTGCAAGCGCGGCTCGGCAGCATGGCGGTCGACGGGCGCCGCCTGGCGGTGCAGGCCTGGCTGCTGCCGGAAGCGCGCGGCAGCCTGTTGCTGATGCATGGCTATTACGACCACATGGGACTGTATCGGCACGTGGTCGACTGGGCGCTGGGCATGGGCTTCTCGGTGCTCGCCTGCGACCTGCCGGGGCATGGCCTGTCCGAAGGCGAGCGGGCCAGCATCCGCGACTTCGCCGAATACCAGGCGGTGTTCAAGGGCCTGCTGGGCCAGGCTGCCGAACTCGACCTGGCGGCGCCCTGGCACCTCTGCGGACAGAGCACCGGTGGGGCGATCCTGCTGGACTACCTGCTGCACGGCGGCGAACGTCCCGAGCTGGGCGAGACGATTCTCCTGGCGCCGCTGGTGCGCCCGCGCGCCTGGGGCTGGTCGAAGCTCAGCTACCGCCTGCTGAGCCCTTTCGTCGACTCGATCCCGCGGCGCTTCTCGGAGAACTCCAGCGATCCGCAGTTCCTCGACTTCCTCCGCGAGCACGATCCGTTGCAGCCGCGCACCCTGCCGACCGCCTGGGTCGGCGCGCTGACCCGCTGGGTGCCGCGCATCGAGCGGGCACCTCGGCGTGCCCTGAGCCCTCTGGTGGTGCAGGGCGAGTCCGACGAGACGGTGGACTGGCGCCATGGCGTTAAGGTGCTGCGGGAGAAATTCGACGAGCCGCGGATACTGTTGCTGGAAGAGGCGCGCCATCACCTGGCGAACGAAAGCGAGGGGCTGCGGCGGCGCTATTTCGATTTCCTGAGCGACGCGCTGGGGGCCTGAGTTCCAGGCCCCGCGGCGATCAGGGGGCGACCGCCTGGTCCACCGCCAGGCCGGCTTTCAGCGCGGCCAGGGCCGCCTGGTAGTAGCTGCGACCGGCCGGCGACTCGGCGAAGTTCACGTACTGGGTGAGTTCCGCGTCGGAGAGGTCGCGGTAGACATACAGCAGGGTGTTCTCCAGGTCCGCGCCGATCTGCTGCACCAGGCGCTGGCGCTGGCCTTCCAGCAATTGGCCGGTCTGTCCGCCGCCAAGCAGGCCGGGGAGGCCCGGAAGCATCTGGCTGAGGCTGTCGGCCGCGACCCCGGCCAGGGCCAGGCTGACTTCCGCGCCGGCCTCTCGGGCCGGAAGGACCTGGGCCAGGCGCTTGACCAGGGCCCGGCGTGGCTCGCTGGCGGTCTGCCGCGGCAGGCCGTTGCTGTGCTGGAGCAACTGGTCGCGGCGGGTGGCGAGCACCTCGGCGGCGACCACCTTGCGCCCCAGCGGCGACTCGAAGAAATTCAGCGGGTTGGCGCTGTCCGGCAGGTTCTCGCGCAGGCCGTTGAGGGCGCGCTGGTCGACTTCGGCCGGGGCGAAGCGGCGATTGCTGTTGTCCACCAGGGTCTGGTAGAGCGCGGGCGGCAGCTTGTCCTGGTAGCGCTTCTGCGCCGCGTCCAGGGCATCGCTGAAATGCGCGCGCTGGTCGGGCCAGCCAGCGGCCTGGTACAGGCGTTGATAAGGGTCGGCCAGGGCGGGCAGACCAACCAGCAGTAAAGCGAAGGCGAGCAAAGCGCGCATTGATACTCCTTTGGCGGCGAAAGCCTCGTCGTTCGGGTGGTGCCGTCCATGGGGCGCTATTGTCGACATGCGGCGGACCGCTTGTCGAGACACCGGGGCGGCACGCTACAATGGACAATGCACATCAACGTCAATCATCCACTCCTGCATCGCATCGTCGATGAACTGGTCGACCGGGGCTGGTCGCACCAGAGCATCTTCATGCCTGAGCGTCTGACCACCAGATTGGCCGAAGAGTGCCGCACCCGTGCGGTCGCGGGCGACCTGACCCCGGCGGCGATCGGTCGCGGCGACGGCCAGGTGATCCGCGAAGGCATCCGCGGCGACCTCACGCAATGGCTGGAGCCCGGAGAATCCGAGGCTTGCGACGAATACCTGGGGGTGATGGACAGCTTGCGCCAGGCGCTCAACGCCTCGCTGTTCCTCGGCCTCGAGGATTTCGAGTGCCACTTCGCGCTGTACCCGCCGGGCGCCTATTACCAGAAGCATGTCGATCGTTTCCGCGACGACGACGCACGCACCGTCTCCGCGGTTCTCTACCTCAACGATGCCTGGTTGCCCGAGCATGGCGGCGCGTTGCGCCTGCACCTGCCGCAGCGGCAGGTGGACATCCAGCCGACGGGCGGTAGCCTGGTGGTGTTCATGTCCGCCGGCACCGAGCACGAAGTCCTGCCCGCCAGCCGTGACCGGCTGTCGCTGACCGGCTGGTTCCGCCGGCGCAACGAATCCCTCCTGCAACTCTCCTGAACCCTGGGCGGCGTCGCCGCCTCAATGACCCCAGACCTTGAGCGTGCCGCGCAGGTCGGTGATGTCGCGCAGTTCGATGCGGCCGATCGAGTTGTCGCCGATGTACAGGTCGCTGGCTACCCGCAGGCGGATGCGCTGCGCCGGCAGGCCGCTGGCGATCAACTGGTCGTTGATGGTGGCGAGGTCCGGCAGGCTGATCGCCAGTTGCTGCCCGCCGCCGCTGCCGGTGGTCACGTCCAGTGCCAGGGTCGGCTGCTCGACGCCGAAGATCGGCAGGCTCAGGCCGAGCTGGGCGGCGCCCAGGGGGATGTTGCCGCCGCGCCCGTCCGGGCAGTCGCCGGCCTTCACGCAGCCGTTGTCGATCACCAGGTTGCGCAGCGAGAGGCTGCCGCCGTCGTCCACCCAGGCGACCCTGGCCGCGCCGGCGCGCAGGTCCAGGCGCAGGCTGATGCCGGCCTGGCCGGTGACCTGGCTGAGACTGTCGTTGTCCAGGGCCTCCATGGCCGCCTGGCTGGCAGCGCTGGCGAGCAGCGCGGGGGCCAGGAAAAACGGTAGAAGCGAGCGGGTCGGGAGCATGACGGGCGGGTCCTTCGCGGTTGCGCGGGAAGCCAGTCTGCTCGGGGCGGGGGAGGTTCGCCATGGGCCGCCCGCAGTTCTATCCTAAGGATCGGCAAGAAATAGCCCTGGTCCCCGCCATACGGGCGCTGGAGCGCTACCGCGAGGCCTAACTCCGGTTGGGTCGAGGGCGGGTTTCCCCGGTGCTTCCCGGCTACTGTTACCGGGCGTGACCATCGGTGAGCGGCAGGCTACTCTGTGTGCCTGTCATAGGGGTGGAGCATCCATGCAGAAGGTTCTGGTCAGCCGTTGCCTGCTGGGCCACCTGGTGCGCTACGACGGTGGCAGCCATGGCCCGTTCGACCTGCTCTCGCGCTGGCATGCGCAGGGGCGGATCGTCGCCCTTTGCCCGGAGGTCGCCGGCGGCTTGCCGACGCCCCGCCCGCCAGCGGAGATCCCCGGCGGCCAGGGCGGCGAAGTGCTGGACCGGCTGAACCGGGTCTTCACCGTCGACGGCGAGGATGTCAGCGAAGCATTCCTGCTGGGTGCGGAGGCGGCAGTGGAGCTGGTCCGCCGCCATGACATCCGGATGGCCGTGCTCAAGGCGCGCAGTCCTTCCTGCGGCAACCTGGAGAACTACGACGGGCGCTTCAACGGCAACCGGGTCGCCGGCGAGGGCGTTACCGCCGCCGCCCTCAAGCGCATGGGCGTGCTGGTATTCAACGAGGATGAACTGGACCGCGCCGCGGTCTGCCTGGCCGGCCTCGACGCCGGCGGCTGAACTCAGCGCCGCAGCGGCGCGGTCAGGCGGTTCTCCAGGGCTTTCTGCACACGCTCGAAGAGTGCCGAAAGCAGCCAGTAGATCCCGGCGGCGGCGAGATAGAGCGGCAGCGGCTGGAAGGTTTCGGCGATGACCTCCTTGGTCGCCAGCATCAGTTCGGTCACGGTGATCACGGAGATCAGCGAGGTGTCCTTGATCAGGCTGATCAGGCTGTTCGACAGGCTCGGCACCGCCAGGCGCAGGGCCTGCGGGGTGATGATGTTCCACAGGGTCTGGCCCCAGGTCAGGCCGACCGAGAGCCCCGCTTCCCATTGTCCCTTGTCGATGCCGAGGATCGCCCCGCGCATGGACTCCGAGAGATAGGCCGCGACATTCAGGGTCAGCGCCAGGATGCCCGCGGTGACCGGGGTGAACTCGATGCCTACGCTCGGCAGCCCGTAGTACAGGACGAAGATCTGCACCAGCAGTGGCGTCCCGCGGAAGGCGCTGACGTAGACCGCGGCGATCTGCGAGACCACCGGCACCTTGGTCACCCGGACCACCGCGACGCTGAAGCCGAGGATCAGGCCCAGGACCATCGATACCGCGGCGAACAGCACGGTATACATCGCGCCCTGGAGCAGGAAGGGCCAGGCCATCCCGAGCAGCTCGACCAGGTTGGCGAGCCATTCGAGCAATTTCTGCAGCGAATTCATTCAACACTCCATCGACAAACACGACGGCCGCGTCTCTCGGGCGCGGCCGCTTCCCCCGTTCGGGCGGGAACTCACTTCGGCGGCTGGCTGACGTCCAGGCCGAACCACTTTTCCGAGAGCTTGGCGAAGCGGCCGTCGGCCTTGATCTTCTCCAGCGCCGCGTTCAGCGCCTCGCCGAACTTCGGATTGTTCTTCCGGTAGGGAATCGCCATGTTCGCCACCGGCCCCACCGCCGCGCCGGGCTTGACCGGCAGCTTGGCCTCGCGGATGGCGAAGGGGATCAGCAGGCGGTCGTTGAGCGCCGCGTCGATGCGTTTGCTGGCCAGGTCCTGCAGGTATTCCGGGGCGCCCGGATAGGTGCGCACGTTGACCCCGGCCACCGACTTCGCCAGGTCGGCGTAGTTGGTGCCCTGGCCGACGCCGAGCTTGAGGCCCTTGAGGTCTTCCAGCGACTTGAACTGGCGGGTTTCGTCGGCGCGCACGATCAACTGGGCGCTGGAGATGGTGTATGGCTCGCTGAAGTCGAAGACCTTGCGCCGCTGCTCGTTCACCGAGACCTGGTTCAGCGCGATGTCGTACTTGCCGCTCTGCAGGCCGGCGAGGATGCCGCTCCATTCGGTGGTGACGAATTCAGGCTTGACCGCCAGTTCGGCGGCCAGCAGTTCGCCCAGTTCGGTCTCGAAGCCGGTGAGCTTGCCACCCTGCTTGAAGTTGAACGGCGGATAGGTGCCCTCCAGGGCGATGCGCAGGGCGCCGCGCTGGTGGATGTCGTCGAGCAGCTCGGCATGGGCCAGCGGAGCGGCCAGGGATACCAGCATCAGCAGGCGGGGCAGAAATCGCATGTAGTACTCCTCGGGTGGGAATGAACGTCGGTCGGGCCTATGCTGTTCGTTCAGCTTAGCCGGGCCCGCGTCCTGGACAATCGCGAACCTACTGGGTTGCATGCGGTCTTTCCAGGGGTTGCGGGCATTGACCCGGATTATGTGCGCGAACGCCGCTCTACGACGGGCTTCGCAGTGGAAATCGCTGTGCCAGCGATGCCTTTCCCTGATTCGGAAGGCACGAAGAGTGCCGGGGAAATTCCGTCCAGTGGTGTTTCCCGGGTGCTAACGGAAGTGAAAACAGGAGACTCCCATGAGAGTGACATTGCCTTGCCTCGGTCTAGCCGCCCTGATGTTCGGCGCATCCGCCAGCCTGATGGCTGCCGAGCTGCCCCGGACTAAGGCGCCCGAAGGGGCGAAAGTGTATTTCATCACGCCGGCCGATGGTGCAACCGTCGACAAGACCTTCACCGTGAAATTCGGCCTGAAAGGCATGGGCGTGGCGCCGGCCGGCGTCGACATGCCGGATACCGGCCACCATCACCTGCTGGTGGACCTGAAGGAGCAGCCGGCGATGAACCTGCCGCTGCCGATGACCGACAACATCCGCCACTTCGGCAAGGGCCAGACCGAAACCGAGATCACCCTGCCGCCGGGCAAGCACACCCTGCAACTGCTGGTGGGCGACAAGAACCACGTGCCGCTGGAGCCGACCGTGGAGTCGGAGAAGATCACCGTTACCGTCAAGTGACGGAAACGAAAAAAGGAGGCCGCTGGGCCTCCTTTTTCCTTTCCGCCGGGCGCTGCCTCAGAACAGCACGCGGCTACGGATGGTGCCGTTGACCTGCTGGAGTTTCTCCAGGGCCAGGTCGGAGTACTCGGCATCGACGTCGATCACTACGTAGCCGACCTTCTCGTTGGTTTGCAGGTACTGGCCGGAAACGTTGATGCCGTTGTCGGCGAAGACCTTGTTGATCTCGCTCATCACGCCGGGGATGTTGGCGTGGATGTGCAGCAGGCGGTGCTTGCCCGGGTGCGACGGCAGGGCCACTTCGGGGAAGTTGACCGACGACACCGAGGTGCCGTTGTCGCTGTACTTGACCAGCTTCTCCGCCACTTCCAGGCCGATGTTGGCCTGTGCCTCGGCTGTGGAGCCGCCGATGTGCGGGGTCAGGATCACCCGGTCCAGGCCACGCAGCGGGCTGGCGAATTCCTCGTCGTTGGATTTCGGCTCGACCGGGAACACGTCGATGGCGGCGCCGATCAGGTGCTCGTCCTTGATCGCGGCGGCCAGGTGCTCCAGCTCGACCACCGTGCCGCGCGCGGCGTTGATCAGGATGCCGCCCTTCTTCATCGCGCGGATTTCCTTCTCGCCGATCATCCACTGGGTGGAGGGCAGTTCGGGAACGTGCAGCGAGACGATGTCGGACATGCCCAGCAGCTCGTGCAGGCTGCCGATCTGGACCGCGTTGCCCAGCGGCAGCTTGGTCACGGTGTCGTAGAAGAACACCTGCATGCCCAGGGCCTCGGCGAGTACCGAGAGCTGGGTGCCGATCGAGCCGTAGCCGACGATGCCGAGCTTCTTGCCACGGATCTCGAAGGAGTTCGCCGCGCTCTTGATCCAGCCGCCGCGATGGCAGGAGGCGTTCTTTTCCGGGATGCCGCGCAGCAGCAGGATCGCCTCGGCCAGTACCAGCTCAGCCACAGAGCGGGTGTTCGAGTAGGGCGCGTTGAACACGGCGATACCGCGTTCGCGGGCGGCGTTGAGGTCGACCTGGTTGGTGCCGATGCAGAAGCAGCCGACCGCGATCAGTTTCTTCGCGCAGTCGAAGACCTCTTCGGTCAGCTGGGTGCGGGAGCGAATGCCGATGAAGTGCGCATCGGCGATCCTTTCCTTCAGCTCGTCGCCGGAAAGCGCGGTCTTGAGGTACTCGATGTTGGTGTAGCCGGCGGCCTTCAGCGTGTCCACGGCGTTCTGGTGGACACCTTCGAGAAGAAGGAACTTGATCTTGCTCTTGTCGAGAGAGGTCTTGCTCATCTGCGTAAACCTGTTGTCCCGGAGGAAGTGGCTGGAAAGCGAACTGCGCGAAGCGGGTCCGGCCGGCGCTGGCCGGCACCCGCAACTCGGCGCCCAGAGGCACTAAGCGCGGGGGGCGTATGCTAGCATGTTCTCCCTTTTCCTTGCCCGGTTGCGACCTGAGTTGTTCTCAGGACGACCATGAATCATTTGAGAGTTCCCGAATGACCCGCGAAGCCCTGATCGAATCGCTCAAGCCCCTGGTCGAGCCTGGCAAGCTGCTCGACGACGCCGCCTCACTGGACGCCTACGGCAAGGACTGGACCAAGCATTTCGCCCCTGCGCCGCTGGCCATCGTGTTCCCCAAGAGCGTCGAGCAGGTCCAGGCGATCGTCCGCTGGGCCAACCAGCACAAGGTCGGTCTGGTCCCGTCGGGCGGTCGTACCGGGCTCTCCGCCGCGGCCGTGGCGGCCAACGGCGAAGTCGTGGTGGCCTTCGACTACATGAACCGGATCCTCGACTTCAATGCCTTCGACCGCACCGTGGTCTGCCAGCCGGGCGTGGTTACCAAGCAACTGCAGACCTTCGCCGAGGAAAACGGCCTGTACTACCCGGTTGACTTCGCTTCTTCCGGTTCCAGCCAGATCGGCGGCAATATCGGTACCAATGCCGGCGGGATCAAGGTCATTCGCTACGGCATGACCCGTAACTGGGTGGCCGGGATGAAGGTCGTCACCGGCAAGGGCGACCTGCTCGAGCTGAACAAGGACCTGATCAAGAACGCCACCGGCTACGACATGCGCCAGCTGTTCATCGGCGCCGAAGGCACCCTGGGCTTCGTGGTCGAGGCGACCATGCGCCTGGAGCGCACGCCGAAGAACCTCACCGCTATGGTCCTCGGCACGCCCGACTTCGACTCGATCATGCCGGTGCTGCATGCCTTCCAGAGCAAGCTCGACCTGACCGCCTTCGAGTTCTTCTCCGACAAGGCCCTGGCCAAGGTCCTGGCTCGTGGCGACGTACCGCGCGCGTTCGAAACCGACTGCCCGTTCTACGCCCTGCTGGAGTTCGAGGCGAGCACCGAGGAAGTCGCCAACGAAGCGCTGGCCACCTTCGAGCACTGCGTCGAGCAGGGCTGGGTGCTGGACGGGGTGATGAGCCAGAGCGAGCAGCAGTTGCAGAACCTGTGGAAGCTGCGCGAGTACATCTCCGAGACCATCTCCCACTGGACGCCGTACAAGAACGACATCTCGGTCACGGTTTCCCGGGTGCCCGCCTTCCTCAAGGACATCGACGCCATCGTCGAGGCCAACTACCCGGACTTCGAGGTGGTGTGGTTCGGCCACATCGGCGACGGCAACCTGCACCTGAACATCCTCAAGCCGGAAAACCTCGGCAAGGACGAGTTCTTCGCCAAGTGCGCGACCGTCAACAAGTGGGTGTTCGAGACTGTCGAGAAGTACAACGGCTCGATTTCCGCCGAGCATGGCGTGGGCATGACCAAGCGCGACTACTTGACCTACACCCGCTCGGAAACCGAAATTGCCTATATGAAGGCACTGAAGGCGGTGTTCGACCCCAACGGGATCATGAATCCCGGCAAGATCTTCGCCGAGTAGCAGGTTTCGCAACGCAGAGGGCCGGTCATCCGGCCCTTCTCGTCTGTGGCGGGCGCCACGGATGCCTTTCCACCCGTTCAGGAGTCGGTAAATGAGTTACCAGCATCAATATATCGACGGCACCCCGATCCACTTCCCCCTGGGCAAGCTGGTCTGCGTCGGGCGCAACTACGCCGAACACGCCAAGGAACTGAACAACCCGGTTCCCACCGAGCCGCTGCTGTTCATCAAGCCCGGCTCCTGCGTAGTGCCGGTAAGCGGCGGGCTGAGCCTGCCGCAGGAGCGCGGTTCGGTGCACTACGAGGCGGAAATCGCCGTGCTGATCGGCAAGCCGCTGTCGCGCAAGCCGAACCGCGAGGAGGTCCTCGACGCGATCTCCGGCTATGCGCCGGCGCTGGATCTGACCTTGCGCGAAGTCCAGGCGAAGCTGAAGGAAAAGGGCTTGCCCTGGGAGCTGGCAAAGAGCTTCGATGGCGCCGGCGTGCTGTCGCCGTTCGTGAGCGCCGACCAGTTCCCCGACCCGACCGACATCGGCATCCGCCTGACCATCAACGGCGAGGTACGCCAGGACGGCAACAGCCGCGACATGCTCAATCCGATCGTGCCGCTGATCCAGCACATCGCCGGGCATTTCTCGCTACAGGCCGGCGATGTGGTGCTGACCGGCACGCCGTCCGGGGTCGGGCCGCTGCACAGCGGCGACGAATTGCTGCTCGAATTGCCGGGCGCCAGCCGTTTCGAGACCCGCGTGCTCTGAACCGCTGCGGCCGCCGGGCGCGGCCGGCCTCCCTAGCGCCGGCAGCGGAAGCGACTGTCGGTCGGCTGGCCGACGCTTCGATTGACAGGCCGGGGGCAATGCCCTTTCATGGCGACGCCCAAGAAAACACCTGGCCAAACAGTCGAGCCTCGCCCATGTCCCTTGCCTCCAAGCTTCCCCGTTTCCGCTGGCTGCTGCCGGCGTTCGTCGTGCTCGTCGGCGTGGTGCTGACCATCGTCATGCATTGGGACGATCGCGCCGGCCTGTGGTGGAAGGAAAGCCAGGCCAGCCAGCAGCAGCGCGACGAAAGCATCTGGTTGCCGGGCTATCGGGTGGTGATCGACGCCAAGCCGTTGCAGGGCCTGGAAGAGGAAGAAACCTCGGACCTGGCCTACAACCCGGCAACCAGGACCCTGTTCACCGTCACCGGCAAGCGGCCGCTGCTGGTGGAGCTGTCTCTCACCGGCGACGTGCTGCGCACCATCCCGCTGCTCGGCCTGAGCAATCCCGAAGGCGTGGCGGTGCTGGAGAACGGCAACGTCGCGGTGACCGACGAGCGCCGCAATACCCTGACCATCTTCCATGTCGACCCGCAGACCGCCGAGCTGAGCACCAAGAGCCTGGCCGAATTCCCGCTGGGCAATATCGGCAAGAAGAACAAGGGCTTCGAGGGCATCGCCTGGGATCCGCGCCAGCAGCGTCTGTTGCTGAGCAAGGAGCGCGATCCGATGACCCTGTTCAGCTGGAAGAGCGACGGCGGGCCGAGCCTGAGCGGGGCGATGACCGCGCTACCGAGCGACGACCTGTACATGCGCAACGTCTCGGCGCTCAGCGTCGACCCGCGTACCGGGCATGCCCTGGTGCTGTCGGCCGAATCGCATCTGCTGCTGGAGCTGGACGAGAAGGGCGAGCCGGTCAGCTTCATCAGCCTGCTCGGCGGCTTCAACGGCCTGGACAGCAAGATCCCGCGCGCCGAAGGGGTGGCCATCGACGACGAGGGCACGATCTACATGGTCAGCGAGCCGAACCTGTTCTACGTGTTCCGCAAGAAGAGCGGCGAGCGCCTGGCCACCAGCGACGCCGATTAAGCTTCGCTTAAGCGCCGATTAAGCCTGGTTTCAGCAAGGCTTCGTAGCCTGGACCCATCGAAACCAACTACGAGGCGTTACCCATGAAACTTCGTCACCTGCCCCTCATCGCTGCCATCGGCCTGTTCTCCACCGTCACCCTGGCCGCCGGCTATACCGGCCCGGGCGCTACCCCGACCACCACCACGGTGAAGGCCGCGCTGGAAGCCGCCGACGACACCCCGGTGGTCCTCCAGGGCACCATCGTCAAGCGCATCAAGGGCGACATCTACGAGTTCCGCGATGCCACCGGCAGCATGAAGGTCGAGATCGACGACGAAGACTTCCCGCCGATGGAAATCAACGACAAGACCCGGGTCAAGCTGACCGGCGAAGTCGACCGCGACCTGGTCGGCCGCGAGATCGACGTCGAGTTCGTCGAAGTGATCAAGTAAGGTCCTGAATCGAAACGGCCCGCCTCTCTTCCGGGAGGCGGGCCGTTTCGCGTTCCGACCGGGCGAAGTTGCGGGCGGGCTTACCGGTGAACCCCTTCGAAACCCTGTAGCACGTTCACTGCGTTGATCCCGATTTCCTCCACCGCGTAGCCTCCCTCCATCACGAACAGCGTGGCCAGGCCGAGCTTGCCGATGGCTTCGCCCATGCGCAGGTAGTCGGGGCTGTCCAGGCGGAACTGGGAAATCGGGTCCTCCTTGAAGGTATCCACCCCCAGGGAAACGATCAGGACGTCCGCCGCATAGGCCTGGATCTGCCGGATCGCCGCCTGCAGCGCCTGGCTCCAGGTCGCCCAGTCGCTGCCGGCCGCCAGTGGGTAGTTGAAGTTGTAGCCGGCACCGACGCCGTTGCCCTTCTCGTCGGCGTAGCCGAGGAAATAGGGGTATTCGAAGCGCGGGTCGCCGTGGATCGAGGTGAACAGCACATCGGCGCGGTCGTAGAAGATGTCCTGGGTGCCGTTGCCATGGTGGTAGTCGACGTCGAGGATCGCCACCCGCCCGGCGCCCCGGTCGAGGAAGGCCTGGGCGGCGATGGCGGCATTGTTGAAGAAGCAATAGCCGCCCATGTAGTCGGCCGCGGCGTGGTGGCCCGGCGGCCGACAGAGCGAAAATACCGAGCGCGCGCCGTTGGCGAGTTCGGACTGGCCGCTGAGGGCGACGTTGGCCGAACTGGTGATCGCCTGCCAGGTCCCGGCGGTGATCGGCGCGCCGGCGTCGAAGGAGTAGTAGCCGAGGCGACCGTCGATGTTGTCCGGCTCCGTCTGCCGCAGGCGTCGGGTCGGCCAGGCGATCGGCAGCATGTCATGGCTGCGGCCGGTGGCCAGCCAGTCCTGCCAGGCGTTCTGCAGGAAACGCACGAAACCCTCGCTGTGCACCCGGCGGATCGGCTCCAGGCCGAAGTCGCGCGGTGCGCGAACTTCGCCGAGGCCTACGGCCTTCACGCGGTCGAGGACCATATCGGCGCGGCTGGGTTTTTCGAAGCAGGGGGTGAACTGGCCGCCGATCAGTTCGTGCCGGCCGTGGTGCAGGCGATGGTCGTCGCTATAGATCGTCAGCATGTCGGGCTCCCGGGCTCAGTTCTGTTCGGAGAAGGTCACGGTCGGCGCCTTGCGGCGGAAGCCGCCGGTATGCAACGCCAGGTAGGCGAGGCCGGCGGCGAACCAGGTCAGGCCGATCACCAGGGTCAGCGCCGAGAGGCTGGTCCATAGCCACAGGGTCAGGCCCAGGCCGGTGGCCGGCACCAGCCCGTAGCGCAGCAGGTCGCGCGGGGCGCGGCGGCCGTCGAGCAGCAGGTAGCTGCGGATCACCGCCAGGTTCACCGCGGAGAACGCCACCAGCGCGCCGAAGCTGATCATCGAGGCCAGGGTGGTCAGATCGATGACCACCGCCAGCAAGGAAATCACCGAGACCACCAGGATCGCGATCACTGGCGTCTTGAAGCGCTCCGAGAGGCTGCCGAACACGCGCCGCGGCAGGATTCCGTCGCGGCCCATGCTGTAGAGGATGCGCGACACCGAGGCCTGCGAGGCCAGCGCCGAGCCGGCGGCGCCGGCGACGTAGGCGGCGGTG
Organism: Pseudomonas sp. HMSC066A08; assembly: GCF_001813025.1. Classification (NCBI taxonomy): domain Bacteria; kingdom Pseudomonadati; phylum Pseudomonadota; class Gammaproteobacteria; order Pseudomonadales; family Pseudomonadaceae; genus Pseudomonas; species Pseudomonas sp. HMSC066A08. Next base: position 27,935 of record NZ_KV811360.1, read on the forward strand.
AAGAAGCTGGCGAGGAACTTGCCGCCGGCGGCCAGCATCACCTCGTTGGCCGCCGACTCGGCGTCCTGGAATACGCTGCCGGGAAACACCAGTTGGCTGAAGACCGCCAGCACGGTGAACAGCAGGCCGGCGCCGACCGTGGTGATGACGATGGCGCGCGGGATGTCGCGTTGCGGGTCGCGGGTTTCCTCGGCCAGGGTCGAGACCGCGTCGAAGCCGAGGAACGACAGGCACAGCACCGCCGCACCGGCCATCAGCGGGGCGAAGCCCGACTGGCTGCCATCGCCGACGAAGGGCAGGCTCAGGTCCAGCGAGGGGATACCGGCCAGGTGCTTGACCGCCATGGCGACGAACACCACGGCGAAGACGAACTGGGCGCCGACGATCACATTGCTCATGCCGGCCACCGAGCTGATGCCGATCACGTTGAGCACGGTGACCAGGCCGATCGCCGCGAGCACGAAGACCCAGGCCGGCACCATCGGGAAGGCGATGTTGAGGAACAGGCCGATGAGCAGGTAGTTGATCATCGGCAGGAACAGGTAGTCGAGCAGCAGCGACCAGCCGGCGAGGAAGCCGACGCAGGGGCCGAAGCTGAGGCTGGTATAGGAATAGGCCGAGCCGGCGATGGGATATTTCTTCACCATGAAGCTGTAGGAAAAGGCGGTGAAGAGCATTGCCGCCAGGGTGATCAGGTAGGCGCTGGCGGTACGACCGCCGGTGATCTCGGTGACCACCCCGTAGGTGGTGAACATGGTCAGCGGAACCATGTAGACCAGCCCGAAGAAGACCAGGGCGGGCAGCCCGAGGATGCGCCGCAGGCCGGTGCCCTGGGCGCTGTGGACGTACTCGGGGCGCTTGCCGCCGATGAGGATGCCGTTGTTGCGTTCGCTGGCCATGTTCCGCTCCTCGCGAAATGCCGTATCGATCCCGCAGGCGGCCGCTTGGGCGGACCTTTCCTGCGCCGGGTGAATGGACGGGCTAGGGGAAAACCGCTGGGGTTTCCGCCGGGTCGGTGGAAATGGCAGTGACGAGAGGGCGCGCGGCGTGTGCGGGCACGGGCGTTGGGGCGTCGATAGTGTTCATGGCGTTCTCAGGAAGCGTTCTTGTTGGATTTCTAGCTCGCGGTCGCGAGGTTCCCTTGGGCTCTGCCGGCGCCGTTTCCGCGGCTCCGGGCGACCCTTCGAGGAGGGCGCGGTTCGACTCTAGCAATCCGGTTTCGCCGGGGAGAACCCTGTAGACGGTCAAAAAGGGATCGAAATGGCCAAGCTGGCTGGCCGGCCAGCGCTGGCGCGAGCTGGCCGCCCGCGCCGCGTCGATCATTTCTTGAGCTTGGTCCAGACCTTGCTGCGCAACGCCAGGGCTTTCGGCGAGCAGAGCTTGAACGGCTTCAGGCGGTCGAGCTTGTCCTGCGGGGTGTTGATCGCCGGGTCGTCGAACAGCGCCTTCTCCATGAATTTCTCCGAGCCGACGATGGCGTTGTTGTACTTGGCGAAGTTGGAGGCGGCGGCGATGTTCTCCGGGCGCATCATCCAGTCGATGAAGACGTGGGCTTCCTTGACGTTGCTGGCGTCGCGCGGAATCGCGAAGTTGTCGATGAACAGCCGGATGCCTTCCTTCGGATAGACGTATGCGAGGCTGGCGCGTTGGGCGTGGGCGCGGTGGAAGGCGCCGTTCCACTGCTGGTGCATGGCGACCTCGCCGGCGGCCATGCGCTCGATGGTGCCGTCGCTGTTGTACATGGCCAGCGCCGGCTTTTGCCTGAGCAGCAGGTCGAGGACCTTCTGCGCTTCCCTGGCGTCCTCGGTGCATTCGTCGATGCCGAGGTAGTAGGTAGCGGGAATGAACAGTTCCTCGATGGAGTTCAGAGCCACCACCTTGCCTTTCAGCTCGGCTGGTGGTTCGAAGAACGGCTTCCAGCTTTCTTCCAGCCTGCCGCCCGGCACCTTCGCGGTATCGTAGCTGTAGCCGGTGGTGCCCCAGAGATAGGGAATGCTGTAGTCGTGGCCGGGATCGAAGCCAAGGGTCCGGAAGTTTTCCTTCAGATTGCCCAGGCTTGGCAACTGGCTCTTGTCGAGCTTTTGCAGCAGCCCCTCCTTGACGAATATTTCTATGAAACTGTCCGACGGCACCACCACGTCGTAGGCGCCGCCACCGGCCTTGAGCTTGGCCAGCAGCGTCTCGTTGCTGTCGTAGGCGTCGAGGGTGGCCTTGATCCCGGTGTCCTTCTCGAACTTCTTCAGCAATTCCGGCGGGTAGTAGTCCGACCAGTTGGCGAAGTGCAGGGTGCCTTCGGCGCGAGCCTGGCCGCCCAGGGCTAGACCGGCGGCGAAGAGCAGGGTGAGCGGTGTGCGGTAGGTCATGGTGGACTCCTGGCGATCTTCTGTTTTTTCTTCGTGGAGGCAGGTTCTCAGCGGCGGCGTTGGCCGAGGTAGTACGACAGGGCGACGAAGGCGATGGAAATCATGAGGATGATCGAGGAAATCGCATTGATCTTCGGGGATATGCCCATGCGGATGGAACTGAAGATGTACACCGGCAAGGTGGTTGCGCCGGCGCCGGCGACGAAATAGGTGATGACGAAATCGTCCATCGAGATGATGAACGCGAGCATCGCCCCGGACAGCACGCCGGGCATCAGCAGGGGCAGGGTGATTTTCCAGAAGGCCTTCCACGGCGAGGCGTAGAGGTCGGCGGCGGCCTCCGCCAGGCGCGGGTCCAGGCCCTCCAGGCGGGCGCGGATCGGCAGGTAGGCGAAGGGGATGCAGAACACGATGTGGGCGATGAGGATGGTGAACAACGACAGCTTCAGGCCGATGAAGGAGAAGAACATCAGGGTCGCCACCGCGGTGACGATCTCCGGCACCAGCAGCGGCAGGCCGAGCACGCCATTCATCAGGGTCTGTCCGCGGAAGGCGCGACCGCGCATGCCCAGCGCGGCGAGGGTGGCCAGGACGGTCGAGGCCAGGGTGGCGAGGGTGGCGACGAGCAGCGAGTTCTTCGCCGCGCGGAGGATTTCCGGATCGTTGGCCACCACCGCATACCATTTCAGGCTGAAGCTCTCCCAGAGCGTCGCCGACTGGCCGCTGTTGAAGCTGAGCACTACCAGCACCAGGATCGGGATGTAGAGGAAGGCGAAGAACAGCCAGGCGGCCTGGCGCACGCCGCTGAAGGTCCAGAGTGGATTGCGGCCGTTCATGGCTGGCCTCCGCCGGCGTTGGCCCGGAAGCGCAGGTTGTAGATCAGCATCGCCAGCAGGACGAAGGCCAGCAGGGCGAACGAAAGGGCGGCGCCGAACGGCCAGTTGTGCGCGGTACCGAATTGCAGCTGGATCAGGTTGCCGATCATCAGCGCCTTACCGCCGCCGAGCAACTCCGGAATGATGTAGCTGCCCAGGGCCGGGATGAATACCAGGATGCAGCCGGCGACTATCCCCGGCATCGCCAGCGGCACGATCACCCGACGCAGCGCTTTCCAGCGGTTGGCACCGAGGTCGAATGCCGCCTCCACCAGGCGCCAGTCCATCTTTTCCAGGCTGGTGTAGATCGGCAGCACCATGAACGGCAGGTAGGTATAAAGGAGGCCGATGATCACCGCGTTATCGGTATAGAGCAGCCCCAGCCCGGTGTCGGTCAGGCCGATACCTTGCAGCCCGGCGTCCACCAGTCCGCCGTTGCGCAGTAGCAGGATCCAGGCGTAGACCCGCACCAGCAGGTTGGTCCAGAACGGCACTGTGACCAGGAACAGCAGCAGGTTGCGCCGGCGTTCCGGCTGCAACGCCAGGTACAGCGCGGTGGGGAAGCCGAGCGCCAGGCAGCCGAGGGTGGTCAGCAGCGACAGCCAGAACGAGCGCTGGAAGATGCCCAGGTAGTCGGCGTTGAACACCAGGCTGTCGTCCAGGTCGCGTTCCCAGAGGAAATTGAGGTAGGCCTCCAGGCTGTGCTGACCCCATTTCACCCCGCCGTAGTCGCCGGACTGCTGGATCGACACGGCGAACATGATGCCCAGCGGGATTACCAGGAACAGCACCAGCATCAGCATCGCCGGGCTGCTCAGCAGCAGGCGCCGACGCAGTTGCCGGCGCTCGGCCGACTGTTGCGCGGTAGGTCGGCCGGCGGTGCTCATTCGGCCAGCACCCGGATGGCGGCGGCGGGAATCCGCACCCGCACCTTCGCCCCCGGACTGTGCGGGCAGCGTGCGCCGTCGCGATTCTGCTGGCGCACGCGGAAGCCCGGCTGGCCGGCCACGTTCAGGTGGTAGACGGTATCGGTGCCGACATAGACGATGTTTTCCAGCACGCCTTCCAACTGGCCGTCGGCGGCCAGTTCGGTGCGCTCCGGGCGGATCGCCAGGGTCACAGCGCCGCTGCCGGGGGTCGTCGCGGCCAGCCGCTGGCCGTCCGCCAGGCACACGCCGTCGGCGTCGGCCTGGCCCTCGAGGAAGTTGGTTTCGCCGATGAAGTCGGCGACCGCCCGGTTCAGCGGCGCCTCGTAGATGTCGCTGGGCGTGCCGACCTGCAACACCTTGCCCTTGCTCATCACCGCGATGCGGTCGGACATGGTCAGCGCTTCCTCCTGGTCGTGGGTGACGAAGATGAAGGTGATCCCGGTCTCGTGCTGCAGGCGCTTCAGCTCGATCTGCATTTCCTTGCGCAGCTTCAGGTCCAGCGCCGACAGCGACTCGTCGAGCAGCAGCACCTTGGGCCGGCTGGCCAGCGCGCGGGCCAGGGCGATGCGTTGCTGCTGGCCACCGGACAACTGGTCGGCGCGGCGCTTGCCGACCTCCGGCAGTTTCACCAGGTCGAGCATGCGGCTCACCGTGGCGTCGATCTCGGTGCGCGGGCGGCCCTGCATCTCCAGGCCGAAGCCGATGTTCTCGGCGACGCTCATGTGCGGGAACAGCGCATAACTCTGGAACACCGTGTTGACCGGGCGGCGGAACGGCGGCAGGCCTTCCATGTGTTCGCCATAGAGGCGGATGCTGCCGGAGCTGGGTTGTTCGAAGCCGGCGATGAGGCGGAGGAGGGTGGTCTTGCCGCAGCCGGAAGGGCCGAGGAGGGTGAAGAATTCGTTGGCGTGGATATCCAGGGACACATCGTCAAGGGCCTTCAGGCCTTGGCCGGGGGTACCGAATTCCATGCAGATCCGCTCGATGGCTATCGCGCTGGTCATGCTGAATTCCATGCAGTCAAGCAGTTGTTATTGTTGAGGTTTTGCGGTTTCTGGGGTCCGCTTCACCTGCTGCGGTTCGATAATGACCGGGGCGTCGCGGGCGCAGAACGATAGATGCGGCCAATAAGGGATCGAACAGGCCAATCTGGTGGCGCTGGAAGAAGACTGCGGAAACCCTCTTGTCGTCCCTTTCGGACAGGAAACTCGGACCTGTCCTAGTCGCCCGGGCAGTTGGCTGACTTTAAGCTTGGCTTCAGCCTGGAGCCGTAGCTTGCGTACGAAAGGACGGGCGCAGCCCGTTTCCGTACAGCGTACAGGCTCTATGCTATGACTATCCGCGCCCACACTCCCGAGCCGTTTTCCATGTCCCGAGCTTTCACGCCTCGCCGCCTGCTGCTGGCCGTCCTGCTGGTCGCTCTGGCCGCGCTGGTCCTTCTCGGCCAGAGCTTCCGGGTCTTCGACCGGGCCTGGTTCGCCGTCCAGGAGTGGCGTCACGCCGATGCCTGGAAAGAGCGCTCGATATGGCTGCCGGACTACCGCGTGCGGATCGAGGCGCAGCCCATCGAGGGGTTGAACGACGACGTTTCCGCACTGACCTTCGATCCCGACCGGCGCACCCTGTTCACCGTGACCAACCAGCCGGCGCAGATCATCGAACTGTCCTTGCAGGGCAAGGTACTGCGGACCATCCCGCTGACCGGCTTCGGCGACGCCGAGGCCATCGAGTACATCAGCCGCGGCGTCTACGTGATCACCGACGAGCGCCAGCAGCGCCTGGTCAAGGTGCGCCTGGAGGACGATACGCGCTTCATCGATGCTGCCGATGCCCAGCAGCTTTCGCTGGGTATCGGCCTCAACGGCAACAAGGGTTTCGAGGGGCTGGCCTACGACGCCGAGGGCAAGCGCCTGTTCGTCGCCAAGGAGCGCGACCCGGTGCGCATCTACGAGATCCACGGTTTCCCCCACACCCAGGCGGACAAACCGTTCGCCGTGCACGTGGTGGACGACCCCGGGCGCGACAGGCGCCTGTTCGTCCGCGACCTGTCCAGCCTGCAGTTCGACGAGGGCACCGGGCACCTGCTGGCGTTGTCCGACGAGTCGCGCCTGGTGGTCGAGCTGGACACCGACGGCGAGCCGGTCAGCACCCTGTCGCTGCTGCGCGGCATGCACGGCCTGAAGCGCAGCGTGCCGCAGGCCGAGGGCGTGGCGATGGACGACCGTGGCGTGCTCTACCTGGTCAGCGAGCCGAACCTGTTCTACGTGTTCAGCAAGGACGAGCCGGCGCAGCCCTGACGCGGCTGCGGGGACGGCAGAAGCGTCCCCTGGCCCGCTCAGAACTGCCAGTTCACCCCGAGCGAATAGCCCGCCTGGTTGCCTTCGCTGTGGGCGAAGCGGCTGTTGGCTTCGGCGAAGACCCCGAGCTGCTCGGTGATCGCCAGTTGCGCGCCCAGTTGGGCGCGGCCGAAATCCTTGTCCACGCCGCCCATGTCGGCGACCCGGACACGTCCGTCGCCGCGGCTGGTCAGGTCCATGTCGTCCAGGCGTCCGTCCGCCAGCTCGCGGACCCAGCGCAGGCTGGCGTAGGGTTGCAGGCGCATTCTCGCGCCCAGCGCCAGCTCGCCGCGCAGGCGCCAGCCGAGACTCGCCTCCAGCGAGTCGTAGTCCTGCTTCTCGTAACCGAGTGCGGTACGCAGGGCCTCGTCCTCGCGGAAGTCGTCGATGCGATAGCGCATGTAGTCGAGACCGGCCAGCGGCCCGCTCCGCAGTTCGCCGAAGCTGAAGTCATAGCCGCCTTCCAGCCGGGCGCCCCAGGACCAGGCCGAGGTGTCGCCCGACAGACGCTGGTCGAGCAGCACCGGCCCGCCGGCGGCCTGGAGGTAGACCGAACGCTTGCTGTCGTAGCGGGTATGCCCGAGGTTCAGCTCGCCGGCCAGCCATTCCGGACCGCCGTCGTTGTACAGGCCGAACAGGCCTAGCTGCCAGGTGTCGCCCTCGATGCGCCCGCCATGGTCCAGCTTGTCGCGGCTGCGCTGGAAGGCCAGGCTGCCGCCGAGGATCAGGGCCTCGCTGTAGCGGTAGTCGCCGAGCAGATGCACGCCGGCGCGCCTGGACTCCGGATCGCCAGGCATGTCGAAACCGCTGTCCGGCGAGACCTCGCCCTCCGCGCCCACCTCGCCGTCGAAGCTGCCTACCGGCCGGTTGCTGCCGAGCAGGGTCAGCCAGCGGCGGTCGTGCAGGCGGGTCAGTGCCTGGTGCTGGCGCTGCAACTGGTCTTCCATCTGCCGCGCCAGGGCGCCGCCGGAGGCGGTGGAGGCCAGCAGGTCGGCGTTGGTCAGCTCCAGCACCAGGCGCGTCAGCAGGCGGGAAAAGTCGCGCATGCGTTGCTCGATGCGCTCCTGGCCGAGGGCGTTGGTCAGCACTTCCTTGTTGTCCTCGGCCGGGTCGTGCCAGGTTGAGCCGCCGGGAATCGCCGGGTTGTCGGTCTGCTCGTAGCCGTCCAGGTCGCCCAGTTCCCAGTTGGTCGCCTCGATGAACAACACCGGGATGTCCAGCCCGTTGAAGCTTTCGCCGTCGCTGCAGCAGCCGGTACCCGCCGGGTATTCGGCGTTCAGGCCGGGGTTGGTGAACAACGGGATGTCCAGCTCGCGGGCGATGCGCAGGATCTGTTCGCGGTAGGCGCCGAGGGCCGGGCTGGACACGCTGTTGGAGCCGGCATGGGCGTACATCTTGTCGCCGGTGACCAGGCTGTCGAGGTTGATCATTCCCAGCAGGTTGGCGCGCTGGCTGGCGTCGAGGGACTCGACGTAGGCACGCGAACCGCGCAGGCCTTCCTCCTCGGCGCCGAAACCGACCACCTCGAGGCCGTTCTCCAGGGCGATGCCGCCGAGGTTGCGGGCGATCTCGGTGAGCACCGCCGCGCCCGAGGCGTTATCGTCCAGGCCCTGCAGGGTCGGGCGACCGTAGTAGGTGTCGTAGTGCGCGCCGAGTACCAGGAACTTCCCGCTGCTACCGGGCGCCGAGGCGATGACGTTCTGCGAACTGCGGTTGCCGGCCCAGGTGAAGTCCTGGCGACTGGTCTGGTAGCCGAAGCCCAGGCGCGACTGCATCAGTTCGCTGGCGCCGGCGAAGCTGGCGGTGCCGCGATAGCGGCCCGGGTAGTCGGTGATCAGGCGCTCCAGGGTCTCCCCGGCGTATTCCCCGTATTGGTAGGCGTTGGCGCCCAACGACAGCGCGGCACATCCCAGGCCTACAGCGACAGCTAATGGTTTGAACACGGCACTTTCCTCTGTGTCGGTACGATGGTGCATCGAATGATGCTCGCGCCGCGGAAAGCAGGATGCGGACCGTTTCATGTCCCGGGGGCACGAATTGACGCCTGGGCGACCTGCGGTGTCGCCAGGTTGTAAGAAGCGTCGCTCCTGGCGATGGGCGGGAAGCTTCGTGCTGGACGTAGTGTTACCGGCAATGGCCGCTGCTGGGGCGTGACTTCCCATTTCGGGGCTTGGTAACCGCGAGCGGTCGATTTACAGTGCTCGCCCTGCCGATCTCCTGGATACCCGTCGCATGAACATTTTCCGCGAAGCCCTGCTCAACCGTCGCCTGAAGAAGGCTCTGGCACGTCACGGTTGCCGCATGGCCAGCGGGGTCGAGACGCTGCGCGACGGCACGCAGGTGACGCTGGAGCCGAACGTGAAGCTGGGCAAGGCGAAGATCCATTCGCCGGCACTGGAGGTCGGCGCCTATACCGACGTGGTCAGCGGCTGCGAGTTCCTGGAGGTGGCCAGCATCGGCCGCTTCTGTTCGATCGCCACCGGGGTGGTGATCGGCCAGCCGCGCCGCTCGCATCCAATGCACTGGCTGAGCACCCACGCCTTCACCGCCAATCCGAAGCTGCTGCGCAAGCCGTTGCAGCCCGAGCGCGAAGCGACCCCGGCGCGGATCGGCCACGATGTATGGATCGGGCGCGACGCGCTGATCCTCGATGGGGTGGAGATCGGCACCGGCGCGGTGATCGGCGCGCAATCGCTGGTCAATCGCGACGTGCCGCCCTACGCGGTGGTGGCGGGTTCGCCGGCGCGGGTGCTCCGCTATCGCTTCGCGCCGGAACTGATCGAGCGACTGCTGGCGAGTCGCTGGTGGGAGTTGCCGCTGGACGTGCTCGGCGAATTGCCGCTGGACGATCCGCAGGCCTGCGTCGAGGCGCTGGAGCGTCGGCCGCCGCAGGCGCGCCAGGAGGCGCGGCGCTTGCGCATCCGGCACAAGCCGTTCGCCATCGAATGGCTGTCCTGAGGCCCGCAGCCGCCGCCGGCGTCGACGGCGGCCAGGGCTGGTTCAGCTTTCGTCGCTGAGGCCGGCTTCCGGCGCTGCGCGCTTCACCGACTGCACGCCGGCTTCGGCGTTGGCCTGGCTGGCATAGAGCTGGCTCTGGCCGACGACCTGGCCATTGGTGGCCTTGAGTACGAAGTGGAACTTGCCGTTGCTGGCCGGCTTGACCTCGAAGGCACCGTCGCGCTGGGAGTTCTTGCGCACCGACTCGATACCGCCGAGCGCCGAGTCCTTGGCCTTGTACAGTTCGCTGGTGAGAATGATCTCGCCGTTGGCGGCATGCAGGTTGAAGTGGAACTGGCCGTCTTTCGCTTTCTTCAGATGGAATTTGGCTGCCATGTCTAGCTCCTTGTTCACAGGGTGAGGCGGATCGCAACGGACCAGCCGTCTGCTGAGACACAGCGTAGCCGCTTTTGTTGCAGTGTCGCCCCGCACCGGTCATCGGCCTGGGGCGAGCGGGCTCAGGCCTTGAGGACCTTGACGCCGTCGGCGGTGCCGAGCAGCAGCAGGTCGGCCGGGCGGGCGGCGAACAGGCCGTTGGTGACTACGCCGACGATGGCGTTGATCTTCTCTTCCAGTTCCACCGGGCTGTCGATGCGCAGGTTGTGCACGTCGAGGATGATATTGCCGTTGTCGGTCAGCACGCCTTCACGGTAGACCGGATCGCCACCGAGCTTCACCAGTTGGCGGGCGACGTGGCTGCGAGCCATCGGGATGACCTCCACCGGCAGCGGGAACTGGCCGAGGATGGGCACCAGCTTGCTGGCATCGGCGATGCAGATGAAGGTCTTGGCCACCGCGGCGACGATCTTCTCGCGGGTCAGCGCGGCACCGCCGCCCTTGATCAGCTCCAGGCGCTCGTTGCTCTCGTCGGCGCCGTCGACGTAGAACTCCAGCTCGCTGACCGTGTTCAGCTCGTAGACCGGGATGCCATGCTCCTTCAGGCGCCTGGCGGTGGCCTCCGAACTGGCCACTGCGCCGTCGAACTCGGCCTTGTGGCGGGCCAGGGCATCGATGAAGAAATTGGCGGTGGAGCCTGTGCCGACGCCGACGATGCTCTTGCTGTCGAGGTGCGGAAGAATATGGTCGACGGCGGCCTGCGCCACTGCCTGCTTGAGCTGATCCTGGTTCATCCCGGGTGCCTGTCTGGTTGCCTGGCCGGCCGTCCCGGCGGCGCAGGCGGAGGGTGCGCGCGGCCGGGGCGGCCCGGCGGGTTTCCGGCACGTCCTGTGCCGCTGCGATACGAAGGGACGAATTATAGCGGCCTGGCGTCCTCCGGTCTTGCCCCGGATGACCGGCAGTCGCGGTGTTTTCCTGCGGCGCGCCGGTAGTCCGTCCGGCGGGGCTGGAGTAGACTCCGGGCTTCCGTGAAGTCCGCCGAACCGCCTCCGATGCTCGAACAATACGTCAAGAAGATCCTCACCTCGCGCGTCTACGACGTCGCGGTGGAAACGCCCCTGCAACCCGCCCGCCAGTTGTCCGAACGCCTCGGCAACCAGGTCCTGCTCAAGCGCGAGGACCTGCAGCCGGTGTTTTCCTTCAAGATCCGCGGCGCCTACAACAAGGTCGCGCAGCTCACCGAGGAGGAGAAGGCCCGCGGGGTGATCGCCGCCTCGGCCGGCAACCACGCCCAGGGCCTGGCCCTGGCGGCCAAGCGGCAGGGGATCAGGGCGGTCATCGTGATGCCCAAGACCACCCCCGAGATCAAGGTCCAGGCGGTGCGCGCCCACGGCGCCAAGGCGGTGCTGCACGGCGACGCCTTCCCCGAGGCGCTGGCCCACGCGCTGAAGCTGGTCGACGAGAAGGGCTACACCTTCGTCCATCCCTACGACGATCCGGACACCATCGCCGGCCAGGGCACCGTGGCCATGGAGATCCTCCGCCAGCAGCCCGGCCGCCTCGATGCGATCTTCGTCCCGGTGGGCGGTGGCGGACTGGTCGCCGGCATCGCCGCCTACGTCAAGTACCTGCGTCCGGAGATCAAGGTGATCGGCGTCGAGCCGGACGAGTCGAACTGCCTGCAGGCGGCCATGGCCGCCGGCGAGCGGGTGGTGCTGGGCCAGGTCGGGCTGTTCGCCG
>NZ_KV811360.1:39610-141340 GCF_001813025.1 Pseudomonas sp. HMSC066A08
TGGTGCTGGGCCAGGTCGGGCTGTTCGCCGACGGCGTGGCGGTGGCGCAGATCGGCCAGCACACCTTCGACATCTGCAAGGACCACATCGACGAGGTGATCACCGTCAGCACCGACGAGATCTGTGCGGCGATCAAGGACATCTACGACGACACCCGCTCGATCACCGAGCCGGCCGGCGCGCTGGCGGTGGCCGGGATCAAGAAGTACGTCGAGCGCGAGCGCGCCGAGGGGCAGACCCTGGTGGCGATCGACTCCGGTGCCAACGTCAACTTCGATCGCCTGCGGCATGTCGCCGAACGCGCCGAACTGGGCGAGCGCCGCGAAGCGATCATCGCGGTGACCATTCCCGAGCGGCCGGGCAGCTTCAAGGCGTTCTGCGAGGCAGTCGGCAAGCGCCAGATCACCGAGTTCAACTATCGCTACCACAGCGGCAGCGAGGCGCACATCTTCGTCGGCGTGCAGACCCACCCGGAAAACGACCCGCGCGAGGCGCTGGTGGCTTATCTGCGCGAGAAGGGCTTCCCGGTCCTCGACCTGACCGACAACGAACTGGCCAAGCTGCACATCCGCCATATGGTCGGCGGCCATGCGGTGAAAGTCAGCGACGAGATGGTGTTCCGCTTCGAATTCCCCGAGCGGCCCGGCGCGCTGTTCAACTTCCTCACCAAGCTCGGCGGGCGCTGGAACATCTCGATGTTCCACTACCGCAACCATGGCGCGGCCGACGGCCGGGTGGTGGCCGGGTTGCAGGTGCCGGAAGACGAGCGCCACCTGATCCCGCAGACCCTGGAGGCGATCGGCTATCCGTACTGGGACGAGACCGCCAACCCGGCCTACCGGCTGTTCCTCGGCTGACCCGCGGCGGCTCGCCGGCGCGGGCTGCTAAGCTTCACGGGCAGGTGATCTCCTTCCTCGGGAACTGAGCCCGCCCCCGGCCCCTCAAACGGGCCGGGAACACGGACAAGGATGCGCTGATGGAACATTTTCTCCAGATCAAGATTCTCCACGGAGTCGCCACCGTGCTGCTGTTCGGCGGCCTGCTCGGCCTGGCGCTCTACGCCTGGCGCAGCTGGCGGACGGGCGACGCGGCGCGGGTCGCGCGCGGTTTCAAGCGGGTCCGCCTGATCGGCTGGCCGTTGCTGGGGCTCAGCCTGCTGGCCCTGCCAATCAGCGGCTGGTGGCTGGCGCACCTGGCCGGCTGGCCGTTGGGCCAGAGCTGGCTGCTGTTCGGCGCCTGCCTCTATCTGCTCGGCTGCATCTTCTGGCTGGTCCTCGCCGGCCGCCTGGCGCGGGTCCAGCATCAGGCCGGCGCCGCCGAGACGGCGGGGGCCGCGCTGGGCGAGCAGACCCTGCGCGAGATCAAGGTGGGCCTGGTCATGGCCCTGCTCGGTGCGGCCAGCTTCATCGCGGTGGCGGTACTGATGGTCAGCAAGCCGCTCTGAAACGCCAACGAAATGGACTTCACCGGCCTTCGCCGGTTCTGTAGGAACGCATGCGTATTCTGCTGGTAGGCGCGGGAGGTTTCGTCGGGCGGCACCTGCTCCCGGCGCTGCTCGCCGCCGGACACGAACTGCTCCTCACCGCGCGCCGCCCGCCGGCCGATGCGCCTGCCGGCGCACGCTGGCTGGCGCTCGACCTGGAGCGGCTTGCGGAAAGGCCGGACAGCTTCGCCTGGCCCGCCGGGGTCGACCTGCTGATCAACGCCGCCGGCACCATGAGTCTCGACGAGGCGAGCATGGCTCGCGTCCAGGACAGCGGCGCGCGAACACTCTTCGACCTCGCCGCCGCCCATGGGGCGAAGGTCCTGCAGATTTCCGCGCTGGGCGCCGGTGCGCACCCGGACGTGGCCTTCCTCGCCAGCAAGGCGGCGGCCGACCGCCACCTGCTGGAACTGGGCGTCCCGGCGCTGGTGCTGCGCCCATCCCTGCTGCTGGGGCCGGGCGGCGCCAGCAGCGCCTGGCTGGAACGCCTGTCGCCGCTACCGCTGATTCCCTTGCTGGACAATCGCGCGCGTCTGCAACCGCTGCATGTCGAGGACCTGGTCGGCGCGGTGCTGGCCCTGCTGCGCCGCTGGCCGGAGTGGGCGCAGGTGATTCCGCTGGTGGGTCCGCAGGCGCTGACCCAGGGCGAGCTGCTGGACGAGCTGCGCCGCGCCCAGGGTTGGCCGCGCGGCCGCTATGTGGTGCCGCCCGCGGCGCTTCTCGATGCGTTGGGCGGGCTCGGCCGGCGTGCGGGCTGGCGGACACTGAGTCCATCGATGCTGAAGCTGGTGCGCCACGACAACCTGGCCGACCCGGCACTCCTCGATGCGGCCTGCGGCTATCGTTGCGCGCCGCTGGCCAGTCGGCTGCTCGGCTGGCCGCAGGCGGCACGCAGCCTGGCGGCGCTGATGCGGCCGCTGATGCTGGCGGCGCTGGTGCTGATCTGGCTGGGTACCCTGGTCGCCTGCCTGGGGCCGGGTTACGGCTGGGGCCTGCGGATCCTCGGCGAGGCCGGCATCCACGGCTGGCCGGCGAGCCTGGCGGTGATCGCCGGGGCCCTGCTCGACGGTGTGCTCGGCGTCGGCCTGCTGCTCCGCCGCTGGCGCCGGCGCGCGCTGCTGGCGCAATTCTGGCTGATGCTTGGCTACAGCCTGGCGATCAGCCTGATCCTGCCGCACTACTGGTACGACCCCTACATGGCGGTCGGCAAGAACATCGTGCTGATGGTGGCCACGCTCTGGCTGCTGGGCGACGAACCTCGAGCCAAGGAGGCCCGTGGATGAACCTCTACCTGCTGCTGAAGACCCTGCATATCCTTTCCTCGACCATTCTTTTCGGCACCGGCCTGGGGTCGGCCTACTACGCTCTGCGTGCCTGGCGCAGCGGGCAGTTGCCGGTGATCGCGGTGACCTTCCGCCACCTGGTCACCGCCGACTGGCTGTTCATCGCCACCACCGCGGTGTTCCAGCCGCTCAGCGGCCTGGCCATGGTGCATGTCGCCGGCTGGTCGCTGGCCCAGGGCTGGTTGCTGTGGAGCCTGGGCCTCTACGTGTTCGCCGGGCTCTGCTGGCTACCGGTGGTGTGGTTGCAGATCCGCGTACGCGACATGGCCGAGGCGGCCTTGCGCGAGGCGCGGCCCATCGAACCGCTGGCGTACCGCTACATGAACGCCTGGTTCATCCTCGGCTGGCCGGCCTTCATCGCCTTCATGGTCATCTTCTACCTGATGGTCAACAAGCCGGTCTGAGAGTCCGCTCGGCGCAACCAGAGCAACGCCAGGACCAGGAGCGCCAGGGAACCGCCCCAGTACAACCAGGCGAAGCCGCCGGGCCGTTCCAGCAGGAGGAAGGCCAGGGCCGGGCCCAGCGCGGCACCGAGGTCCTGGACGATGGAGTAGCGGGTCATGAAGCCGACCACGTCGCCGGCGCGGGCGACGTCGGCGGCGAGGGCGTCGGTCAGGGTGGTGAGGGCGGTGGCGACCAGCATCACCAGCAGGGCGATGGCCAGCCAGGCGAGAATGGGCAGCCTGCTGGAAAGCAGGCCGAAGCCCATTGCGCCGACCAGTAGCGCAGCCACGTAGAACCGCCGACGCCCGCGCGGGCCATCCGACCAGGCACCGAAGCGCCCGGCCAGCCAGGGCTCCCAGGACCAGCGCAGGGCCTGGATGATCCCGGAGAGGCCGGCGGCGCTGAGCGCCAGGCCGAGCAGGCTGACCTCGGTGCCGAAGCTGCGGGCGATCAGCGCGCTCAGGGTGGCGGCGAGCACGCCCTGGATCAGGAGCGCGGTGGCGAAGCCGCTGAGGATCACCAGGCCGCGCGGCGGCGGGCGCCTGGCGACGCTGGTGGCTGCCGTTGCGGCGGAGGTCCGCGCATGTCCGGCGGGACTCTCCGGCAAGTCGAAACCCTTCGCCAGCAGCGGCAGGCCGAGCAGTGCCAGGATCGCGAAGGACAGCGCCAGCGCCGGCAGGCCGAGGACCGGCACCAGCAGCCCGCCGAGCAGCATGCCGACCAGGCTGCCCAGGCGGTAGAGGCCGTTGTACAGGCCCATGGCGCGGCCGCGCTGGTGGTCGGCGGCGCAGTAGACCACCGCCGAGAGCCCGCCGATGCGGAAGAACGACCAGCCGATCCCCCACAGTCCGCGCAGCAGCACCCAGGCCAGGAAACCGCTGGCCAGGCCGTAGCCGGCGGTGCTCAGCACGCCGATGACGACCGCCAGGAGCAGGCCGGTCTTCAGTGCCAGGTGCTTGTACAGGCGGCCGATCAGCGGATTGAAGGGCAGGCGGATCAGGCGGTTGATCGACAGCAGCACGCCGACCTGCCAGAGCGCCTCCAGGCCGACCTCGCGCCAGTAGATCGGCAGGGCGATGTAGAGCATCGAGTCGCCGGCCAGGCATAGCGCGGTGGCCAGGGCGACGATCACGACCGGCCGCAGCGAGCCGGGAGCGGGGGCGGTGTGGGGCATCCTGGGTCCGCCGTGGCGCCGCCCGTCGGACGGCGCGCTTGTCAGTGGGTCAACGCAGGGAAATGATCGGCCAGCCGCGTTTTTCCGCCTCGGCGCGCAGGCGCGGATCGGGGTCGACGGCCACCGGCCGGCTGACCTTTTCCAGCAGCGGCAGGTCGTTCAGCGAGTCGCTGTAGAAGCTGGCGCCTTCCAGGTCCAGGCCGTTCTCGTCGAGCCAGCGTTGCAGGCGCACCACCTTGCCGCCCTGGAAGCAGGGCACGTCGAAGGTCTGCCCGGTGTAGCGGCCGTCGCGCATCTCGCACTCGGTGGCGATCAGGGTCTCCACCCCGAGCCGTTCGGCGATCGGGCCGGTGACGAAGCGGTTGGTGGCGGTGATGATCACCAGCCGGTCGCCGGCGGCGCGGTGCTCGGCGAGCAGCGCCTCGCCCTTGGCCAGCACGATCGGCTCGATCACTTCCTGCATGAACTGGCGGTGCCAGGTTTCCAGCTGGGCCATCTCGGTGCGACCGAGGATCGCCTGGGTGAAGGCCTGGTAGGCGAGGACGTCGAGCTTGCCGGCGACGTAGTCGGCATAGAAGGCGTCGTTGCGCGCCTGGTATTCGGCGGCGTCGACCAGGCCGCGCTGGCACAGCCATTCGCCCCAGCTATGGTCGCTGTCGCCGGCGAGCAGGGTGTTGTCGAGATCGAAAAGGGCCAGACGCACGGGGTGACTCCATCGGTTGGCGGGTAGCGGGAGGGCCGCGAGAGCCTTTTGCGAAGGCTCCCACCGGGCCTTGGGAAAACCCCTAGCCTACCGGCTTTTGCCGGCCCTGTATCCTCCCCGCACGAGTCGCAAAGCCGCGCGTTGCCGCTATCACAAGCTTTATGGAACAATGCGGGCACATGCGATTTCGAGGATGTCCCAGCGTGATCGATTCCGATGGTTTTCGCCCGAATGTCGGCATCATTCTCGCCAACGAGGCGGGGCAGGTGCTGTGGGCGCGGCGTATCAATCAGGAAGCCTGGCAGTTCCCGCAGGGAGGCATCAATGATCGCGAAACGCCGGAAGAGGCGCTGTATCGCGAATTGAACGAAGAAGTCGGGCTGGAGGCCGGGGACGTGCGCATCCTGGCCTGCACCCGCGGCTGGTTGCGCTACCGTTTGCCGCAGCGCCTGGTGCGGACCCACAGCCAGCCGCTGTGCATCGGCCAGAAGCAGAAATGGTTCCTGCTGCGGCTGATGTCCGACGAGGCGCGCGTGCGCATGGATATCACCAGCAAGCCCGAGTTCGACGGCTGGCGCTGGGTGAGTTACTGGTACCCCCTGGGACAGGTGGTGACCTTCAAGCGCGAGGTCTACCGCCGCGCCCTGAAGGAACTGGCCCCGCGCCTTCTGGCGCGGGACTGAACACGGAGACAAGGCCCCGAGCATGCTCAACACGCTGCGCAAGATCGTCCAGGAAGTGAACTCCGCCAAGGATCTGAAGGCGGCGCTGGGCATCATCGTGCAGCGGGTCAAGGAAGCCATGGGGACCCAGGTCTGCTCGGTGTACCTGCTCGACACCGAGACCCAGCGTTTCGTCCTGATGGCCACCGAGGGCCTCAACAAGCGCTCCATCGGCAAGGTCAGCATGGCCCCCAGCGAAGGCCTGGTCGGCCTGGTCGGCACCCGCGAGGAGCCGCTCAACCTGGAGAACGCCGCCGCCCACCCGCGCTACCGCTATTTCGCCGAGACCGGCGAGGAGCGCTACGCGTCGTTCCTCGGCGCGCCGATCATCCACCATCGGCGGGTGATGGGGGTGCTGGTGGTGCAGCAGAAGGAGCGCCGCCAGTTCGACGAAGGCGAGGAAGCCTTCCTCGTCACCATGAGCGCCCAGCTCGCCGGGGTCATCGCGCATGCCGAGGCGACCGGTTCGATCCGTGGCCTGGGCAAGCTCGGCAAGGGCATCCAGGAAGCCAAGTTCGTCGGCGTGCCCGGCGCCCCCGGGGTCGGGGTGGGCAAGGCGGTGGTGGTGTTGCCGCCGGCCGACCTGGAAGTGGTGCCGGACAAGCAGGTCGACGACATCGACGCCGAGATCGCCCTGTTCAAGCAGGCCCTGGAGGGCGTTCGCGCCGACATGCGCGCGCTGTCGAGCAAGCTCGCCAGCCAGTTGCGCAAGGAAGAACGCGCGCTGTTCGACGTCTACCTGATGATGCTCGACGATGCCTCCATCGGCAACGAGGTCAAGCGCATCATCCGTACCGGCCAGTGGGCCCAGGGCGCCCTGCGCCAGGTGGTGATGGAGCACGTGCAGCGCTTCGAGCTGATGGACGACGCCTATCTCCGCGAGCGCGCCTCCGACGTCAAGGACATCGGTCGCCGCCTGCTCGCCTACCTGCAGGAAGAACGCAAGCAGAACCTGACCTACCCGGAACAGACCATCATCGTCAGCGAGGAGCTGTCGCCGGCGATGCTCGGCGAGGTACCGGAAGGGCGCCTGGTCGGCCTGGTCTCGGTGCTCGGCTCGGGCAACTCGCACGTGGCTATCCTCGCCCGCGCCATGGGCATCCCCACGGTGATGGGGGCGGTCGACCTGCCGTACTCCAAGGTCGACGGCATCGACCTGATCGTCGATGGCTACCACGGCGAGGTCTACACCAACCCCTCCGCCGAGCTGGTGCGCCAGTACAGCGACGTGGTTGCCGAGGAGCGCGAGCTGAGCAAGGGTCTGGCGGCCCTGCGCGAGCTGCCCTGCGAGACCCTCGACGGCCACCGCATGCCGCTCTGGGTCAACACCGGCCTGCTCGCCGATGTCGCCCGCGCCCAGGAGCGTGGCGCCGAGGGGGTGGGCCTGTACCGCACCGAAGTGCCGTTCATGATCAACGACCGCTTCCCCAGCGAGAAGGAACAGTTGGCGATCTACCGCGAGCAGCTCAGTGCCTTCCACCCGCTGCCGGTGACCATGCGCACCCTGGATATCGGCGGCGACAAGGCGCTGTCCTACTTCCCGATCAAGGAAGACAACCCGTTCCTCGGCTGGCGCGGCATCCGCGTCACCCTCGACCACCCGGAGATCTTCCTGGTCCAGATCCGCGCCATGCTCAAGGCCAGCGAAGGACTGGACAACCTGCGCATCCTGCTGCCGATGATCTCCGGCACCCACGAGCTGGAAGAGGCCCTGCACCTGATCCACCGCGCCTGGGGCGAGGTGCGCGACGAGGGCGTGGACATCGCCATGCCGCCCATCGGCATGATGGTCGAGATTCCCGCCGCCGTGTACCAGACCCGCGAGCTGGCCCGCCAGGTCGACTTCCTTTCGGTCGGTTCGAACGACCTGACCCAGTACCTGCTGGCGGTCGACCGCAACAACCCGCGGGTCGCCGACCTCTACGACTACCTGCATCCGGCCGTGCTGCATGCGTTGAAGAAGGTGGTCGACGATGCCCATCTGGAAGGCAAGCCGGTGAGCATCTGTGGCGAGATGGCCGGCGATCCCGCGGCTGCCGTGCTGCTGATGGCGATGGGCTTCGACAGCCTGTCGATGAACGCCACCAACCTGCCCAAGGTGAAGTGGCTGCTGCGCCAGATCACCCTGGACAAGGCCCGGGACCTGCTCGGCCAGTTGCTCACCTTCGACAACCCGCAGGTCATCCACAGCTCGCTGCACCTGGCGTTGCGCAACCTCGGCCTGGGTCGCGTGATCAACCCGGCGGCTACCGTCCAGCCCTGATTTCCCGCGCGCCGGACGCTTCGTCGTGCGGCGCTTACGCTTTCCCCGCAAGCGTATAGACTGCCTGCCATTCGGTAGAGGCCACTGGCCAGTCGAACGTGCGAGGGATTGCCGTAAATGGACGAACGGGCGTCGAAGCCGCCAGGTCTTCTTCCGCTGTCACGCGAAGACCTTGAGAAAACCCTGCGATATGCCCTGGAGATCGTCAGCGACGGGATCTGGGACTGGAACATCGCGACCGACCAGGTCAGCCGCAGCGCCGGCTGGTACCTGATGCTCGGCTATCCGCCGCATAGCCTGCCGGAGAGCGTGGAAACCTGGAAGAACATCATCCATCCCGAGGACTATCCGCGGGTGATGGCCAGCTTCCAGGCCTACCTCGACGGCGAAAGCCCGGAATACTGCGAGGAATACCGCTGCCGCACCTACAGCGGGGATTACCTGTGGATCAGCGATCGCGGGCGTTTCGTCGAGTTCGACGAGCGCGGCGAGCCGCGGCGGATGATCGGTGCGCACCATGAGATCCATCAGCGCAAGCTGGTCGAGCTGGAGTTGCAGCAGCGCAACGAGGAACTGTTCGACTGGAACCTGCGTCTCGAGGAACTGGTGGCCGAGCGCACTGAGGCGCTGCACCGGGTCAACCAGGCGCTGGCCTCGAAGATGGCCGAGGCCCAGCGCCTGAGCGAAATCGATCCGCTCACCGAGCTGTACAACCGACGCAAGTTCGAGCAGTGCCTGCACCATGAATGGATGCGCCGGCAGCGCCATGGACGCGCCACGGCACTGGTGATGATCGATGTCGATCACTTCAAGCGGATCAATGACCTGTTCGGCCACTCCACCGGCGACCGCGTGCTGGTCGCTTTTGGCCGTCTGATCGCCAGCGAACTGCGCGAGGTGGACGTGCTGGCGCGCTGGGGCGGCGAGGAGTTCATCCTGCTGCTCCCGGAAACCGGCCTGGAGGCCGCGGCGGCCTTGGCCGAACGCCTGCGCCAGCGGGTTCGCTCGCAGTCCTTCGAGATGGGCGAGCGGTTGACCGCCAGCTTCGGCGTCGGCGTGCTGAACGATGACGAGACCCTCGACCTGCTGCTGTGCCGGGTGGACGACGCACTCTATCGGGCCAAGCAGCGTCGCGATTGCGTGGCCTGTTGCTGAAGGGTCAGCCTGGCGGCAGCACCAGGCCGACCTCGCCGAGCCGGGCGCCGGACGGCCCGAAGCTGCGCTCGATCATCTCCCGCGTGCCGTCGGCGTGTACCCGTACGACGCTGCTGGCGCGGGTGCCGTAGCT
The DNA here is from genome assembly GCF_001813025.1 of Pseudomonas sp. HMSC066A08. NCBI lineage: Bacteria > Pseudomonadati > Pseudomonadota > Gammaproteobacteria > Pseudomonadales > Pseudomonadaceae > Pseudomonas > Pseudomonas sp. HMSC066A08. The sequence goes on from NZ_KV811360.1 coordinate 49,031, forward strand.
CGGGCTGGCGATGAACACGCTGGAGAGCAGGCGTTCCGTGGCCAGACCCACGCCGGTATCCGGCAACTGGCCGTCGTCGGCCGGGGCTGCGTCGGCCAGCAGTTCCAGCAGGGCCTGCGGATGCGGCACGGCAAGCCGCTCGGCGAGGGCGGCGCGAGCCTTGAGCAGCTTCGGCCAGGGCGTATCGAGGGCCGCGTTGGACAGCCCGTAGATCCCCGCCGGCAGCAGGCGCGGTGGCCCTACGCGGGGGTTGTAGTGCCAGAGCTGATGGCGGTCGCCAATGAGCAGGTTGAAGCCGGAATAGTCCGCGGCGCGCCCGGCGACCTGCGCCAGATAGTCGGCCGGGTTGCCGCCGCCGCGCAGGAAGTCCGCCACCAGTTCGCCACGGGAGCGCTTGCCGAGAGGCTGCGACGGATCGCGGACGTTGGTCAGGGCGGCGAAACGGCCGGCCGGGCCTAGCCCCAGCCAGGTGCCGCCGGCCTCCAGGTCGCGCCCGGCGAATACCCCCTCGGCGTCCTCCCAGGCCGCCAGCGGCAGGCTCGGGCGGGCATAGAACTCGTCACGGTTGGCGGCGACCAGCAGCGGCAGGGCGTGCCCCGGTTGCCAGGCGAAGACGATCAGGCACATGCGCGATCCTTGGGATGGGCTGGCCGTCAGGCTAAAGGCATCCGCCATCGCCGTTCAAGCACGACGCCTGCCGCACGGCGCGCAATTCCGTTACCATGCCGGCTTTCCAACGGGGGCGTGCATGGAGTTTCTCCTCTATATCGTGCTGGGCGCCTGTGCCGGCGTGCTGGCCGGACTGTTCGGCGTCGGGGGCGGCCTGATCATCGTCCCGGCGCTGGTCTTCAGCTTCACCGCGCACGGTTTCGGCGGCGACGTCCTGACCCAGATGGCGGTCGGCACCTCGCTGGCGACCATCGTCTTCACTTCGATCAACTCCATTCTCGAACACCATCGTCGCGGCGCGGTGCGCTGGCCGGTGTTCGCCTGGATGACCCTCGGCATCCTCATCGGCAGTGCGCTCGGCGCGCTGACCGCGGCGCAGATCAAGGGGCCGCTGTTGCAGAAGATAATCGGGGTGTTCGCCATCCTGGTCGCTTTGCAGATGCTTCTCGACCTCAAGCCCAAGGGTAGCCGCGAGGTGCCCGGCAAGGGCGGCCTGACCCTGGCCGGCGCGGTGATCGGCTGGGCCTCGGCGATCTTCGGCATCGGCGGCGGTTCGCTGACCGTGCCTTTCCTCAGTTGGCGCAGCGTGCCGATGCAGCAGGCGGTTGCGACTTCCTCGGCCTGCGGCCTTCCTATCGCCATTTCCGGCGCTTTGTCGTTCATCGCGGTCGGCTGGCACAACCCGCAGTTGCCGGAGTGGAGCCTGGGCTACGTCTATCTGCCGGCGTTGGTCGGCATCGCCGCCACCAGTATGCTGTTCGCCCGCTTCGGCGCGCGCCTGGCGCATCGTTTGTCGCCGCGCGTACTCAAGCGACTGTTCGCCCTGCTGCTGTTCAGCGTGGGCCTAAGTTTCCTGATCCCCGATCTTGCTTTTCTGTCGTAGGAGTTATCGATGCTGACGTATCCCCAGATCGATCCGGTTGCGCTGGCCGTCGGCCCGCTGAAGATCCACTGGTACGGGCTGATGTACCTGATCGGGATCGGCGGCGCCTGGCTGCTGGCGTCGCGCCGGATGAAGCGCTTCGACCCGACCTGGACCAAGGAGCGCCTTTCCGACCTGGTCTTCTGGGTCGCCTGCGGCGTGATCCTCGGTGGCCGCCTGGGCTACGTGCTGTTCTACAACCTGGACGAGTACATCGCCAACCCGACGCTGATCTTCGAGGTCTGGAAAGGCGGCATGTCCTTCCATGGCGGCCTGCTCGGCGTGATGCTGGCGGTCTGGTGGTTCGGCAAGCGCCATGGCAAGAGCTTCTTCCAACTGATGGACTTCATCGCCCCGCTGGTGCCCATCGGCCTGGGCGCCGGGCGCATCGGCAACTTCATCAACTCGGAACTGTGGGGCAAGGTCAGCGACGTGCCCTGGGCCATGGTCTTCCCCAACGGCGGCCCGTTGCCGCGGCATCCCTCGCAGCTGTACCAGTTCGCCCTGGAAGGCGTGGCGCTGTTCGTCATCCTCTGGCTGTTCACCCGCAAGCCCCGGCCGACCGCCTCGGTCTCCGGCCTGTTCGTGCTGTGCTACGGGATCTTCCGCTTCGTCGTCGAGTTCGTCCGCGTGCCGGATGCCCAGCTCGGCTACCTCGCCTGGGGTTGGCTGACCATGGGCCAGGTGCTCTGCGTACCGATGGTGCTGGCCGGCATTGCCCTGATGGTCTGGGCCTACCGCCGCGACGCGGCGCAGCCGAAGGCGGCCTGAGGGCCCGCCTCCCATGCTCGGGGCGGATAACGTCGCAGGCGTCATCCGCCCCGAGCAGCCGGCTTTCCGCGCCAGGGCGTGCATGGCTTGCGCCGGTCGCGCCGAACTGGCGATGCAGGCTCGGTCGCCGTAGACTTGGCCATCCTTCTGTCATCCCTCGGTGGGAACCGCCACGTTGGCGCCGCACCGATATCGATCCGAGCCTCCGATGAAACAGTACCTCGACCTGATGCGCCACGTGCGCGAGCACGGCACCTTCAAGAGCGACCGCACCGGTACCGGCACCTATAGCGTGTTCGGCCACCAGATGCGCTTCGACCTGGCCGCGGGCTTCCCCCTGGTGACCACCAAGAAGTGCCACCTCAAGTCGATCGTCCACGAGCTGCTGTGGTTCCTCAAGGGCTCCACCAATATCGCCTACCTCAAGGAGCACGGCGTCTCGATCTGGGACGAGTGGGCCGACGAGAACGGCGACCTCGGCCCGGTGTATGGCTACCAGTGGCGCTCCTGGCCGGCGCCGGATGGCCGCCACATCGACCAGATCGCCAACCTGATGGCGATGCTGAAGAAGAATCCGGACTCGCGCCGGCTGATCGTCTCCGCCTGGAACCCGGCGCTGATCGACGAGATGGCCCTGCCGCCCTGCCACGCGCTGTTCCAGTTCTACGTCGCCGACGGCAAGCTCAGCTGCCAGCTCTACCAGCGTTCGGCGGACATCTTCCTCGGCGTACCCTTCAACATCGCCAGCTACGCCCTGCTGACCCTGATGGTGGCGCAGGTCGCCGGCCTGCAGCCGGGCGAGTTCATCTGGACCGGCGGCGATTGCCACCTGTACGCCAACCACCTGGAGCAGGCCGACCTGCAACTGACCCGCGAGCCGCTGCCGTTGCCGAGCATGAAGCTGAATCCCGAGGTGAAGGATCTGTTCGACTTCCGCTTCGAGGACTTCGAACTGGTCGGCTACGAGGCCCATCCGCACATCAAGGCACCGGTCGCGGTCTGACCCTTCGACGGAGCCGTCGGCTCCGCTCAACCGAACAGGCGGCGGTACCAGGGAAGCGCGCGCCAGTCCCGCAAAGCCTGCTCCGCATCTTCTGCGCGTTTCAGCGCCTGCTCCAGGGCTTGCTCCAGCGGTGCGACCGGATGGCTCATGGCGTGGCCATGGCAGAGCTGGAAGTCGTCCAGCAGGTTCGGCGGTAACGCGAAGGCGCCTTCCAGGCGGGCCTGCTCCTCCGCCAGGTAATAGCCGTTGAGGCCGTCGAAGTGGACGAAACGGTAGCCCGCAGCGAGCAGCGGCGCTTTCCATTCGGGGTCGTGGTCGAATGGAGTTTCCGCCAGGATCAGCCACGGGCGCCAGCGGTTCAGGTCGAGGCCGCGGAGCACCGCGCCTTCCAGCCCTTCGACGTCGATCTTGAGGAAGTGGATCGGCCCTTCGACGTGGGCCGCGCAGATCGCGTCCAGGGTGCTGACCTTCACTTCGCGCGGGGTGGCCGTGCAGCCCTCGGCCTGGCGCTGGCGGGCTAGTTCGGGGTCCAGGGTGGAGAGACCCGAGGCGGCCATCTCGTAGAGCGTGGCGCGGCCTTCTCGCTCACCGATGGCGAGGTTCAGGTTGAGGTCTTCCGGCCGCTCCCGCTCCAGCTCGCGGTGCAGGTGGGGCAGCGGTTCGATGTTGATGCCGCGCCAGCCGCGCTCGTAGAACGCCAGGGTGACCGAGTCGATCCGCGGGTGGTTGGCACCGACGTCGATGTAGAACCCCCTGGGGAAGAGCTTCAGGGCCCGCCAGAGTCGGACGTCTTCCAGGTTCTGCGCGTAGGAAACGAAGGGCATGGGCCTACCTCTTGGGCGATCGTCGCCCAGTCTGTCATTCCCCGCGTCCGCTCTCCAGCAATTCGGTCAGCGTGTCGATCTGTTCCTGGCGGTCGCTGCCGCCCACCCGCCTGCCGTTCAGCGACGACCACTCCGGATGCGCGCGCGCCTTGCGCAGCGCTTCCGGCAGCTTGCCTTCGCGCCACTGCTTGTCCTCCGGGGTCTCCAGGCGGATCGCCTCGACCGCCGCGTGGCCGCGCGTTTGCAGGGCGGCCAGGAGCTGCCGTTGGCGCAGCGCGAGCAAGCGCAGCACGGCGTCGTTGACGGTCAGCTCGCGGGCGCCCTTGAGCTTGCCGAGCAGGCGCGAGCCGTAGTGGCCGACGGTCTGCCAGGCGCCGCCGGCGAGGGCGCCGAGGGCGGCGGCGGCGCCAAGGGTGACGCCGCCCACCAGCAGGTCGATGCCGGCGCCGGCCGCGGCGCCGGCCGCAACCCCGCCGCCGAGGCGGATACCGAGTTGGCGCAGGGTCTCCGGATTGAACAGATCGTCGCCCCAACGGCCGTCGAGCAGCGGCAGGTCGGCGGCGCGGGCGTCGTCCCTGGCGAAGGCGTAGAGCCGCAGCAACGCTTCCACGCAGGCCTGCTCGCGCTTGCGCACCTGCTGGTGCAGATCGCGGGTGGCTTCCTGCACGGCGCTTTCGCCGCCGGGCACCAGGCGCCGGCAGGCGGCGACGTCGACCAGCAATTCGGCGATCAGCCGTTGCCCGGCGCGCAGGCGCGCGGCGGCCTGGGTCTCATGGTCGGCGATCAGCCGGTCGAGCTGCGGCCGGGCGCGCTCCAGCAGCAGCGCCAGGCTCTCGTAGAGGCGCCGTTCGCCGTCCAGCGGCGGCGCCACGCTGTCGAAACGCACCAGCGCGTGCAGGCCCAGGCGGGCGAGGGCGGCGCGCCACTCCTCCTCGCGATGCTGCGGGCTGGCGACGAAGTTCAGCACCGGCAGCAGTGGCCGGCCGCAGCCGGCGAGCACCGCCAGTTCGTCGCGATACTTGGCCAGCACCGGTTCGCGGGCGTCGATCACGTAGAGCCCGGCGTCGGAGGCGAGCAACTGGCGGACCACCTTGGCCTCCTGTTCGAAACGCCCGCGCGCTTCGTTGCTGTCCAGCAACCGTGCCATGCGTTCCGGGCCATCGAGACGCTCGCCGGGGCGCTCCAGGGCGTCCAGGTAGTCGAGCAGGGCGATGGCGTCTTCCAGGCCGGGCGTGTCGTAGAGTTCCAGCAGCGCTTCGCCGTCCACCGATAGCCTGGCGCCCTCGACATGGCGGGTGGTGCTGGGGCGATGGGAGACCTCGCCGAATCCGCGGTCGCGAGTCAGGGTGCGCAGCAGCGAGGTCTTGCCGGTATTGGTGTGGCCGACCACGGCCAGGATCAACGGCTCAGTCATGGCCGGTCTCCAGCCAGGCCAGCGGCGAGGTCTCGCCGTGCGGCAGTTGCAGGCGTTCCAGGGCGGCGTGCCAGTCACCCAGGCGGTCGCTGTCGAGCGCTTCGCCGGGCGGAGCCTGGAGCAGCCAGATGCGGGTGCTGGCGGCGCAGCGGGCGAGTTCGCCGAGCAGCGCCAGGGTGCCACGGTCCGGCGAGCGACGCGGGTCGCAGGCGATGGCCAGGCGCGCCGGCGGATAGCGGGTCAGTTGTTCGAGCAGGCGGCGGCGCTGCTGGCCGTCGTCGAGGATGCCGGCGTCGGCGACGCCTTCGGCGAGCTTCGGCGGCCAGGTCCGGCGATCGTCCAGCTCCACCGCCACCAGCACCGCTCCGGCGGCTTCCTGGCCGGACTGGCCGCCCTGCGGCTCCGGTAGCCAGTCCGGCGCCGCGTCGCTGACGCCGAGGCGTTCGCTGGCCGGCATCAAGCGTTCGCGCAGCAGGCTGTAGCCTGGGTCGTCGAGATCCAGGTCGAGGTCGGCCAGGCCGCGTTTCCAGCGCCACAGGCAGAACAGACCGAGCAGCGCGCGCGGCAGGACCCCATAGACCAGCAGTACGCCTACCAGCCAGCCGGCCCAGGCGTGCCGTGCGGCTTCGCTGGCGAGGGCGGCGTCGCCGCTGGCGCGGATCAGCTCGGCGTCCGGCAACGGGAAGCCAAGCAACGCCGGCAGGGCACCGAGCGCCTGGGTGAGGGCGATGAAGGTATCGCTGCCGAGAATGGTGGTTTCCCAGACGAAACCGTAGCGGCGGGTCGCCAGCAGGCCGAGGAGCATGGCCAGCGCGGTCAGCAGGCCGAGCAGCCAGAGCCCGTGGACCAGCGCGCCGAGGCCCCAGCGCGCCAGCCGGCGCCGGCCGAGCAGGACCAATAGCGCCGGCGCCAGGTGCGCGGCGCGGGCATCGCGCGCCAGCTTGCCGCTGAGCCACAGCCAGAGCCGGCCGAGCGCGCCCGCGGCCTCGCCGCCGGCGAGCAGGCCGAGGGCCCAGCCGAGCAGGGTCAGCAGGTGCAGGCCGAGTAGGCTGGCCAGCGCCCAGAACACGTTGACCGGGCGCTGGCCGTCGCCGAGCGCGGCGAAGGCCAGTCCGGCGCCGCTGGCCAGGGCCAGCACCAGCAGCAGGGCCAGTGCCAGCCGCGAACCCTGGCGCCAGGTCCGCTGGGCGTCGAGCAGGCCCTCGCGGCGGCCCAGCCAGTGGGCGCGGGTGAGAATACGGCGCGGCAGGGAACCGCCCTGGGCCAGCGCCTGGCGAACCGCCTCGCTGTCTTCCAGCGGACCGGCCTGCTCCTCGCGCAGGCGAACGGCCTCGGTCAGCCAGAGGGCGTCGAGGCCGGGATGCGTCGTGTGACTCAAGTCACCTCCTGTGTCGATTTCCCTGCCGAGCGTGAATCGTGCCCGGCCAACGGCGTCTGATCAGCGCCAAACATAGCAAAAAGCGCCCCGGCGGCTCATGCCGGCTTGCCAGCCGGCTGGCGGCGGGGCGTGGGGTTTTGACTGGCGCAGCGGCGAAAGCGTTCGGCGCCGGTAGCGAGAGGAGCACTGAGATGAAGGTAGTACGCCGATACCCCCTGGCGCTGTTGCTGGGGATGGCGAGTGCGCTGGCCGACGAGTTGCCCGATGGCTCCTTGCTGCAACGCTATGGCGTGCAGGCCGACCAGTTGCCGACCCTGGCGGCGGATCCGCCGTCGCGCAAGGAGGAGAAGGAAACGCCGTCGCGCTTCCGGGTGGAGCCGGAGCAGCCCTTGGTGACCTTTGGCGTCAAGGACCACAAGGGCGTGGAGCCCACCGGCAACCCGTCGATCGACGCCATGCACGAGCGCGATCGGCGGATCTGCCGGAACATCAGGCGACAGGCACTGGAGAAGGGCAAGGCACAGCCCTTCGACAACTACATCGACTGTCCATGAGGCCGGCGCCCACGCATGGGCGCCGGTCGGGCTGCGTCAGCGCTGCTCGCGCAGGCGCACGGCGACGTCCGGCTGGTCGCTGAACAGGCCGTCGATGCCGGCGTCGAGGTAGGCCCTGATCTCGCCGGCCAGGTCGCCGCGCGACTGCGGGTTGCCGTCGGCGCTGCGGAACTCCGCCGGAAGGAAGCTGTTTTCCGCGCGGAAGGTGTAGGGTTGCACCTTCAGTCCGGCGGCGTGGGCGTCGCCGACGAAGCGGGTCGGCTGGCCGAGGTTGCCGTTGGCATCGCGGGGAATCACGTAGCTCTTGTCCGGACCGACCCCGTAGGCGTAGCGCGCCACCTGGCGCAGGCCCTTGGCGGTGGCCATCTCGGCGTAGGTCAGGCTGCCGCCGGCAGCCTGCTGGTCGTAGGGCTGGCCGCTGCCGTAGAGCTGGATCAGGCGGATGCCGGTGAGGCGCTTGAGTTCCTTCAGGTTGTTCACCTCGAAGGACTGGATGAATACCGGGGCACGCGAACCGAGGTAGCCGTTGCGGTGCAGGGTCTTCACCAGCGGGCGTTCCATGGCCAGGCCGAGGCGCTGGAAGTGGGTGCCGTGCTTGATCTCGGGGTACAGGCCGATGGTGCGCTGCTGGCTGATCTGCAGGCTTTTCACCAGGTCGATGATCTCCTGCAGGGTGGGGATCTCGAAGGTGCCGTCCAGGCGCGCATTGCCCGGGCGGATCGTGGGGATGCGCTCGATGGCGCGCAGGGTCTTCAGTTCGGCGAGGGTGAAGTCTTCGCTGAACCAGCCGGTGAGTTCCACTCCGTCGACTTTCTGCGTGCGCTTGCGGTCGGCGAACTCCGGGTGCTGGGCGACATCGGTGGTCAGGCCCAGTTCGTTGTCGTGGCGGGCGACCAGCTTGCCGTCGCGGGTCATCACCAGGTCCGGCTCGACGTAGTCGGCACCCATCATCACCGCCAGGGCGTAGGCGCCCAGGGTGTGTTCCGGTACGTAACCGCTGGCGCCCCGGTGGGCGATGACCAGCGGCGAGCGTTCGTCGCTGGCCGGGTGGCGGACGGAGGCCTGGCCCTGGGCCCAGTCGATGGCGCGTTGTACGTTGCCGGTGTCGGCGTGGGCGGCGCTGGCCAGGCCAGCGGCGAGCATCAGGCAGGCGGCGCCGAGGTGGCGGCGCAGGAAGGCTGGTTGCATGACGGGTCCTCGTCGGCGGTTCGGGAGTGTTCCAGTCCAGCAGAGTGACGCAGCCAGGTGATACTTCTTTGCCCGTTTCGCGACATTCCCGTGACAATCGCCGCCAGTGTGACGACGTCGGCGTTTTCCCGGCCAATCCAACGAAAGGGGCGGACAGCCGGGGCAGCGTATAGGGTGACGGCGCTCGCATAACAATAAGAGGATCGGTGATGGCTTCCGCGCAACCTGCCTCCGCGTTTCCCTGCCTGTCGTTGCAACTGGCCTGCCTGTTGCTGGGTGCCTGGCTGGCCTTCGATGCCCACGGCGGCGGCCAGGCCGTGGCGCCGCCGGCCAGCGTCGAAGCGCGTGTGCCGACGGCCGCTACCGATGACTGGGGGCGCCAGCCGGACAGCCTGATGAGCGCCGTGCCGCCGCGTACGCTGGAGGCGGGCGTCGGCGCCCGCGGCTCGGGGTCGGCGAGTTCGCGACTGTGGATCGCCGATACCGACTTCCGCCTGCACGACGACATCGGCTTCTTCATCCAGCGCATGCTGATCCGCATGGAACCGACTCGTCCCGGCGCGCCCTTGTCGCTCGACGATCCGACGGCGATGGTGGCGCGGATCCAGGCCGGCGAGATATTCGTCAGCGACGCCACCCTGGCGACCCTGCTCAACCAGGACCTCGCCGCGTCCCGCGCCGCCGTGCGCAACCTCAGGATGAGCACCCGCAAGGATGGCCAGGAGGTGCGTGGCGAGCTGTTGCGCAAGGGCCGTTGGCGGCCGCTGCGGATGCTCACCGAGATCGAGCTGAGCGGTCCGCTGGAGGTGACCCTGGTACCCCGGCGGATCTTCGTCGACGGGGTCGAGGTCACTTCGTCGCTGGCGGCGGCCTCGATCGAGATGTCCGAGGTGCTGAAGCTGAAGACCCGGCACATGGAGCTGGTCGGCAACCGCATCCGCGTCGACCTCGACGGATTGTTCCCGCCGCCGCGCCTGGACTTCCGCGTCAGTCGCCTGGCCTTGGCCGACGGCGGCATGCAACTCGCCCTCGGCGACTCCCTGGCCGACCTGCAATGGCCGGCACTAGGGGCGCCGGACAGCTACATGTTCATCGAGGGCGGCGATATCAAGATGGCGCGCACCGTGCTGGTCAAGGCCTATGCCCTGTTCACCAGCCTCAGCCCGGGGCAGCCGCTGCTGTTCAATCTCTACGACTACCGGCGGCAACTGCAGAACGGCGTGATCCGCCTGCGCGAGGACGGCATGGTGCAGATCGCCGTGTCGCCGGTGAAGGCGCCGGCGCCGCTGGAGGCACGGCTGTGATCCGGCGTCCGTGGGGCGGGCTGCTTGGCTGTTGCCTGTTGGCGGCCAGCGCGGTCCAGGCCGAAAGCGCCATCGACCGGCAGCAGCGCGAACTGGCCCTGCTGCGCGAGGGCTGGTACCGGCAGGTCCCGCCGGCGCCGGTGCCGCTGCCCATGCGTACGGCCGGGCCGGTGGATTCCGGCCAGGATGGCGTCGGCATACTGCTGCGCAACGTGGACATGTACCTGCGCGGCAACATCGGTTTCCACGTACCCGAGGTGAAGGGTTGGCTGGTGCCGAACCGGGCCGGCCAGCCGGTGGACTTCGACCGCCCGCAGGACATGCATTTCCAGGTGATGGAGGGCGAGGTGCTGCTCAGCCCGCGGCACCTGGCCAACCTGTTCAACGAGCAGATCCTCGCCTACGACGGGACCATGTTGAAGGACTTCCGCATGAGCAGTGCGGCGGGACGCCTGGAGGTGGAGGGACGGGTGCGGCCGCTCGGCGTAGGGCCCTGGCTGCCGCTGCGGCTGGGCGGCGGCGTGGAGGTGGACGCGGCCAGCGGTGCGCTGGTCTATCGGCCCGACCAGTTGAAGGTGATCGGTCTGCCGCTGTACGGGGCGATGAGCCTGGTCGGCCTGCCGATGTCGGCGCTGGTCAGCCTCGATCGGCCGGGGGCGAGCCTGGTCGGCAGCGCCATGCGCCTGGACTACCGCAAGGTCTTCCCGCTGCTGGGCATCGACGGCCACGTACAGGAGGCCTGGCTCGACGACCAGGGGCTGCACCTGCGTTTCTCCCAGGCGCCCGGCCAGCCGTCGCCGGTGTTCAGTCCGCCGGCCGCGGCGGGCCCATCTTTCCTCTGGCTACAGTCCGGCGACCTGAAGATCTTCGAAATCCTCATCACCTACGCCCAGGTGCTGCTGAAGACCGAGAAGCCGGACCAGGTGTTGACCTTCAACCTGCAGGACTACCGCAAGGTGCTGGCGACCGGCACCACCCAGGTCAACGAGGATGGCACCTTCTTCATGCAGGTGCCGCCGTATGCCAATCCCTTGTAGGTCGGCCCGCACAGTTGGCCTGGAGTCCGCCGGCGCGAGTGTTTATCCTCGCGCCTTTGTCCTTCCACGATGAGGTAACCCCATGGCACGACCGCTGGCGATGATCGCCGCCCTTGGCGAGAACCGTGCGATCGGCATCGACAACCGCCTGCCCTGGCGCCTGCCGGCCGACCTCAAGCATTTCAAGGCGATGACCCTTGGCAAGCCGGTGATCATGGGACGCAAGACCTGGGACTCGCTGGGCCGGCCGCTGCCGGGCCGGCTAAACCTGGTGGTCAGCCGCCAGGCCGGCCTGGCACTGGAGGGTGCGGAAGTGTTCGCCAGCCTGGACGCCGCGCTGGCGCGCGCCGAGGCGTGGGCGCAGGCGGAGGACGCCGACGAACTGATGCTGATCGGCGGCGCCCAGCTCTATGCCGAGGCCTTGCCGCGCGCCGCCCGCCTCTACCTGACCCGGGTGGGCCTGGCGCCGGAGGGCGATGCCTTTTTCCCCGAGATCGATGGAGCGGCCTGGCGCCTGGCGTCGAGCATCGAACACGCCGCGGCTGACGATACGCCTGCCTACGCCTTCGAGGTATGGGAGCGCCGCTGACGGTTCCAGGCGGGGTCAGAGGGTGATCAGCTCCGCCTCGATCTTCTTCCCCGCCACTTCCAGCACGCCGATCCCGATCGGCAAGCTGAAGCGCCGCGGCCCGGCGCTGCCCGGGTTGAGGTAGAGCACGCCGTCGCGCTCTTCCTTCAGCGGCTTGTGCGAATGTCCGGCGACCACCACGTCGATGCCTTCGGCGGCCGGGTCGAGGTCGAGTCGCTTGAGGTCGTGCAGCACGTAGAGGGTCAGCCGGCCGATCTTCAGCAGCAGGCGCTCGGGGATGTCCGCCGCCCAGTCCTGGGTGTCGTTGTTGCCGCGCACCACCGAGAGCGGCGCCAGGCGTTCCAGCTCGGCGAGGATTTCCGGCTTGCCGATGTCGCCGGCATGGATCAACTGGTCGCAGCCGCGCAACCGTTCCAGCGCCTCGGGCCGGAGCAGGCCATGGGTGTCGGCGATCAGGCCGATGCGCAACGGGCGGCGGGACTGGGGCATGGGCGCGGGTCCGGGTTGCGGGGCGGAAGAGGGTGGCCGACGGGCATGGCCATGCCGTCGATCATACCCAACCATTGGCCGGGTACGAAAACCCTTCGGCGAAAACCGCGACGCCACCCGGAGGTGGCGCCGCGCCTATCAGTGTCCGGCCTTCTGGGCCGGGCTTTCCGGCAGGAACCAGTTCAGCAGCAGGGCGCAGATACCGCCGGTGGCGACCCCGGACTCCAGCACGTTGCGCAGCGCCGCCGGCATGTGCGCGAGGAACTCCGGTACCTGCGAAACGCCCAGGCCGAGGGCCAGGGACACAGCGATGATCAGCAGGGCGCGGCGGTCCAGCTGGATGCCGGCGAGGATGTTGATGCCCGAAGCGGCCACCGCGCCGAACATCACCATCGCCGCGCCGCCCAGCACCGGCTCCGGCACCGCCTGGATGACCCCGGCGACACTCGGGAACAGGCCGAGCAGGACCAGCATGGCGGCGATCCACAGGCCGACGTAGCGGCTGGCCACGCCGGTGAGCTGGATCACCCCGTTGTTCTGGGCGAACACCGAGCTGGGGAAGGTATTGAAGATACCGGCGAGGAACGAGTTGGCGCCGTTGACCAGCACGCCGCCCTTGATCCGCTGCATCCATAGCGGGCCTTCCACCGGCTGCTTCGACACCTTGCTGGTGGCGGTGACGTCGCCGATGGCTTCCAGGGAGGTGACCAGGTAGATCACCAGCATCGGGATGAACAGCGGCCAGGAGAAGTCCAGGCCGAAGTGCAGCGGGGCCGGTACCTGGAACAGCTCGGCCTGGTGCATGCCGGTGAAGTCCAGGCGTCCGAGGTAGCCGGCCAGCGCGTAGCCGACGGCCAGGGCGATGACGATGGCGCAACTGCGCATCCATACCACCGGGATGCGGTTGAGCACCACGATGATGCCCAGCACCACGCCGGACAGCAGCAGGTTCTCGCCGTTGGCGAAGGTGCCGTTGGACATCGCCGAGAAGCCGCCGCCCATGCTGATCAGGCCGACCTTGATCAGGGTCAGGCCGATCATCAGCACGACGATGCCGGTCACCAGCGGGGTGATCAGCCGCTTGACGAACGGCAGTATGCGCGAGATGCCCATCTCGACGAAGGAGCCGGCGATGACCACGCCGAAGATCGCCGCCATCACGCTTTCCACCGGCGTGCCCTGCTTGACCATCAGCGCCCCGCCGGCGATCAGCGGGCCGACGAAGTTGAAGCTGGTGCCCTGGACGATCAGCAGTCCGGCGCCGAACGGGCCGAAACGCTTGCACTGGACGAAGGTGGCGATGCCGGAGATCACCAGCGACATCGACACGATCAGATTGGTGTCGCGCGGCGATACGCCCAGCGCCTGGCAGATCAGCAGGCCGGGGGTAACGATCGGCACGATGATCGCCAGCAGGTGCTGGAGGGCGGCGAGCAGGGCGATGGGAGCGCTGGGACGGTCGTCCAGGCCATAGACCAGGTCGTTGCGGGCGCTGGTGTCCGACGGGCTTTGCAGGGAGCTCATGGTGGCGGTCCGGGGAAAAAAGAGCGCGATTTTACTGGGCGAACGCGGTCTCGCCCAGGCCTGGCTGCGCCGCATGTCGGCGGATAACGCCGGTGGCGTTATCCGCCCCAACGGCTGGAGCGTGAGTGAGCGGTAGGGCGAATGACCGCTTGCGGTTATCCGCCATTCGGCGTGCGCACGCGCGAATGAAAAAGCCCGGCGGGGCGCCGGGCTTTTTTCGTCGCGGGACGATTCAGCCGTCCAGCAGCGCCTTGTTGCGTACCGCGCCCTTGTCGGCGCTGGTGGCGAGCAGGGCGTAGGCCTTGAGCGCGGTGCTGACGCGGCGGGCACGCGGCGCGGCTGGCTTCCAGCCCTTCTTGTCCTGTTCGGCGCGGCGGGCGGCGAGTTCTTCGTCGCTGACCAGCAGGTTGATCGAGCGATTGGGAATGTCGATCAGCACCTTGTCGCCGTCCTGCACCAGGCCGATGGCGCCGCCAGCGGCGGCTTCCGGGGAGGCATGGCCGATGGACAGGCCCGAAGTACCGCCGGAGAAGCGCCCGTCGGTGAGCAGGGCGCACTGCTTGCCCAGGCCCTTGGACTTCAGGTAGCTGGTCGGATAGAGCATTTCCTGCATGCCCGGCCCGCCCTTCGGCCCTTCGTAGCGGATGATCACGATGTCGCCGGCCTTCACCTCGTCGCCGAGGATACCTTTCACCGCGGCGTCCTGGCTTTCGAAGATCTTCGCGCTGCCTTCGAACACGTGGATCGACTCGTCGACCCCGGCGGTCTTCACCACGCAGCCGTCGAGAGCGATGTTGCCGTAGAGCACGGCCAGCCCGCCTTCCTTGGAATAGGCATGCTCGACGCTGCGGATGCAGCCCTCGGCGCGGTCGTCGTCCAGGCTCGGCCAGCGGGTGTTCTGGCTGAACGCGGTCTGGGTCGGGATGCCCGCCGGACCGGCCTTGAAGAAGGTGTGTACGGCTTCGTCGCGGGTCTGGGTGATGTCCCACTGGGCGATGGCGTCGGCCATGCTCGGGCTGTGCACGGTGGGGACGTCGGTGTGCAGCAGGCCACCGCGGGCCAGTTCGCCGAGGATGGAGAAGATGCCGCCGGCGCGATGCACGTCTTCCATGTGGTACTTCTGGATGTTCGGCGCCACCTTGCACAGTTGCGGCACCTTGCGCGACAGGCGGTCGATGTCGCGCAGGTCGAACGGCACCTCGGCCTCCTGGGCGGCGGCCAGCAGGTGCAGGATGGTGTTGGTCGAGCCGCCCATGGCGATGTCCAGGGTCATGGCGTTCTCGAAGGCCTTGAAGTTGGCGATGTTGCGCGGCAGCACGCTGTCGTCGCCTTCGCCGTAGTAGCGCTGGCAGAGTTCCACGGCCAGGCGCCCGGCGCGCAGGAACAGTTGCTCGCGGTCGGCGTGGGTGGCCAGGGTCGAGCCGTTGCCCGGTAGCGACAGGCCGAGCGCCTCGGTCAGGCAGTTCATCGAGTTGGCGGTGAACATGCCGGAGCAGGAGCCGCAGGTCGGGCAGGCGCTGCGCTCGTACTCGGCGACCTTCTCGTCGGAGCAGGAGTCGTCGGCGGCCACCACCATGGCATCGACCAGGTCCAGGCCGTGGCTGGCCAGCTTGGTCTTGCCGGCTTCCATCGGCCCGCCGGAAACGAACACTACCGGGATGTTCAGGCGCAGCGCGGCCATCAGCATGCCGGGGGTGATCTTGTCGCAGTTGGAGATGCAGACGATGGCGTCGGCGCAGTGGGCGTTGACCATGTATTCCACGGAGTCGGCGATGATCTCCCGGCTCGGCAGCGAATAGAGCATGCCGTCGTGGCCCATGGCGATGCCGTCGTCGACGGCGATGGTGTTGAATTCCTTGGCCACGCCGCCGGCCTTCTCGATCTCGCGGGCGACCAGTTGGCCGAGATCCTTCAGGTGCACGTGGCCGGGCACGAACTGGGTGAAGGAGTTGGCGATGGCGATGATCGGCTTCTTGAAGTCTTCGTCCTTCATCCCGGTGGCGCGCCAGAGCGCGCGGGCGCCGGCCATGTTGCGGCCGTGGGTGGAGGTTTTCGAGCGGTAATCGGGCATGACGATTTCCTGCGGCTAATCAGGTTCGGGTTATGACTGTATCGTGAGCGTCGAAGGAACCGGATGCAAACGGGGAATAGCCGAGTGTACGGAGTTGGCCGGGGTCTGAATGGGGTCACCATTGGCGACGGCCTGGGCTCACTGCCCGCCGGGGGATGATTGGCGAGGAATGCCCGGATTCTAAGCCCAGAGCGGGCGAATGGGGAAGGCTGGTGGTCGGCGGAGCGGCGCGTCGCGACCAGGGTTGGCGTCTTGCGCCGCCCGTCGCGCCATGAGCGGCGGTGGCCGTAGGGCGGATGAACGCAGGCGCTCATCCGCCGGGACGGGCTCAGCCGTTGGGCAGCAACCGGCAGGTCAGGCTTTTGATGTAGCGGGTTTCCGGGATCGCCAGGTGCACCGGATGGTCGGGGCCCTGGCCGCCGCGCTCGAGCAGTTGGATGTTGCGGTCGAGATGGCGGGCGCTGCCGATCAGGATGTTCTGCAGGTCGTCCTCGGGCAGGTGCATCGAACAGGAGGCGCTGACCAGGATGCCGTCCTTGCTCAGCAGGCGCATGGCCTGTTCGTTGAGACGGCGGTAGGCGGCCTCGCCGTTCTTCAGGTCCTTCTTGCGCTTGATGAAGGCCGGCGGGTCGGCGATCACCACGTCGAAGCGTTCGTCGGCGGCCTTCAGCTCGCGCAGGGCCTCGAACACGTCGCCCTCGACGCAGGCGACCTTCTCCGCCACGCCGTTCAGCGCCGCGTTGCGCTCGACGCCGTCGAGGGCGAAGGCGGACGCGTCCACGCACATCACTTCGCTGGCGCCGAAGGCGGCGGCCTGGATGCCCCAGCCGCCGATATAGCTGAACAGGTCGAGGACCCGCTTGCCCTGCACGTAGGGCGCCAGGCGCGCGCGGTTCATGCGGTGGTCGTAGAACCAGCCGGTCTTCTGCCCGGCCAGCACCGGCGCCTCGAACTTCACGCCGTTCTCTTCCAGGGCGACCCACTCCGGCACTTCGCCGTAGGCATTGGCCACGTAGCGCTCCAGGCCCTCGGCGTCGCGCGCGCTGGAGTCGTTCTTCCAGAGCACGGCGGCGGGCTTGAGCACTTGCAGCAGGGCGGCGAGCACCTCGTCCTTGCGCAGTTCCATGGCCGCGGACGCCAGTTGCACCACCAGCACGTCGCCGAAGCGATCGACCACCAGGCCGGGCAGCAGGTCGGAATCGCCGTAGACCAGCCGGTAGAACGGCTTGTCGAAAAGCCGCTCGCGCAGGCTGAGGGCGATGTTGATGCGATGAACCAGCAGCGATTTATCGAGAACGTGCTTGGTATCACGGGAAATGAGGCGGCCGCAGATGAGATTGTTCGGGCTCAGCGCGACGATGCCCAGCGGCTTGCCGTTGGCCATTTCCAGCACCGCCTGGTCGCCAGCGGCGAAGGTGTTCAGCGGCGTCGCGGCGACATCCACCTCGTTGCTGTAGACCCACAGGTGGCCGGCGCGCAGGCGGCGCTCGGCGTTGGCTTTGAGACGCAAGCTGGGCAGGGTCATGGGAAAGGCTCCGGCAAAAGAGCGCGATTATAGCGCAGCGACGGGGTTCGCCGCTGCGCGAACGCGGGCCGTTCAGCCGGCGAGGATTTCGATGAATCGACGGTTGAAGGCCGGGATGTCTTCGGGTTTGCGGCTGCTCACCAGCTTGCCGTCCACCGCTACCTCCTGGTCCACCCAGTGGCCGCCGGCGTTGTTGATGTCGTCCTTGAGCGACGGCCAACTGGTCAGGGTACGACCCTGCACCAGGCCGGCGGAGATCAGCAGCCAGGCGCCGTGGCAGATCACCGCCACCGGCTTGCTCGCCTGTTCGGCGCGGATCGCCAGTTCCTGGGCCTTGGCCAGGCTGCGGATCTGGTCGGAATTGATCACCCCGCCGGGCAGCAGCAGGGCGTCGTAGTCGTCCAGGCTGGCGTCTTCGAAGGTGCCGTCGACGCGGAAGGCGTCGGCTGGCTGGTGGTGGTTCCAGCCGCGCACTTCGCCGGCCTTGTCGGAAATAATCCTTACCGTGGCGCCGGCGTCTTCCAGGGCTTTTTTCGGACCGGTCAGTTCGACCTGTTCGAAACCGTCGGTCACCAGGGCGGCGACGACCTTGCCGTGCAGGGATTGGGTCATGGTGTGTCTCCCGATATCAGAAGGGGTATTCATTCCGACCCTGGCGGCTGCGGGAAAAGTTCCATGTCCGTTGCCTGGCGCCGCTTTTCCGGCAGAAGCCCGCCCCATGGCGGGGTTCTCCGGGTAAACTGCGCGCACCGTCAACTTTCGCCTCCGTCCTCATGGTCCAAGAACTCACCGCCGAGCAGATCCGCCAGGCCCTGCAAGGCATCAGCGTGCCGCCGCAACCCCAGATCATGGTCGACCTGCAGATGGAGCAGGTCATGCCCAATCCGGACCTGAAGAACATCGCCAGGCTGATCAGCCAGGACCCGGGCCTTTCCGGGGCTCTCCTGAAACTGGTGAACTCGCCGTTCTTCGGCCTGGCCAACCGCATCACTTCGATCCAGCGCGCGGTGAACCTGCTGGGCAGTCGTTCGGTGATCAACCTGATCAACGCCCAGTCGATCAAGGGCGAGATGAGCGACGACACCATCGTCACCCTGAACCGCTTCTGGGACACCGCCCAGGACGTGGCCATGAGCTGCCTGAGCCTGGCCAAGCGGATCGGCTACGAATCGGTGGACGAAGCCTACGCTCTCGGCCTGTTCCACAATTGCGGCATCCCGCTGATGCTCAAGCGCTTCCCGCACTACATGGCGGTGCTGGAAGAGGCCTACGCCGCCGCCAGCGACGAGCGCCGGGTGGTGGACACCGAGAACCGCGTGCTGAATACCAACCATGCGGTGGTCGGCTACTACACCGCGCGCTCCTGGCGCCTGCCGGAGCACGTCTGCGAGGCGATCGCCAACCACCACAACGCGTTGTCGATCTTCGGCGACGAATCGGCACGCGATACCCAGCTGAAGAACCTGCTGGCGATCCTGAAGATGGCCGAGCACATCTGCGGTTCGCACCGGGTTCTCGGCAACCAGCCGGAAGACCACGAATGGAACAGCATCGGCGCGCTGGTGCTGGACTACGTCGGGCTTACCGACTACGACTTCGAGAACCTCAAGGGCTCGATCCTCGAGCTGGGCGTCGGTCAGGGCAGCTACTGACTGGTCGCGCCGCGGCGCTTCCTGCTAAGGTGCCGCGGTCAACCGGATTGCTGCCGCCATGCCCGAACTACCCGAAGTCGAAACCACCCGCCGGGGCATCGCCCCCTACCTCGAAGGCCAGCGCGTCGAGCGCGTGATCGTGCGCGAGCGGCGCCTGCGCTGGCCGATTCCCGAAGACCTGGACGTGCGCCTGTCCGGACAACGCATCGTCAGCGTCGAGCGCCGCGCCAAGTACCTGCTGCTAGGTGCGGAGGCCGGTACGCTGATCAGCCACCTGGGCATGTCCGGCAGCCTGAGGCTGGTGGAGAGCGGCACCCCGGCCAGTCGCCACGAGCACGTCGACATCGAGCTGGCCTCGGGCATGGCTCTGCGCTACACCGATCCGCGGCGCTTCGGCGCCATGCTCTGGAGCCTGGCGCCGCTGGAGCACGAACTGCTGCGCAACCTCGGTCCGGAACCGCTGACCGACGCTTTCGCCGGTCAGCGTCTGTTCGAGCTGTCGCGCGGGCGGAGCATGGCGGTCAAGCCGTTCATCATGGACAACGCGGTGGTGGTCGGGGTCGGCAACATCTACGCCAGCGAAGCGCTGTTCGCCGCCGGCATCGATCCGCGCAAGCCCGCCGGGAGCATCTCCAAGGCGCGCTACCTGCGCCTGGCGGAGGAGATCAAGCGGATTCTGGCGATTGCCATCGAGCGCGGCGGCACCACCCTGCGCGATTTCGTCGGCGGCGACGGCCAGCCCGGTTACTTCCAGCAGGAATTGTTCGTCTATGGGCGTGGCGGGGAGTTCTGCAAGGTCTGCGGCAGCACCCTGCGCGAGATCCGCCTGGGCCAGCGCGCCAGCGTGTACTGCCCGCGCTGCCAACGCTGAAGCGCCGCGCCGCGCATACTCTACCGCCACAAGAAGGGCCGCCACGGTGAGCGGCCTGCCATAAGAAAGGTGCACGATGTCCGGCAATTACCTGCCTCGCAACACCCTGGTCGAGTCGCTCGGCCATACCATGCTGAAACTCTCCGGCTGGAAGATCGAGGGCCAATTGCCCGCGCTCGACAAGTTCGTGGTGATCGGCGCCCACCACACCTCGAACTGGGACTTCGTGGCCTTCCTCGCCGCCAAGTTCGTCCTGCGTCTGAACGCCCGCTGGTTCGGCAAGCACACCCTGTTCAACGGCCCGCTGGGCGGCCTGATGCGGCGCTGGGGTGGTATCCCGATCCAGCGACACCTGAAGCTGAATACCGTGGACCAGGCGATCCAGGCCTTCCGCGAGCACCGTGAGTTCATGCTGATCATCGCTCCGGAAGGCACGCGCAAGAAGGTCGACCGCTGGCGCATGGGCTTCTACCACATCGCCCGTGGCGCCGGCGTGCCGGTGGTGCCGGCGGCGCTGGACTACGAGAACCGGCGGATCGTCATCGGCGAACCCTTCTGGCCGACCGGCAACGAGGACGCCGACCTGTGCAGCCTGATCGGCTTCTACCGGCCATTCATCCCGAAAAAGCCGCACTACGCATTCCTCGGCGATTGAAGGCGGTCACGCTGGCACTACCCGCAGCGCTGTTATAGTTAGGCGATATCTGCCCAACCAAAAACCAGAAAGGACCGCCTCCATGAACCTGTTTCGCACCACCGCGCTCGTGCTGGCGCTGACCACCGGGCTCTCGTCCATGCCCGCGCTGGCGGATGCCGTGCAGGAAAACGCCAGCGGCGACCCGATGTACACCGTCGAAGCGCCCCCCGCGTACGCCATGATCGGCGATCTGCTCATCGCCCGTCCTTTCCTGATCGCCGCCACGGCCGTCGGGGCGGTGGCCTTCGTGGTCAGCCTGCCGTTCACCGCGGCCAGCGGCAGCGTCGGCAAGGCCGGCCAGGCGCTGGTGGTCGATCCGGGCAAGGAAGCCTTCGTCCGTTGCCTGGGCTGCACCAACAGCGGCTATAACCACGACGAAAGCTGAGTTTCCAACGGGATGAAAAAAAGCCGGTCATCGACCGGCTTTTTGTTTTCTCGATGCATTGCAGGGGCTCGGCGATTGGCTGAGGCTTTTCTTCCGCCACGGCAGGCGGCAGGCCATGCTTGAACCGATGCGGCAGCTATAGCGCCGCATCGGCCGATGACCGATGTTCCGCACGGACCGTTCGTGGCACTTGATCGGACTCTCCGATGGTGACAGTGTCCTGCTGACCAGCAAGGTCACAAGGTCGACCAGGGGTGGCCGACCGGCTCAACCAAGATAAGGATTTCGCGTATGTTCAGTCAGTGGGTGTTCCTGTCCGTTCTTGCTCTTGCCGTACCCTCGTTCGCCTGGGCGGAGGACGCGGTGTCCGACCTCGCCAAGGAGCAGTCCAAGGCCGAGCAGGGCGACAAGCGCGGCGATGAACTGTTCGCCGAATTCACCCGCCTCCGCCAGGCCGCCGAGACGGGGGAGCCGCAGGCTCTGTTCGATTTCGGCGCCTACTTCTACCAGCAACAGAACTACGCCAGCGCGCGCGAATGGTGGGGCAAGGCGGCCGCTGCGGGGATGGTCCGCGCGCAGATCCAACTGGCCATGCTCTATCGCGATGGTGACGGCGGGCCACAGGACAAGACCGAGGCGGCACGCTGGTTCCGGAAGGCCGCGGAGCAGGGGGATGCCGCCGCCCAGAATGAAATGGGCGTTCTCTACTGGAGAGGCGAAGGGGTCGACCAGGACCGGGTGAAGGCCGGGACCTGGTTCGAACGCGCGGCGGCCAGCGGTAGCGAAGACGCCGAAACCAATCTGGGATGGTTCTACCTGGACGACTCGCAAGGCGTCTATTCCGCTACTTCAGACGAGGAAGCCGCCCTGCTGGACCGTTATGCCGGCAGCCGGGAAAAGGCCTTCCAGTGGTTCTGCAAGGCTGCGACCCAGGGAGATGCCCGTGCCCAGTTCAAGGTGGGCGAGGCCTACTGGAACGGTTCCGGTGCCGGGATGAACAAGCTGCAAGCACGGCTCTGGCTGGAAAAGGCCGCACAGCAGCAGGATGCGGATGCCATCGCCTGGCTGGAGAGCGCCGCGAACGCAGCCTGGTACACCCGCCTGGAAAACTGGATTCACGCTGCGCTGGATGGAGAGCTGTCCGGCGTCGCCGACTGCTCCGGTGCCGCCGATCGCCGGCACTCCGGCCGAGGCATGGAGGGCGCCCCGTCTGACCCGGAGGCGGTGGAAGCCAGTGCGGAGGATGCGCAGCAGGCAGTTGAAGCGGCGAGCCAGTGAGGCCCGCCGCCTGGATTGCCAGCCGGACTCGTCGGCGAAATCCCTACGCGGCGCCTATCTGGTTGAGATCGTCGAACATTTTTGAGCGCTGTCTCTCGTTTGTTCAATGCGGGCGAGGCTGCGCTTGCGCCTCCAGGGACAGAGACGAGTAGCCGATCCCGCGCGGGTCGCTGGCGGCGTCGACGCGGCCGCTGCGCTTGTCCCAGTAGAGCACCTGCTGGTTGCCATAGCTGCGCTCCAGGCGTTTGAGCTGATAGCCGCGCCGGCGCAGTTCGGCGGCCTCGGCATCGCTGAAGGCGCGCGGTTCGTACTCGACGACGTCCGGCTTGTACTGGTGGTGGTAGCGCGGCGCGGCGACCCATTGGCCGACCGGGCGGCCGTCGAAGTACTGCAGCATGGAGATCAGCACCATGCTCGGGATGCGGCTGCCGCCAGGGGTGCCGAAGGCGGCGAAGTCGGTCGGGCTTTCCAGGAAGCTCGGGCTCATGCTCGACAGCGGGCGCTTGCCGGCCGCCACCGCGTTCGCCTGGCTGCCGGCCAGGCCGTAGCTGTTGGCGCCCTGGGTGTCGGCGGCGAAATCGTCCATCTCGTTGTTCAGCACCACGCCGGTACCGGGAACGGTGAAGGCGGCGCCGAACGGCAGGTTCACCGAGAGGGTGGCAGCCACCGCGTTACCCTGGGCGTCGATTACCGCGAAGTGGGTGGTGTGGTCGCCTTCGCGCCAGGCCGGCGCCTCCGGCAGCGCCGAGCTGGGCGTGGCGCGGCGCGGGTCGATGCCGGCGGCAAGGCGCTTGAGGTAGTCCGGCGCCAGCAGGCTGGGTAGCGGGTTGGCGACGAAGTCCGGGTCGCCGAGCAGGCCTCGATCGCGGTAGGCACGGCGCAGGACCTCCAGCACGTAATGGGCGCGCTGTACCGGCTCGGCCTTCTGCCACGGCAGCTGTTCCAGCATCTGCAGGCTCTGCGCCAGGGCGACGCCGCCGGCCGAGGGCGGCGGTGCGCTGATCAGTTCGCGGCCGTTGGCCAGCTTCACCTCCAGCGGGCGGCGTTCGATCACCCGGTAGTCGCGCAGGTCGGCCGCGCTCCAGATGCCGCCGCCGGCGCGGACCCCGGTGAGCAGCTTGTCCGCTGTCTCGCCTTCGTAGAAGCCGATCCGCCCGTAGCGCCCGAGGCGTTCCAGGGTACGTGCCAGTTGCGGTTGGCGGAGCAGGTTCCATTCGTCGGGGATTGCGCCCTTGTCGAGGAAGATCCGCGCGGTTTCCGGGTCCTTGCGCATCGCTTCCAGGCGCATGGCGGCGCGGTCACGATAGATCCGGTCGACTGATACGCCATCCACCGCCAGGCGGATCGCCGGCACCAGGTTGTCGGCCAGGGGCTTGCGTCCGTAGCGGCCGCTCAATTCGACCAGCGCCGCCGGCAGGCCGGGAATCGCCGCCGCCAGCGGGCCGTCGACGGACAGCCTGGGGTCGACCTTGCCGTTGCGCCGGTACATATCGGCGTAGGCGGCCTTCGGCGCGCGCTCGCGGGCGTCGAGGAAGCGATAGGTCGGCTGCGCGCCGGCCTGGCGCAGAAGGAAGAATCCACCGCCGCCGAGTCCCGAGCCGTAAGGCTCGGCTACCGCCAGGGCAGCGGCGATGGCCGCCGCGGCGTCGAAGGCGTTGCCGCCATTGGCCAGGGTTTCCAGGCCGGCGACGGTCGCGGCCGGATGCGGCGTGGCGACGGCGGCCTGCTGCGGTGCGTGGGCGTCGCCGCGAAAGCTGTCGGCATGCGCCGCGAGGCTGAGCAGGGACAGGCCGCAGGCGGCGACCAGGGTACGGACGGGCAGGTTCAGGAAGGACATGGCGGCTCACTGTTCAGCGGCGTTCGCGGGACGGGACCGCGAACGCCTCAGACTGGATTGCCAAGGATAGCCAAAAGCGCGTCGGACGGGGTGCGAACCGTCCCTGAAGGACAGGCAACGGCGGGGATCAGGCCTTGCCGGTGATCTTCCGGTATTTCTCCATCAACTGGTCCTTGCTCTCGACATTGGCGTCGTCGAGGGGAATGCAATCCACCGGACAGACCTGCTGGCACTGCGGCTCGTCGTAGTGGCCGACGCACTCGGTGCAGAGATTGGGATCGATCACATAGATTTCTTCGCCTTGCGAGATCGCGCCGTTCGGGCATTCGGGTTCGCAGACGTCGCAATTGATGCAATCGTCAGTGATTTTCAGGGACATCTAACAACTCCAACCGCGACGGACAGCCACGGCATCGGTAACGGGAATAGCGGAATTGTGCCGCATCGGCGCCCGCAGTGCACGCGGGGCGCCGACGGGAGGCCGGCGGAGCGACGCGGATCAGCGCTTGAAACGTTCCGCCAGGGCGTCTGCCACGGCCGGATGCACGAACTTGCTGATATCCCCGCCGAGAGCGGCGATTTCCCGGACCAGCGTCGAGGAAATGAAGGAGTACTTCTCCGACGGGGTGAGGAACATGCTTTCCACGTCGGGGGCGAGTTGGCGGTTCATGTTGGCCAACTGGAACTCGTACTCGAAGTCGGAAACCGCGCGCAGGCCGCGGAGGAAGACATTCGCCTTCTGCTCCTTGACGAAGTGCGCCAGCAGGGTGGAGAAGCCCACCACCTCGACGTTCGGCAGGTGCTTGGTGACCTCCTGGGCCAGCGCCACCCGCTGTTCGAGGCTGAACAGGGGGTTCTTCTTGGGGCTGGCGGCGACCGCGATGATCACATGGTCGAAAAGCCGTGAAGCACGTTCGATCAGATCGCCGTGACCCTTGGTGATGGGATCGAAGGTGCCTGGGTACAGCACTCGGTTCATCGCTACGTCCTGGCAGGGTTTCGTAAGGGAATCGGATGGTAGCGCAGGGATGCCCGTGCGGCCAAGACGCACGGGCCATCGGCCTTTAGCCCATAGGTCTGATGGCGCCGGGCCGGCTGCCGCGGCGCGCGGCCGGCCGGGCGGCGGTTCAGGCGCTGGCCAGGCGTTCGGCCAGCGCGCTGGCCAGTTGCGCGGTGAGACCGTAGACCGACAGCTGCGGGTTGGCGCCGATGCTGGTGGGGAACAGCGAGCCATCGTGGATCGACAGGTTCCGCAGGTGGTGATGGCGGCCGAGGCTGTCGGCCACCGCCATGGCTGGATCTTCGCCCATGGCGCAGCCGCCCATGACGTGGGCGCTGCCCAGGCGCGTGCGGTAGATCTCCAGGCGCAGACCGTCGATGATCTCCCGCGCCTCGCGCAGGTTCTTCGCGCTACGCGCGTCGCTGTGCACCGGCCGCACTTCCCGGGCGCCGGCGGCGAACTGGATCTCCGCCATGGTATGGAAGGCACGGCGGATACCGTCCCAGGTGTAGTCGGTCATCCGGTAGTCGAGCACCGGGGTGTCGTCGCCGCGCAGGCCGACCGAGCCCTCCGCGCTGTCCGGGTGGAAGCCGTCGCGGAGCAGGGCGAGCATCATGTTGGTATGTGGTAGCTGTTCCATGCGCAGGGCGTTGTCGCTGCCGAAGCCGCCGAGCAGCACCGAGGCCAGCGACGGTTGCAGCGGCGGCACCTCCAGTTTGTAGGACATGCGTCCGGTGACGCCGTCGTCCCATTGGAAATGGTCGGAGTAGATCGACTGCGGTGCGCCGTAGAAGGGGTTGATCACCCGGTCGAACAGTCCCGCGCTGAAATTCACCGTGTGCAGGAAGGTGCGCTTGCCGACCCGCTGGCTCGGGTCAGGCGCCTTCGAGCGGAGGAGAATCGCCGGGGTGTTGATGCCGCCGCCGGAGAGCACGTAGTGCCTGGCCCGGACCCTGATCTTGCGGCCGTTGGGCGCCACGCAGCGCTCATCCATGCCCAGGCATTCGAGGCCCGTCACCTTGTCGCCGTCCAGCAGCAGGCGGTTGGCGCGCGCCAGGTAGAGCAGCTCGCCGTCCTTGTCGAGGGTCGCCGGGATGGTGGTGACCAGCATCGACTGCTTGGCGTTGACCGGGCAGCCCATGCCGCAGTAGCCGAGGTTCCAGCAACCGAGGACGTTGCGCGGGATGACCTTCCAGTGATAGCCGAGCTTCTCGCAGCCCAGGCGGATCACGTCGTTGTTGGCGTTCGGCGGCAGCGCCCAGGGCGCCACGTGCAGGCGCTGCTCCATTTTCTCGAACCAGGGCGCCATGTCCTCCGCGCTATGGCCCTTGACCCCGTAGACCTGGGCCCAGTGCTGCAGGGTCGGTTCCGGGGTGCGGAAGCTGCTGGTCCAGTTGATCAGCGTGGTGCCGCCCACGGCGCGGCCCTGGAGGATGGTGATGGCGCCGTCCTTGCTCATTCGGCCGATGCCTTCCTGGTACAGCTCGGGGTAGGCGTCGGCCTCCTGCATCTTGAAATCGCTGCTGGTCTTCAGCGGGCCTTCCTCCACCAGCAGCACCTTCAGGCCGGCGGCGCTGAGGATTTCCGCGGTGGTGCCGCCGCCGGCGCCGGTGCCGACCACGACCACGTCGGCCTCCAGCTCCAGGTCGTCGTCCAGGCGCGAGCCGTTGTAGGTTTTCCAGCCGCGGGCGAGGCCCTCGGCGAACAGATCGGGTACAGGCATGAATGCACTCTCAGGCTAGGCGGCTTCGGGCTCTTCGTATTGTTCCGGGGTAGGCTCAAGCGATCTTCGGCGGTCCGGGATAGCCACAATGGACCCACGCCTCGGGGCGGGCGTACCAGGCCATCATCGCCAGTTGCATCAGCGAACTGTGGCCCATCCGCAACAGGCCGATGAAGCTGTTTTCCCAGCGCGAAAGGAATGCCCGCACGTCGTCGCCGCTGGCGTTCTCCCAACTGCCCCAGATACCGGTCAGCGGGCCACGGGTGAGCGGCAGGGCGAGCACGTCGAAGAGTTGCTGGGTGAGCTTGAACATCTCCGGGGAGAGCCGCGCCAGGTTGTGGTCGAGGCTCTGGATCGCGCCCTCCACGGCTTTCGGCATCTGCTCGGCGGAAACCGCGCCGAGCAGCATCACCGGCAGCAGCGCACGGAGGAACGGCAGGTCGGATTCGCGGACCTTTTCCAGGCCGCTCGCCGGTTTCTCCGCCGAGCAGCCGGTGAGGCTGGCGGTGATGCCCGCGGTGGCGAGGAAGGCGCCGCCGATCAGGCCGACTTTCATCAGGCTGCGTCGGGACAGGCCGGCGCTTTCGAGAGTGGTGTCGCTCATTGTTGTTATGTCACCTGCAGCGTAGGAATGAGGGGGCGCCGCACGCGCCCCGGTTCAGCGCACGAACAGCTTGTAGACGAGCTTCTGGATCGACTTGCCATAGGGGGGGTAGATCATTCGCGCGGCGTTGAAGCGCGGCTTGCTGAACACGCCCTTGGCCTTGCTGAAGGTGAGGAAGCCTTCGTGGCCATGGTAGTGGCCCATGCCGGAGGGGCCGACGCCACCGAACGGGATGTCGTCCTGGGCGACGTGCAGCAGGGTGTCGTTCAGGCACACGCCGCCCGAGTGGGTCTCGTGCAGCACGCGCTGCTGCTGCGCCTTGTCGTAGCCGAAGTAGTACAGGGCCAGCGGTCGCGGGCGCTGGTTGACGTAGGCCAGGGCGTCTTCCAGGCGCTCGTAGGGGATCACCGGCAGCAGCGGGCCGAAGATTTCTTCCTGCATCACCTTCATGTCGTCGCTGACGTTCAGCAGCAGCGTCTGCGGCAGGCGCCGCTGCTGGCCCTCGGCGAACAGTGGGACGAGGGTCGCGCCCTTCTCGCGGGCGTCGTCGAGATAGCCCTGGAGGCGGCCGAGCTGGCGCTCGTTGATGATCGCGGTGTAGTCGGGGTTGTCCGAAAGACGCGGGAAGAAGCCCCGGACCACCTCCTTGTACTGACTGACGAATTCCTCGACGCGCCGGCTCGGTACCAGCACGTAGTCGGGCGCGACGCAGGTCTGCCCGGCGTTGAGGCTCTTGCCGAAGGCGATCCGCTCGGCGGCGTCCTTCATCGGCACGCTGTCGGAGACGATCGCCGGCGACTTGCCGCCCAGCTCCAGGGTGACCGGGGTCAGGTTCTCGGCGGCGGCGCGCATCACGTGCTTGCCGACGCTGGTGGCGCCGGTGAACAGCAGATGGTCGAACGGCAGCTTGGAAAAGGCCACGCCGACGTCCACCTCGCCGAGCACCACGACGACCTGGTCCTCGGGGAAGATCCGCGCCAGCAGGTCCTTGAGCAGGCGCCCGGTGGCCGGGGTCGACTCGCTCATCTTGATCATCACCCGGTTGCCGGCGGCGAGGGCGCCGGTCAGCGGGCCAATGGAGAGGAACAGCGGATAGTTCCACGGCACGATCACCCCGACCACGCCCAGCGGCTGGTACACCACCTGGGCCGAGGCCGGCTGGAATTGCAGGCCGACCGCGCGGCGCGCGGGCTTCATCCATTTCTTCACGCGCTTGGCGGCGTAGTGGATGCCGTGCAGGCTGGGCATGATCTCGGCAAGCAGGGTCTCGTCGGCGGAGCGCGCGCTGAAGTCCCGGTCGATGGCCTCGATCAGTGCCTTCTGTTCCTTGAACAGCAGGTCGCGCAGGGCCTTCAGCCACTGCACGCGCTGCGTGGCGTCGGGCATCGGCTGCGCCAGGTAGGCGGCGCGCTGGCGGGCGAAGAGGGCTTCGAGCTGGTTGATTTCCTGCTGGCTCTGCTGCAGGTAGGCGATATCGGCGACCATGGGCTGGCTCCTCGGCGAAGCGTGGGCGGCTGCGTGGCCGCGCGTCTGTCGTTATGGCGGACCTGGCTCGGTCCGATGAATTTCGCTGCGTCGCTGGATTTCTAGAGTAAATACTCTAAAGTGTCAAACAGCATGCCTGCCAGCCCGGCGCTTGCGTACCCAACGAAAGGCGGGCCGGTCGTCGGCCGCCGCCCCGGGGGCTGACCCGGGCGGCCGGCTTTGTGTACCTTCTACGCTGTCACGGCGGGCCGCGCCCCGCACTGTTACCCGAACGAGCCCGTCGTCCCCATGGCACCACGCATCAAGACCCGCGACCGCATCGCCCAGGCCAGCCTGGAACTGTTCAACGCCCAGGGCGAGCGCAGCGTCACCACCAACCATATCGCCACCCACCTGGGTATATCGCCTGGGAACCTCTACTACCACTACCCGAACAAGCAGGCGATCATCGCCGAGCTGTTCGCCGAGTATGAAAGCCACGTCGAGAGCTTCCTGCGCCTGCCCGAAGGGCGGGGTCTGACGGTGGACGACAAGACCTTCTACCTGGAAGCGCTACTGGCCGCGATGTGGCGCTACCGCTTCCTCCACCGCGACCTCGAGCACCTGCTGGAAAGCGACCCGGAGCTGGCGGCGCGCTACCGTGCCTTCGCCCAGCGCTGCCTGGTCAACGCCAAGGCGATCTACCGGGGCTTCACCGAGGCCGGCATCCTGCGGATGAACGAGACCCAGCTGGAGGCCCTGACCCTCAACGCCTGGATCATCCTCACCTCCTGGGTGCGCTTCCTCTGCACCACCCTCGATCTCGACGGCGACCTCAGCGAGGCGCAACTGCGTCGCGGCATCTACCAGGTGCTCGCGCTGGAGAGCGGGCACATCGAGGCGCAGGCCCAGGATGCGGTGGACGGGATTTCCGAGCGGCTCTACGTGCCGCTCTGATCGCGCGGGGTTTTCTCCAGCACCTGCTGGATGTGGATGCCGTGGCGGCGGAAGAAGGCTTCGGTACCGAGGGTGGCGTCGGTGAACAGGTAGGCGCCGCGGTGATCCTCGGCGAAGCGCCGCAGCAGGGCTGCGCCGACGCCGCTGCTCTGTGCGCCGGGCAGCACGGCGATTTCCGCCAGCCAGACGCGAATCGGTGTTTCTTCCTCGGCGCGCAGCAGGCCGACCAGGCGGCCGTCGCGTTCGGCCAGCAGGGAATAGCCGGAATGCTGATACAGCGTGCGTAGCTCGGCTGGCGGCATGCGCCGGTCCCAGCCGACCGCCGCGTGGATCGCCAGGATTGCCTCGCAGTCGGCATCGTCGAGCACCGGGTTGTGCCGCAGCGTCAGTTCCATTCGCCCTCTCTTCTTTCCTTCAGCCTGCACCTATTCTGCCGCCCGTCGCCGGACGCCGGCCAGCTCAGTGCTGCCGCAGGCGGGCCTCCAGCCAGTCGGGGATGCGTCGTTCCAGGTAGTAGGTGGGCTGGCGCGGAGAGCCGTCGACGAAGCCGACGTGACCGCCGCGGGCGTGCAGTTCCAGCTCGGTGCAGGGTGCCAGTTCGCTGCGATCGGG
Source organism: Pseudomonas sp. HMSC066A08 (assembly GCF_001813025.1). Lineage (NCBI taxonomy): Bacteria > Pseudomonadati > Pseudomonadota > Gammaproteobacteria > Pseudomonadales > Pseudomonadaceae > Pseudomonas > Pseudomonas sp. HMSC066A08. The sequence continues at coordinate 79,373 of NZ_KV811360.1, forward strand.
CAGGCTGCGGGCGAACACGAAGGGGTCGTCGCTGGAATGGATGATCAGGCTCGGCGTGCGGATGTCCGGCAGGTAGTAGCGGCTGGACGCGCGCCGATAGTAATCCCTGGCGTCGGCGAAGCCGTGCAGCGGCGCGGTGACCCGGCCGTCGAAGTCCCAGAAGGTGCGCATGCCCTCCAGCGGACCGAGGCGTTGCAGGGCGGCCAGGCCTTCCACCTGGCCCTGCTCGCCGAACAGCCGCTGCTTGTCCCGCACATAGGCCAGCATGGCCTTCATGAAGTGCGCCTGGTAGACCCGGGAAAAGCCCAGGCCGATGCGGTCGGCGCACTCGTCCAGGCGGAACGGCACCGACACCGCGACGCCGCCGAGCAGCGGGCAGTCCCCAGCGGTTTCGCCCAGGTACTTGAGCAGCACGTTGCCGCCCAGCGAATAGCCGACCGCGTACAGCGGCGCCTGCGGGCGCCTGGCGCGCAGGTGCGCGACCACCTCGGCGAGGTCGTCGCTGACCCCGGAATGGTAGCCGCGCGGCAGGCGGTTCGGCTCCCCCGAGCAACCGCGCCAGTTCAGCGCCACGCTGGCCCAGCCGCGCTCCAGCAGGGCGTGCTGCAGACCGAGGATGTAGTGCGACGAGGATGACCCGGTGAGGCCGTGCAGCGCCAGCACCAGCGGGGTTTCGGCGTCGTGCGGGCCGGCCCAGTCGAGGTCGATGAAGTCGCCATCGGCCAGCCACAGGCGTTCGCGCTGCCGTTCCAGGGCCGGCCCGCGGCGGAAGAACGGGCTCCACAGGGTCTGCAGGTGCGGATTGGGCAGCCACCAGGCGGGCTGGAAGGTCGGGGACGCGGTCATGCGCAGGTCATGGGCGGTGGTGGTGTGACCACCAGCTTACCAGCCGAACTCGTCGGCGAGGTCCTCCGCCCGCTGGCGCGAACCGAGGATCGGTCGCAGTTCGTCGACGAGCTGCTGCCGATAGCGGGGCGCGACGCTGCAGTCGTCCAGCAGGATGTCCTCGCCGGCGCCGCTCCAGACCTCGCCGAAGCAGGCCAGGCTGGCCGCCATCTGCCACAGGTCGTCGAAGCACGGGGCCGGGTCCCAGCCCCTGCCGCCATGCAGGTCGAAGAGTATGCGCCCGCTGCCGGTCTCGAGGATGAACGGGTCGGCGCCCTGGTCGGCCACCACCAGCCAGTCGTCCTGCCAGCCCGACAGGCGCTCGCCGCTGATGCCGTGCCAGCGATAGCCGGCCTGGCGCTGCCAGAGGCGGGCCAGGGACGGCAGGAAAAACGGGTTGCCGGCACTCTCCAGGGTGCAGTCGAGCGGGCCGACCTCGCGGTAGAAACGCTCCAGCTCGGCGGGCAGGGCGATATCGCCCTGCCAGTCGGCGGCGGGTTGCGCCGCGCAAGGCTCGCCAAGCGCCAGCAGGCGTTGGCGAATGTTCGCGGAAGCCGGGCTCATCCTCAGGCTCCCCGCTGCCAGAGCGCGTAATGTACGTTGCCGGCCTTCTTTTCCCGGTGCAGCCGCCAGTTTCCGGGCAGGCCGAGGGACGAGGGGACGCTCTCGCTCTCGGTATAGATCCAGGCGTCGGGGTTCAGCCAGCCGCGGGTTTCGAGCAGGCGGCAGGCGTCCTGCAGCAGGTTCTGATGGAACGGCGGGTCGAGGAACACCAGGTCGAAGGCGCTCGGAGCCTGGTTTCCCAGGTAGCGCACGGCATCGCCGAGGACCAGTTGGGCGGTGCCGCACTTGAGAGCGTCGAGGTGGTTGCGCAGGGCCGCCACCGCTTCGCCGTTGGTATCCAGGGCCAGCCCCTCGCGGGCGCCGCGCGACAACGCCTCGAGGAACAGCGCGCCGCTGCCGGCGAAGGGATCGAGCACCCGTGCGCCTTCGACATAGGGTGCCAGCCAGTTGAACAGGGTCTCGCGGACCCGGTCCGGGGTCGGTCGCAGGCCGGGCCCGTCGGGAAAGACGAAACGCCGGCTGCGCCATTCGCCACCGATGATCCGCAGCTGTCCCTGGCCGCCGTGGCGGCCGGGGGCTTTCGCAGTAGGTTTGCTCATCAATGCTCCGGAACGCCGCTGGGTTGCGGGGCCGGCTTGGCGGTGGGCGGCGGCAGGGGTTTCTGCGGCACGCTCGGGCCGGCGCTGACGATGACGAAGGCGTCGGCGTCCAGGTGCTTGGCCATGGCGGTCCTGACCTGTTCGACGCTGAGTCCCTCGACCTGCTTGAGGAAGCTTTCCAGATAGTCCAGCGGCAGGCCGTAGAAACCGATGGCGCCGAGCTGGCCGACGATGTCGGCGTTGCTCGCGGTGGACAGCGGGAAGCTGCCGGCCAGTTCGCGCTTGGCGTCGTCCAGTTCCTTCTGGGTCGGGCCGTTGGCCAGGTAGTCGCGGACGATGTCCTGGACCAGCTTCAGCGCACCTTCGCTGAGTTCGGCGCGGGTCTGGAAGTTGATCATGAACGGACCGCGTGCCTGCATGGCGGTGAAGCCGGAATAGATGCCGTAGGTCAGGCCGCGCTTTTCTCGCACCTGGTCCATCAGGCGGGTGCCGAAGCCGCCGCCGCCGAGGATCTGGTTGCCCAGGTAGAGCGCCGCGTAGTCGGGATCCTGGCGGTCGATGCCAAGCTGGGCGAGCATCAGGTGGGTCTGCTCGGAGGGGAAGTCGATGTGCGTCAGGCCGGGCTTGGGCGTTTCCGGCTGGACGGTCTTGGCCAGCGCCGGGCCCTGGGGCAGCGCCTTGGAGACTTCCGCGGCGATCGCTTCGGCCTCCTGCCGCGAGAGGTCGCCGACCAGCGCGATGACCACGTTGCCGGCGGCGTAGGCCTTCTTGTGGAACGCCTGCAATTGTTCGCGGCTGATCGGTGGAACGGACTTTTCGTCGCCGTCGCTGGAGTGCGCGTAGGGATGCTCGCCATAGAGGCGCTTGAACAGCTCCAGGCCGGCCAGCTTGCCGGGGTTCTGCTTCTGGTACTCGAAACCGGCCAGGACCTGGTTCTTGATGCGTGCCAGGGCGTCCTCGGGGAAGGTCGGCTGGCCGATCACCTGTTCGAACAGCTTCAGCGCCTGGGTCCGCTTGTCGGCATCGGACAGGCTGCGCAGGCCGGCCACCGCCATGTCGCGGTAGGAGCCGTTGCTGAACGAGGCGCCGAGGTCCTCGAAGCCGGCGGCGATGGCAGTGGTGTCCTTGCCCGGCACGCCTTCGTTGAGCATGGCGTTGGTCAGCATCGACAGGCCGGGGGTGCCGGCGTCCTGGCTGCTGCCGGCGGCGAAGGTCAGGCGCAGGTCGAACATCGGCAGTTCATGGGCTTCGACGAACAGCACCTTGGCACCTTCGGCGGTCTTCCATTCCTGGATGTCCAGCTTGCGATGGACCGGCGCCTGCTTGGCGACGTCCTTCAGCGACTGCAACTGGTTTTCCTCGACCGCCGCGGCATGGGCCGCCGCCGGGGTCTGGACGGGACGCGCGACGAAGTAGGCCAGCGCGGCCAGCAACGCGATGACGATCAGGCCGAGCAGGCCATAACGCAGCCCTGTGCGCTCACTCATGACGGGCCTCCTTTTCCTCGGCCTTCACAGGCAGCACTTGCGCCAGGGTCAGGCGCGACGGGGTGAAATAGGTGCGGGCGGCTTTCTGGATATCGTCCGGAGTCACTGCCCTGAGGGCCTCCAGGTCCTGGTCGATCAGCTTCCAGGACAGGCCGACGCTTTCCAACTGGCCGATACTGCTGGCCTGGGCGGCGATGGAGTCCTTCTCGTAGACCATCCCGGCGATCATCTGCGCGCGCACGCGCTCGATCTCCGCGGCGCTGGGCGGGTTCTGCTTGAGGTCGTCGAGCTGCTTCCACAGACCGGCCTCGACCTGCTCGAGGGTCTTGCCCTTCTGCACGTTCGGCGTGGCCGAGAGGACGAACAGGCTGTCGCCGCGGTTGAACGCGTCGTAGTAGGTGGAGGCGCCGGCGACCAGCTCCTCGCCGCGCTCCAGGCGCGAGGCCAGGCGGGCGCTGTAGCCGCCATCGAGCAGTGCGCCGATCAGGCGCAGGGCGTTGACTTCGCGAGGGTTCTCGCTGCTGCCCAGGCTGGGCACGTTGAAGCCCATGATCAGGTTCGGCAGCTGGGTGCGTACGTACAGCTTGAGCCGACGCTCGCCGGGCTCGGCCAGTTCCAGCGGCTTGCGCGCCGGCGGCAGCTGGCGCCAGGGGATCTCGCCGAAGTAGCGCTTGGCGAGGGTCTTGACCTCGTCGGCGGTGACGTCGCCGACCACTACCAGGGTGGCGTTGTTCGGCGCGTACCAGGATTCGTACCAGTGGCGCAGGTCGTCGATGGTCATGCGCTGCAGGTCGGCCATCCAGCCGATGGTCGGGGTGTGGTAGCCGCTGGCCGGGTAGGCGGCGGCCTTGAAGCGCTCGAAGGCGAGGGCGTTGGGATTGTCGTCGGTGCGCAGGCGGCGCTCCTCCTTGATCACCTCGATCTCGCTCTTGAACTGGTCGGCCGGCAGGCTCAGGTGGGCCATGCGGTCGGCTTCCATCTCCAGCGCCACCGGCAGGCGGTCGCGGGCCAGGACCTGGTAATAGGCGGTGTAGTCGTCGGTGGTGAAGGCGTTCTCTTCCGCACCCAGGTCGCGCAGCACCCGCGAGGCTTCGCCCGGGCCGAGCTTGCGGCTGCCCTTGAACATCATGTGTTCGAGGGCGTGGGACAGGCCGGTGAGCCCGGGTGTCTCGTAGCTGGAGCCGATCCTGTACCAGAGCTGGGAAACCACCACCGGGGCGCGGTGGTCTTCACGCACTATGACCTTCAGGCCGTTGTCGAGGCTGAACTCGTGGGTGGGCTGGGTTTCCGCCGCCTGGGCGAAAAGCGGGAGACAAAGGCTGGCTAGGAGCAGGCCGACGCGGCGGCGAGCTGGGGTTTTCATGGTGATCTGGACCTTTCGTGCCGCCACCGGGGTCTCAGGTCACTGCGGGGCAGGACCCTTAGCCCCGTCGGGCGAGGAGATGCTAGGATACCCATCCGTTTTCCGGGCGGCCACGTCCCGTGCCGCTCCCTTGAGATACAAGCATTCATGTTTGGTTCCAACGACGACAAGAAGGCCCCGCAGGGCGGGGAAAAGAAAGGTCTGTTCGGCTGGTGGCGGAAAAAGCCGCAAGCCGGCGAGCAGCCTGCCGATCAGCCTGTCGAGCCGGTCTCCGAGACGTCGGCCGCCGAGCAGCGCGCGCCTGCCGATGATGTGGCGCAATCCCTGACAGAACAGCCAGGTCGGCAGCAGCCCTCCGCTGCCGAGCCGGCCGAGCCGCCGGCGCCGGTTGCCGAAGCGCCGCTCGCCAGTGACGGGCCAGTGTCGGCCGAGGAGCATTCGCCCCGGCCCGAGGCGCCCGTCGCGCAACCCGAGCCTATCCTGGCTGCCGAGCCCGAGCCCGAGCCCGAGCCCGAGCCCGAGCCCGTTGTGCCGCTGGCCGCCGCTCCGGCAGTCAGCGAGCCGGCGACCAGGCCGGGCTTCTTCGCCCGCCTCCGGCAGGGACTGTCCAAGACCAGCGCCAGCATCGGCGAAGGCATGGCCAGCCTGTTCCTCGGTCGCAAGGAAATCGACGACGATCTGCTCGACGACATCGAGACGCGCCTGCTGACCGCCGACGTCGGCGTCGAGGCCACCACCCTGATCGTGCAGAACCTGACCAAGCGCGTGGCGCGCAAGGAGCTGGCCGACAGCGGCGCGCTGTACAAGGCGCTGCAGGAAGAGCTGGCCAGCCTGCTGCGCCCGGTGGAGCAGCCGTTGCAGGTCGACGTCGCGCGCGAGCCCTATGTGATCCTGGTGGTCGGGGTGAACGGCGTGGGCAAGACCACCACCATCGGCAAGCTGGCGAAGAAGCTGCAACTCGAGGGCAAGAAGGTCATGCTGGCCGCCGGCGACACCTTCCGCGCTGCCGCCGTGGAGCAGTTGCAGGTCTGGGGCGAGCGCAACCGCATCCCGGTGATCGCCCAGCACACCGGCGCCGACTCCGCTTCGGTGATCTTCGACGCGGTGCAGGCCGCCAAGGCCCGCGGCATCGACGTGCTGATCGCCGATACCGCCGGACGCCTGCATACCAAGGACAATCTGATGGAGGAGCTGAAGAAGGTGCGCCGGGTGATCGGCAAGCTGGACGAGACGGCGCCCCATGAGGTCCTGCTGGTGCTCGACGCCGGCACCGGGCAGAACGCCATCAACCAGGCCAAGCAGTTCAACCTCGCGGTGGAGCTGACCGGCCTGGCCCTGACCAAACTGGACGGCACCGCCAAGGGCGGGGTGATCTTCGCCCTGGCCAAGCAGTTCGGCCTGCCGATCCGTTATATCGGTGTCGGCGAGGGGATCGACGATCTCCGTACCTTCGAGGCCGATGCCTTCGTCCAGGCACTCTTCGCAGAGCGGGAGAACGCATGATCCGCTTCGAGCAGGTCGGCAAACGCTATCCCAACGGCCACGTAGGCCTGCACGAGGTGTCCTTCCGCGTGCACCGTGGCGAGATCCTCTTCGTCACCGGCCACTCCGGCGCCGGCAAGAGCACCCTGCTGCGCCTCATCCTGGCGATGGAGCGACCGACCAGCGGCAAGCTGTTGCTCGGCGGCCAGGACCTGGGGCGCATCACCACCGCGCAGATCCCTTTCCTGCGCCGGCAGATCGGCGTGGTGTTCCAGAACCACCAACTGCTCACCGATCGTACGGTGGCGGACAACATCGCCCTGCCGCTGCAGATCCTCGGCATGCCCAAGCCGGAGATCGCCAAGCGCGTGGCCTCGGCCCTGGAACGGGTGAACCTGAAGGAAAAGGGCGAGGCGTTGCCTTCCGACCTTTCTACCGGCCAGCAGCAGCGGGTCGGCATTGCCCGCGCCATCGTCCACCAGCCGGCCCTGCTGCTGGCGGACGAACCCACCGGCAACCTCGACCCGCGACTCGCCTCGGAAATCATGGGTGTGTTCGAGGATATCAATCGCCTGGGCACCACCGTACTGATCGCCAGCCACGACCTGGCCCTGATCGCCCGTATGCGCCATCGCATGCTGACCCTGCAGCGTGGCCGGATCATCGCTGACCGTGAGGATGAGGCCTGATGAGCGCCAACGATCTTCCCCGTGGCCCCGAGGAGGGCGCACCGGAACGCAAGACCCGCGAGAAACCGAGCCAGGAACAGACCGACTGGAGCGGCTCGTTCAGCGCCTACCTGGAAAGCCATCGCGCCAGCCTGGTGGACAGCCTGCGCCGGTTGTTCGGCCACCCGTTCGGCAGCTTCTTCACCTGCCTGGTGATGGGTATCACCCTGAGCCTGCCGATGGGCCTCTCGCTGCTGCTGAACAATGTCGAACGGCTCGGCGGCTCCTGGCAGCGCGCGGCGCAGATCTCCCTGTTCCTCGACCTGAAGACCAGCGAAGACCAGGGCCAGGACCTGCGCGAGCAGATCGAACGCCTGCCGGACGTGATCGAGGCCCAATTGATCAGCCGCGAGCAGGCGCTCAGCGAATTGCAGGAACAGTCCGGCCTGGGCGAAGCGCTCAAGGAGCTGCCGGAGAACCCGCTGCCGCCGGTGATCTCGGTCACGCCCAAGCAGATCGACCGGGCCGGCCTGGAGGCGCTGCGCCAGCAGCTCGCGGAGCTGCCTCATGTGCAGCAGGCGCAGCTCGACCTGGTATGGGTCGAGCGCCTGAGCGCGATCCTCAAGCTCGGCGAACGCTTCGTCTTCGGCCTGACCATCCTGCTGGTGCTGACCCTCTTGCTGGTGGTGGGCAACACCATCCGCCTGCACATCGAAAATCGCCGTAACGAAATCGAGGTGATCAAGCTGGTCGGCGGGACGGACGGATACGTGCGCCGGCCATTCCTGTACATGGGCGCGTTGTACGGCCTGGGCGCGGGCATCCTGTCCTGGGCGCTGCTGGCCTATTCGCTGAACTGGCTGAACGGTTCGGTGGTCAACCTTTCAGGGCTGTACGGCAGCGACTTCGGCCTGCAGGGCGTGCCGCTGGACGACGGCCTGTCGCTGACCGTCGGCGCGGTGCTGCTTGGCTGGGTCGGCGCCTGGCTGGCCGTGGCCCGCCACCTGCGCGAGCTGGCGCCGCGCTGAGGACAGGGGGATCACGATCGGCCAGCGGGTCGCTGTAAAGGAACTTATACACCCGCTTGCAGTCAGATATCCGAGTGCTACACTGCGCGAGTTTCGTGAATCGGAGGATTCGCATGACCACTTCTTTGCAACCTGTACATGCCTTGGTTCCAGGCGCAAACCTGGAAGCCTACGTGCACTCGGTGAACAGCATTCCGCTGTTGTCGCCGGAACAGGAGCGTGAACTGGCCGAACGCCTCTTCTATCAGCAAGACCTGGAAGCGGCGCGGCAGATGGTGTTGGCGCACCTGCGCTTCGTTGTTCATATCGCCAAGAGTTATTCGGGGTATGGCCTGGCCCAGGCCGACCTGATCCAGGAAGGCAACGTCGGCCTGATGAAGGCCGTGAAGCGTTTCAACCCGGAAATGGGCGTTCGCCTGGTGTCCTTCGCCGTGCACTGGATCAAGGCGGAGATCCACGAGTTCATCCTGCGCAACTGGCGGATCGTCAAGGTCGCCACCACCAAGGCGCAGCGCAAGCTGTTCTTCAACCTGCGCAGCCAGAAGAAGCGCCTGGCCTGGTTGAACAATGAGGAAGTCCATCGCGTCGCCGAGAGCCTGGGGGTCGAGCCCCGCGAAGTGCGTGAGATGGAAAGCCGCCTGACCGGCCAGGACATGGCGTTCGACCCGGCCGCCGACGCGGACGACGAGAGCGCCTACCAGTCGCCGGCGCATTACCTCGAAGACCACCGCTACGACCCGGCGCGCCAGTTGGAAGACGCCGACTGGAGCGACAGCTCCAGCGCCAACCTGCACGAGGCGCTGGAAGGCCTCGACGAGCGCAGTCGCGACATTCTCCAGCAGCGCTGGCTGTCCGAGGAGAAGGCCACGCTGCACGACCTGGCGGAAAAGTACAACGTCTCCGCCGAGCGTATCCGGCAGCTGGAAAAGAACGCCATGAGCAAGCTGAAAGGGCGGATTCTCGCCTGATCGCCGTGCCACGCGAAAACCGCACCCCGCAAGGGTGCGGTTTTTTTCTGCCCGGAGGAATCCCATGCCGCGCAATACCCGCTGGCTGTTCTACCTGTCGCTGGCGGTCCTGACCTTCGTCGTCGGCGCCTGGCTGGTCCGTACGCCGGAACCGGCGCGGCCGTTGCCGTGGCTGGCCGACTGGCAGGAGCAGGTGCTGGCGCCGTTGGCGGACAACGCCTTGACCCTGCGCCAGTTGCACGACGCGGTGGATGGCGAGTTGTGGGTGGACCCGCGCCTGGATGGCGTGCGCCTGGCCTTCCGCGGCCGCCTGCTGGGCGACGGCGGCCCCTGGCGGGTGGAGGGCGAGCTGGGACTGAGCGCCGAGGAGCAACTGAGCCTGCAGCGGGCATCCGCGTTGCAGCCTGGCAGTGCGCCGCAGCCATTGAGCGCCGGGCTGGAAGGACAGTTGGGCGACAAGCCGATCGTGGCGCTGAGCATGATTCCCGAAGGCAGGGTCGGCGCCGAGCGGCTGCTGGCCAGTCTCGGCCAGCCGCGCCTGCGCCTGCAACTGGCCCAGGGCGAGGCCTGGGTCTATCCGCAACTGGGCCTGACCGCGCACCTGCCGGACGACGACTTGCGGCTGATGCTCGCGGTGCCGCGCCAGGCCCTGGAACAACCGCCGCGTTGAGCTTTCAGCGCTCCAGGCGCAGCAGGTAGTCGTCGCCGCCCAATTGCCACATCTGCTGGCGAATCCAGGCCGCGCGCTGGCGCACGTAGGGTCCTGGCCTGGCCGCGCTCCATTTCAGCGGGCTGGGCAGCACCGCGGCGAGCTGGCTGGACTGGGTGCGGCTCAGGCGCTCGGCGTCGAGGCCGAAGTGATAGCGTGCCGCAGCCTGCGCGCCGAAGACGCCCGGGCCCCATTCGGCGCTGTTCAGGTAGACCTCGAGAATCCGCTGCTTGGTCCAGAGCGTCTCGATCAGCAGGGTGAACCAGGCCTCCAGGCCCTTGCGCAGCCAACTGCGCCCGGACCAGAGGAAGACATTCTTCGCCACCTGCTGGCTGAGCGTACTGGCGCCACGGATACTGCCGCCGCGCTCGTTGTGCGCGAGGGCCTGCTGGATGGCCGGCAGGTCGAAGCCGTGGTGCTCGGCGAAGTGCTGGTCCTCGCCGGCGATCACCGCGACCTTCAGGCTGTCCGGCAACTGCTCCCAGGAGCGCCAGTCGCGCTGCAGGTCGATGGGCTGGCCGTCGACCCAGGAGCCGATCTTGCGTTCGACCATGACCATGGTCCCCGGTGGCGGCACCCAGCGCAGGACCGCGACCAGCACGACGCTGGCGGCCATGAACCAGAGCAGGTACTTGAACAGGCGGCGGAACAGGGATCGCAACATGCGCGGCTTGGCTTGGAAGAAGGGGGCGGCCATTATAGCGGGCTGGATGCTATCACCGGAGTCTTGTCCATGCTTCGTCCCTTCCTGTTGTTGGCGGCATTTTTCGGTTTTACCGGCGTGGCCCTCGGGGCGTTCGCCGCCCACGGCCTGAAGAAGCAGCTCAGCGCCGAGTACCTGGCGGTATTCCAGACCGGCGTGCACTACCAGTTGATCCACGCCCTGGCGCTGTTCGGCGTGGCGCTGCTCGCCACCCGCCTGGACGGCCGCCTGGTGAGCGCGGCGGGTGGCCTGTTCACGCTGGGCATCCTGCTGTTCTCCGGCAGCCTCTACCTGCTGGCCCTCAGTGGCGTCGGCAAGCTCGGCATCGTCACCCCGTTCGGCGGCGTCTCCTTCCTCGCTGGCTGGCTGTGCCTGGGGCTGGCCGCCTGGCGCCTGGGCAGCGCCTGAGACCGGTTGCCTCAGGCGGCGCACTTGTCGACAAGGCGCCTTGGTCATCGGGGTGGATCGGGCTAGAATGCCGCTCCCTTTCACTTTCGTGACCGTCCAGCCATGCAGATTCAACTGAACGGCGAGCCCTTCGAGCTGCCCGACGCGCAGAGCGTCGCGGACCTGCTGGCCCGCCTGGAGCTTGGCGGCCGCCGCGTGGCCGTCGAGCTGAACCTGGATATCGTGCCGCGCAGCCAGCACGCCAGCACCGCGCTCAAGGATGGCGACCGCGTGGAGATCGTCCACGCCATCGGCGGCGGCTAGGCCTGGCCCCCGAACCCTTCCATCGGCCCCGCAAGCCTTTCCATCCAGGAGTCATCCGATGAGCCAAGCATCCAGTACCGATACCCCCTTCGTCATCGCCGGCCGTACCTATGGCTCGCGCCTGCTGGTGGGGACCGGCAAGTACAAGGACCTCGACGAGACCCGCCGGGCCATCGAGGCCTCCGGAGCGGAGATCGTCACGGTGGCGGTGCGGCGCACCAACATCGGGCAGAATCCCGACGAGCCGAACCTGCTGGATGTGATCCCGCCGGATCGCTACACCATCCTGCCGAACACCGCCGGCTGCTATGACGCGGTCGAGGCCGTGCGCACCTGCCGCCTGGCCCGCGAGCTGCTGGACGGGCACAACCTGGTCAAGCTGGAAGTCCTCGCCGACCAGAAGACCCTGTTCCCCAATGTCGTCGAGACCCTCAAGGCCGCCGAGCAACTGGTGAAGGACGGCTTCGACGTGATGGTGTACACCAGCGACGACCCGATCATCGCCCGCCAGCTGGCCGAGATCGGCTGCATCGCGGTGATGCCGCTGGCCGGCCTGATCGGCTCCGGCCTGGGTATCTGCAACCCCTACAACCTGCGCATCATCCTCGAGGAAGCCAAGGTCCCGGTGCTGGTCGACGCCGGCGTGGGCACCGCTTCCGATGCAGCGATCGCCATGGAGCTGGGGTGCGAGGCGGTGCTGATGAACACCGCCATCGCCCATGCCAAGGACCCGGTGATGATGGCCGAGGCCATGAAGCACGCGATCGTCGCCGGTCGTCTCGCCTACCTGGCCGGACGCATGCCGCGCAAGCTGTATGCCAGCGCCTCGTCGCCGCTGGACGGCCTGATCGACTGATACCGACCACCAGGGGCGGGCTGTCCGCCGGATGCGGGAAGCGTCCGGCAGGCAGCCCGCCCTTCTGTCTCTAGCAAGGTTTTCTTTTCCATGAGCGATACCCCGCAATCCCCGGCCCAGGACTCCCTGGCGGAACACGACGAAGCACGGCCGATGCGTACCGTGAAGAGCTTCGTGATGCGCGCCGGGCGCATGACCGAAGGCCAGCAGCGTGGCCTCGATCTGGGCTGGCCGAAGTTCGGCCTGGAACTGAGCGATAAGGTCCAGGACTTCGACGCGATCTTCGGCCGCCAGGCGCCACGGACTTTCGAGATCGGCTTCGGCATGGGCCATTCCACCCTGGAAATGGCCGCCGCCGCGCCTGACATCGACTTCATCGGCGTCGAGGTGCACAAGCCGGGCGTCGGCGCGCTGCTCAACGGCCTGCTGACCCAGGGCCTGGGCAATGTGCGGGTGTATAGCTCCGACGCGCTGGAAGTGCTGCGCCACTGCGTGGCCGACGCCAGCCTCGATCGGCTGCTGCTGTTCTTCCCCGATCCCTGGCACAAGAAGCGCCACCACAAGCGGCGGATCGTCCAGCCGGAATTCGCCGAACTGGTGCGGCGCAAGCTGAAGGTCGGCGGCGTCCTGCACATGGCCACCGACTGGGAGCCCTATGCCGAGCACATGCTGGACGTCATGAGCGCGGCGCCGGGCTACCGCAACCAGGCCGAAGACGGTCGCTTCGTACCGCGCCCGCAAGAGCGCCCGGTGACCAAGTTCGAACGGCGCGGGGAGCGCCTGGGGCATGGCGTCTGGGACCTCAAGTTCGAGCGCGTCGACTGATCCACCGCACCAGCGACGTACCCCTGGCGCCGAACCGGCACCGGGACTCCAAGCAGACCGGGAACACCCGGCGGACCTCACCTTCAAGCTGCACGTTTCCCGGCTTCGGCCGGATCCAATAATAAGAGCGGCACGGCTCGGCCGGCTGCAAAGGAGACTGCTGTGTTGAAGAAACTGGGCATCCTGTTGCTCGGGGCCGGTTGCGCCTGGGCGGCGCAGGCCAAGGTAGACGAAGTCCAGGCCGCACGCCTGGGCCAGGACCTGACCCCGCTGGGAGCGGAGCGGGCCGGCAACGCCGATGGCAGCATCCCGCCCTGGACCGGCGGCATCACCCAGGCGCCGGCCGGCTACCGGCCCGGCATGCATCACCTCGACCCGTTCGCCGCCGATCGTCCGCGCCTGGTCGTCGACAGCCGCAACATGGCCGCCTACCAGACGCTGCTGACGCCGGGCACCCAGGCCCTGCTGCAGGCCAACCCGGACTACCACCTGCGGGTCTTCCCCACCCGCCGCAGCGCATCCCTGCCGCAGCGCCTGTACGACGCTACCCGCGCCAACGCCAGCCGCGCCGAGCTGATCGCCGATGGCAACGGCGTGCAGGGCGCTGCCGCCGGCGTGCCCTTCCCCCTGCCGCAGAGCGGCCAGGAAGCGATCTGGAACCACATCATGCGCTACCGCGGCGAGCAACTGCACCTGCAGACCAACCAGGCGGCGGTGCTGGCCAACGGCAGCTACAACCTGCTCAAGCTCGACCGCTACCTGTACTTCGTCTATGGCCGCGAGGGGATGATCCCGGAGAACCTCGACAACACGTTGTTCTACTACAAGTACAAGGTGGTCGCGCCGGCGCGCCTGGCCGGTTCGGCGCTGGTGGTGCAGGAAACCCTCGACCAGGTGCTGTCGATCCGCAAGGCCTGGCGCTTCAACCGTGGCGAGCGGCGCGTGCGGCGCTTGCCGACCCTGGCCTACGACAGCCTGCAGCCGGATACCAACGGCATGGCCACGGCGGACACCGTGGATGTCTACAACGGCGCACCGGACCACTACGAGTGGGCGTTGCTCGGCAAGCGCGAGATGCTGGTGCCTTACAACAGCTACGCGGTGCACCAGAAGGGCCTCGCCTATGGCGACATCCTCAAGAGCCGCTTCATCAATCCCGACCTGCTGCGCTACGAGCTGCATCGCGTCTGGGTGGTCGAGGCGACCCTGCGCAAGGGCTTCAGCCATCCCTACGCCAAGCGCCGCTTCTACCTCGACGAAGACAGCTGGCAGATCCTCGCCACCGACATCTACGACAAGGATGGCGTGCTGACCCGGGCCCAGGAGGTCCATCCGATCAACTACTACGATGTGCCGCTGGTCTCCAGCACCCTGGAAGCGATCTACGACTTCAAGGGCGGCCGCTACTTCGTCGATGGGCTGGACAACAACGAGCCGATGTACGACTTCGGCGCGTAGCTCGGGCCGCGCGACTTCACCCCGCAGGCGCTGCGCCGGGAGGGTAACTGAGGCGGACGGCCCTCAGACGATCAGCTCGGCGCCGCGCAGCGTGCCGTCGTCGTCCAGGCGCGCCGGCGCCGGGCTGATCTGCAGGTACTTGATGCTGTCCCGCGGGATCAGCAGCAGGTCGCCGTCGACCTCGACGCTGAGATAGGGCGTGTCCAGTTGCTGGCGGATGCTGCGGGCGACCTCGGCCGGGTCGTCCTGCTGGCGTGGGAAGCGCAGCGACAGGCGCTGGCCGTCGGTGAAATGCAGGTAGAGGTGCTTGATCGGTTTCATGCGGGCTCCCGGAGGCCATGACGCTCTTGGGGACGGCGCTGGCCGCCGGGAGACCGGGGGCTCAGCTGCGATCGGCGATCATGCCGATCACGAAGAACACTAGCAGGAGCACGGGCGCCAGGGTGTAGTTGTTGAAGTAGCCGAGGCCCTTGGCCAGCCAGGGGGTGACGAAGACCATCGCCAGGCCGTAGCCGACCGCGCAGATCAACACGAACAGCAGGGTGCGGAAGACGAAGTTGAGGCTGCCGATGCGCTGCTGTACCCAGGCGTTGATGGCCGGGCCGAACAGCACCAGCAGGGTGGCCATGATGGCCAGGGAAATGTCCGACAGGTGGCTGCGGCTCCAGCGCGACAGGGTGGCGATCAGGTCCAGCGCGTAATCCATCGAGGGTTCCTTGTAACGAATCGGCGTGTCGGTCGGCGGAGTTTACCTGCCTGCCGGCACGGATGGGCGTGCATCCGTCGTCACGGCAGGAAATGTTGCAGCAGGTCGTTGAGGAACAGCTGGCCGCGCTCGCTGGGACGCAGGCGCTGCGGGTCGTCGGCGAGCAGCCCGGCGTCGCGCGCGGTGGCGCAGGCATCGGCGATCGCCGCCAGTGGCTGGCCGGTGCGCTGCGGGTAGAGCGCGGCGGGGACACCGTCGACCAGGCGCAGCACGTTCATCATGAACTCGAATGGCAGGTCGGCCGCTTCCAGCGGCCGCTCGCCGGCCTGGAAGGCCTTTTGCGGGTTGAGGTAGTCCTTCGGCAGACGGGTCTTCCAGGTCCGCGCGATGCGTCCGTCCGGCGCGCTCAGCTTGGCGTGGGCGCCGGCGCCGATGCCGAGGAAGTCGCCGAAGCTCCAGTAGTTCAGGTTGTGCCGGGCGCGCAGGCCGTCGCGAGCGTAGGCGGAGGTCTCGTACTGGCGGTAGCCGTGCTCGTCGAGCAGGGCCTGGCCGGCTTCCTGGATGTCCCAGAGGATATCGTCCTCGGGCAGCTCCGGCGGCTGGCTCCAGAACACCGTGTTCGGCTCCATGGTCAGTTGGTACCAGGAGAGGTGCGTGGGGGCCAGGGCGAGGGCCTGGCGCAGGTCGGCCAGGGCGTCGTCGAGGCTCTGCCCGGGCAGGCCGTGCATCAGGTCGAGGTTGAAGTTGTCGAAGCCGGCCTGGCGCGCCATGTCGGCGGCGCGCACTGCCTCGGCGCCGTCGTGGATGCGCCCCAGGGCCTGCAGCTTGTCGGCCTGGAAGCTCTGCACGCCGATGGACAGGCGATTGATGCCGAGGCGCCGGTAGTCGGCGAACTTGACCTGTTCGAAGGTGCCGGGATTGGCTTCCAGGGTGATCTCGATACCGTCGGCGAAGCCGACCCTGCGCTCGACGCCTTCCAGTAGCCGGCCCAGCGCCTTGGCCGAGAACAGGCTGGGCGTGCCGCCGCCGAAGAAGATCGAACCCAGGCGCCGGCCGTGGACATGGCGCAGGTCCTGCTCCAGGTCGGCGAGCAGGGCGTCGACATAGGCCTCTTCGGGCAGCTCCGGGCCAGCGGCGTGGGAGTTGAAGTCGCAATACGGGCACTTGCGCACGCACCATGGGATGTGCACGTACAGGGCCAGGGGCGGGAGCTGGAACGGGGCGGCTTGGGTCACGGCGGGGCGGGGTGGGGGCGTTTTCGGGGCGCTATCGTGGCATGAGTTCGGCCAACCTCCAAGACGGCCGGACGAAACGCCGTGCCGACGCCGCCCGGGGGCGGCGCCGACGGCTGCGGCTCAGAGGCCCAGGCGCCGCTTGAGCAGGGCCATGGCGCGGGCCCGGTGGCTGAGGCGGTTCTTCTCCTCGGGCGCCAGCTCGGCGCTGGAGCAGTCGCGTTCCGGCACCCAGAACAGCGGGTCGTAGCCGAAGCCGTGGGCGCCGCGGGCTTCGCGGAGGATGCGGCCTTCCCAGATGCCCTCGCAGAAGATCGGCAGCGGGTCGTCGGCGTGGCGCACCAGCGCCAGCACGCTGACGAACTGCGCGCCACGCTCGGCGTCCGGGACATCCTTCATGGCCTCCAGCAACTTGGCGTTGTTCGCCGCGTCGCCCCGGCCGTCGGCATAGCGCGCCGAGTAGATGCCCGGCGCGCCGCCGAGGAAGTCCACCGCCAGCCCGGAGTCGTCGGCCAGCGCCGGCAGGCCGGAGAGGCGTGCGGCGTTGCGTGCCTTGAGGATGGCGTTCTCGACGAAGGAAAGACCGGTTTCCTCCGGTTCCACCTGGCTGAACTCGCCGATCGAGCGCACCTTCACGCTGGCGCCGAGCATGGCCTGGAGTTCCTTGAGTTTGCCGGCATTGTGGCTGGCCAGCACCAGCTGTTCGAGCTTGATCATTCGTCCGGGAAGATTTCCTTGTTGAAACTGAAGGTTTGCGCAGGTTCGCCCTTGGCCTCGACCTTGATGGTGAAGACCAGGGTCTCGCGCTGGCTGATCGGGAATTGCGCCAGGTTGTAGATGGCGCCTTCCTCGCTGACCCGGCGGAACTCCAGGGGGATGACCTTGCCGGTCAGGTCCTTGGCCGAGCCGGTCACGCTGGCCTCCACCGGCTTGCCTTTCTCCATCGGCACCACGTTGATCACGCCCTGCGCCTTGCTGCGTACCAGGCCGACCGCGCTGGCCACGTTGGGCTGGAGGAAGCTGGAGTTGAACACGTTGTAGTGGACGTCCAGGTCGCCGAAGCGCTGCACCTGCTCGGCGAGGACCGGCAGGCTCAGGCAGAGGCCGAGGACGAAAGCGGTGAAGCGGCGCATGGTGGTTTCTCCTGAAAGGTGGCATGGACGTTGTCCATGGTCTGCTGCCGGCGGCCTTGGCCGGCTTCGGCAGCGCTCTCCCGAGGACGAGCGGAGGGGCGCCCGGCCCTGGCCCGCAGCCCGGCGCGTTCCTAGACGGCGAGGTTGCGGGTCTGCACTCCGGGTCCGGTGACCCGGTAGATTCCAATCTCACCCAATAGATTAGGCCACAGCCGGCTGGCCCAGCCATGCCGGTGGTCACGGTCCACGGCCAGGCGATCGAGCACGCGCATGCGCAACTGGCGGCACAGGCGCTCGAAGTCCTGGAAGGTGCAGAAATGGATGTTCGGCGTGTTGTACCAGGTATACGGCAGGAACTCGGAGACCGGCATCCGGCCGTTGCGCGCCAGGTACCAGCGGCAGCGCCAGTGGCCGAAGTTGGGGAAGGTGATGATGCAGGTCTTGCCGACCCGCAGCATCTCTTCGAGGATCTTGTCGGGATAGTGCACGGCCTGTAGCGCCTGGGTCATCACCACCACGTCGAAGCTGTCGCTGGCGAAGTTGCCCAGGCCCTTGTCGAGGTCCTGCTCGATCACGTTCACCCCGTTTTCGATGCAACGGGCGATGTTGTCGGGGTCGATCTCCAGGCCGTAGCCGCTGACCTGCTTGTGGTCGCGCAGCCAGGCCAGGAGTTCACCGTCGCCGCAGCCGAGGTCGAGGACGCGGCTGCCGGCGGGAATCCATTCCTGGATGATTTCGAGATCGGCGCGCATCGGGTCCTCACACGCTGATGCGGTTCATGTAACCGCTGAAGGCTTGCAGGTACCGGGGGATCGGCATGAGGAAGGCGTCGTGGCCTTGCGGGGCGTCGATCTCCAGGTAGCTGACGTTCTTTTTCGCCGCGATCAGGGCGTCGACGATTTCCCGCGAGCGGGCCGGCGAGAAACGCCAGTCGGTGGTGAAGGACATCAGGCAGAAGTCCGCCTTGACGCCCTCCAGGGTGCGTACCAGGTCGTCGCCGTGGGCGGCGGCGGGGTCGAAGTAGTCCAGCGCCTTGGTCATCAGCAGGTAGGTATTGGCGTCGAAGCGGGTGGAGAACTCCTCGCCCTGGTAGCGCAGGTAGCTCTCGACCTGGAACTCGACGCTGTGCAGGTCGTAGTTGAGCTTCTCGGTCTTCAGTACGCGGCCGAACTTGGCGCCCATGGCGTCGTCGGACAGGTAGGTGATATGGCCGACCATCCGCGCCAGCTTGAGGCCGCGCTTGGGAATCACGCCCTGTTCCTGGAAGTAGCCGCCGAGGAACTCCGGGTCGGAAAGAATCGCCTGCCGGGCGACTTCGTTGAAGGCGATATTCTGCGCCGACAGCTTCGGTGCGCTGGCGATGCACAGGCAATGACGGACGCGCTCGGGATAGCTGATGGTCCATTGCAGCGCCTGCATGCCGCCGAGGCTGCCGCCGACCACCGCGGCCCACTGGCGGATGCCGAGGCGGTCTGCCAGGCGCGCCTGGCTATGCACCCAGTCTTCCACCGTGACCATCGGGAAGTCCGCGCCGTAGACCTTGCCGGTCGCCGGATTGATGCTGGCGGGGCCGCTGGAGCCGTTGCAACCGCCGAGATTGTTGAGGGCAACGACGAAGAACTTGCGGGTGTCGATCGGCTTGCCCGGACCGATGCAACTGTCCCACCAGCCCGGCTTGCGCTCGTCGACGCTGTGGTAGCCGGCGGCATGGTGGTGGCCGGAGAGCGCGTGACAGATCAACACCGCGTTGCTCTGCGTGGCATTCAGCTCGCCGTAGGTTTCGATCACCAGGTCGTACTCGGCCAGGGACTTGCCGCTGGTCAGCTCGAGCGGTTCGTTGAAGTGCAGCGTCTGGGGGGAGACCAGACCGACGGAGTCGTCGGGGAAGACTGTGGGCATCGACCCTGCTCTCGAACAAAGGAGGGCGCCAGTCTAAAGAGCGTCGCCCCCAGCGGCAAGCGCGCTGGCGCGCGCCGTGGGAGCGGGGTTCAGGCGCGCTGCGAGCCGGGCAGGTTGACCACCTTGGCCTGGCGCTGCAGGGGCGAGGGGCGGCGCAACTGGCGGAGGATGTCGCCGGCTTCGCGCAACTGTTCCTGCAATTCCTCGGCGAACCCGGCGAAGGCCTGGCTGCGCTGGCGTACCTGCTGGGTCTCCTGGGCCAGCCCCTTGAGGCGGAGCATATGGCTTTCGAGCAACTGTTTGTTTTCCAGGGTGTGCTGCATCAGCGGCATCAGCGCGTCGTTGCCCCAGCGCTCGGTTTCCTCGCGCAGGCGCTGGTGCAGGCCGACCACTTCCTGCACCAGGGTGGCGAAGAAGCGCCGGGTCAGCAGGCGTTGCTCGGTAAGCACGGTCTTCAGTTGCAGGCGGAACTGGTCGCCCTTCTTCTTCAACTGCAACAGTTCGCGCTGGTAGCGCTGGACCCGCAGCTGCGGTGCGTCGAGGGCGTAGAGCGGGTTCTCCTCGTTGTGCCGGCGGTAGATGGCGGCGACCATGCGGTTGGCCATGCCGGCTTCGTGCTCGAGGTTGTCGAGGTCGTGCTCCACCGCGCGGAAGAACGCCAGGATCGCCTGGTTGATGCCGACCGTGGTCAGGCTGCCGTTGAGGTTGCGCCGCACCTTCTGCAGGTGCTGTTCCATGCGTTCGCTGCGGATCGTCTCGCGCAGCGTCGCGCCCTGGTGCTGCAGCAGGCGCTGGTTGGTCTTCAGGTTGAGCAGGCGGCGGTGGTGGCGGCCGTGGTCGTCCTTGGTCTTCGCGGTCAGTTCGAACAGCAGTTGGCCGCTGTCGCGCTGCTTGTCGTCGAGCAGCGCACGCTGTTCCTCGACCTTTTCCAGGCGCAGGCGCAGCAGATGCTGGCTGTTGTGCAGCAGGCCGAGGACCTGGCCGAGCACGGCGTTCTCCAGCAGCGCTTCCTTCTGCGCGACGATGCGCTCGCAGAGCAGCGCTTCCAGCCGGTCCAGGCGGCTGCGTTCGAGCAGCGCCGGTTCGCCGCGGACCTTGGCCAGCAGCGCCTGCTTCGCCGAAAGCGGCAGCACGTCGCCGCGCTGCAGGCCGAGCTGGCGGGCCGTGCCGTCCTGGATCAGGCGGATGGCGTTCTGTACGAAGCGCTCGCCGGAGAGGTCGTCCCAGAGCACGTCGATCTTGTTCAGCACGGCGAACAGGCTGCTGTGGCCGTCCTCGCGCAGTGGCTGGATGTACTTCTGCCAGATTTCCATGTCCGAGGCGGTGACACCGGCGTCGGCGGACAGCAGGAACAGGATCGCCTGGGCGTTGGGCAGCATCGACAGGGTCAGCTCCGGCTCGCTGCCGAGGGCGTTCAGGCCGGGCGTGTCGAGGATCCGCAGGCCCTGGCGCAGCAGCGGGTGGTCGAAGTTGACCAGGGCGTGGCGCCAGGCCGGGACGCGCACCTGGTCGGGCTCGTCGGCGGTTTCCAGGGCGTCCGGGTGGAAGCCGAGCTGGATCGCCTGTTCCACCGGCAGCGCCTTGGTCTTGGCGACCTGGGCGAAGGCCTGGGCCATGCCCTCCGGGTCGCCGGTGTCCAGTGGAATGTTCACCCAGTGGCGCGGCACGCGCTTGAACTGGGCGACGCTGGCGTCGGCCAGGCGCGTCTCGATCGGCAGCAGGCGGATGTAGCTGTAGCTGCGCTCGGCGCGCGGATCGTGGAACAGCTCTGTCGGGCACATGGTGGTGCGCCCGGCGTGGGACGGCAGCATGCGCTGGCCGTAGCCGGCGAAGAACAGGCTGTTGATCAGCTCGGTCTTGCCACGCGAGAACTCGCCGACGAAGGCCAGGGTGATGTGGTCCGCGCGCAGTTGGCGCAGGGCGCGTTCGAGCTTGGCCTCGACCGCCGGGCTGTTCAGCCGGCTGCGCTCCAGCCAGCCGCGATAGCGGGTGATTTCCCGCATCAGCTCGCGCTTCCAGGCGACGTAGGCGTCGATTTGATGGCTGAGTCTTTCCATGCTCATCCAGGGGCTCCAGGGCGCGGGACCGGCGGGGGAAGGATGGCGTGGATTATGCGGGGGAGCGGGGGGGCGTCAATTGGCCTGCTTCACATTCCTGCACGTAAGGTCGGTCAAGCGGGTCGAGCGGCGATCCCCAGTTCCTCCGGCAGTCGGGTCGGACGGCGGATGCGCACCCGTTTCTGCCGGTTCAGCTCGCCGCTTTCGAGGCTGACCAGGCTCTTGGCCACGCCGAAGGCCTTGCCGAGGAAGGCCAGCAGATGGGCGTTGGCCTTGCCTTCCACCGGCGGTGCGGTGAGGCGGATCTTCAGGCGCTCGCCGTGCAGCCCGGCGAACTCGTCGCGGCTCGCCTTGGGCTGCAGGTGGCAATCGAGGAGCAGATCCTCGCCGTCCCAGCGGTAGAAGCTCAGAGGAAGATGCTCAACTGCTGGGGCATGCCGGTCATGGCCGCCAGGTTGTTGATCACCAGCATGTCGATCAGCTTCAGCGCGAGGAACGCGAAGATCGGCGAGAGATCCAGTCCGCCGAGGTTCGGCAGGAGCTTGCGGAACGGCATCAGCAGCGGTTCGCAGATCTGGTTCACCAGTTGCGCGCCGGGGTTGTAGCTGCCCGGGGCGACCCAGGAAAGGATCACGCTGATGATCAGGGCGAAGAAGAACACCTTCAGGAACAGCGAGGTGACGGCGATGATCGACCAGATCAGCAGTTGCATGATGAAGCCGCCGACGCCGTAGCCCATCAGCATCAGGATCAGGATCATCAGCACCAGCTGGATCAGGATCGCCAGCACCAGCGAGGCCAGGTCGATCCCGCCGAAGCCGGGGATGATCCGCCGCAGCGGATTCAGCAGCGGCTTGGTGGCGCGCACGATGAACTGGCTGAGGGGGTTGTAGAAGTCCGCGCGGACCAGTTGCAGGATGAAGCGCAGCAGCACGATCAGCAGGTAGAGGCTGCCGAGGGTCTGGAGGATATAGATAGCAGCGGTGTTGAGGCCGATCATCGACTACTCCTTATTGGCCAAGCTGTTCGGCCAGCTCGGCGGAGCGCTGGCTGGCGGCGTTCAGGGCCTGCTCCACCAGTGCTTCGAAGCCGTTGGCCTGGAAGGATTTGATCGCCGCCTCGGTGGTGCCGTTGGGCGAAGTCACCCGGCGCCGCAGTTCGGCCGGCTCGACCTCGCTGGACAGCGCCATCTGCGCCGCGCCGAGGGCGGTCTGCAGGGTCAGGCGCGAGGCTGTCTCGCGGGACAGGCCGAGCTTCTCGCCGGCGTCGGTCATGGCCTGCATCAGCAGGAAGAAATACGCCGGGCCGCTGCCCGACACCGCGGTCACCGCGTCGATCTGCGCTTCGTCGTCCAGCCACAGGGCGATGCCCACCGCGGACAGCAACTGCCCGGCCTGCTCGCGTTGCGCGGCGCTGACCTGCGCGTTGGCGTACAGCCCGCTGGCACCCTGGCGCAGCAGCGCCGGGGTGTTGGGCATGCAGCGGACCACCGGGCGCGGCTGGCCGAGCCAGGCTTCGAGGCTGGCGCAGGGGATGCCGGCGGCGATGGAGACGATCAGCTGCTCCGGCTTCAGCGCCGGCGCCAAGGCCTGGCACACGGCTTTCATGGCCTGCGGCTTGACCGACAGGACCACGACGTCGGCGTCGGCCACGGCCTCGGCGTTGGACTCGACCACGTCGATGGCGAACTCGCCGGCGATCTTCGCGCGTTGCTCGGCGCCCGGGTCGCTGGCGCGGATCTGCGCCGCCGGCACGCCTTGGGCGCGCAGGCCGCCGATCAGGCTGGCGGCCATGTTGCCGGCGCCGATGAACGCTATGCGGGGTGTGCTCATAGGGGATTCCTTCAAGAAGCCGGCGCGCCGTAGTCGCGGGCGCCGAACAGGGCGGTACCGATGCGGACCCAGGTTGCACCTTCGCCGATGGCCGCCTCGAGGTCGTCGCTCATGCCCATGGACAGGGTGTCCAGGCCAAGGTTCAGGTCCAGCAGCAGTTCGCGCAGGCGGGCGAACGCGGCGTGTTGCGCGGCGCGTTCGGCGGTGGGTTCGGGGATGGCCATCAGGCCACGCAATCGGAGGTTGGGCAGTTGCTTCACGGCCTCGGCCAGGGCCGGCAGGTCCCCGGGGGCGCAGCCGGACTTGCTGGCTTCGCCGCTGACGTTGACCTGCAGGCAGACATTCAGGGGCGGCAGCCCGGCCGGGCGTTGCTCCGACAGGCGCTGCGCGATCTTCAACCGGTCCACCGAGTGCACCCACTGGAAGTGCTCGGCGATGGGCCGCGTCTTGTTCGACTGGATGGGGCCGATGAAGTGCCAGTTCAAGGGCAGGTCGGCCAGTTCGGCCTGCTTGCCGAGGGCCTCCTGCAGGTAGTTTTCGCCGAAGTCGCGAAGGCCGGCGGCGTGCGCCTCGCGCACCGCGGCGGCGGGCTTGGTCTTGCTCACGGCGAGCAGGCCGACCGTGGCCGGATCGCGCCCCGCAGCTTGCGCTGCCTCACGGATGCGCGCGGCAACCTTTGCAATATTCTCTGCTATCGTGGACATTACCTGCGCCCTATGGAAGTGCGGTCGGCGTCGGCTCGACGCCCTCGAAACCGCCGGCCTCGATGGCCATCTTCCTGTTCCAGTGTCGAGGTTCCGCGTCTGGCGCAGGACACCACGCGTGTCCTGGAAGCACCCTGGCTCATCCGGTGTTTTCCTTGTCCGAGACGGCGGCTTTGGCGGCATTCTACCTGCTTGCTTGTAATTGGGGAGTCCCATGGATATTACCGAGCTGCTCGCCTTCAGTGCCAAACAGGGCGCTTCGGACCTGCACCTCTCCGCCGGCCTGCCGCCCATGATCCGGGTGGATGGCGATGTACGCCGGATCAACCTGCCACCGCTGGAACACAAGCAGGTGCATGCGCTGATCTACGACATCATGAACGACAAGCAGCGCAAGGACTTCGAGGAATTCCTCGAGACCGACTTCTCCTTCGAGGTGCCGGGCGTCGCGCGTTTCCGGGTCAACGCCTTCAACCAGAACCGTGGCGCCGGCGCGGTATTCCGGACCATTCCCTCCAAGGTACTGACCATGGAGGAGCTTGGCATGGGAGAAGTGTTCAAACGTGTTTCAGACGTCCCGCGCGGGCTGGTACTGGTCACCGGGCCGACCGGTTCGGGCAAGTCCACCACCCTGGCGGCGATGCTCGACTACCTGAACAACACCAAGTACCACCACATCCTCACCATCGAGGACCCGATCGAATTCGTCCACGAATCGAAGAAGTGCCTGGTCAACCAGCGCGAGGTGCATCGCGACACCCTCGGCTTCAGCGAAGCGCTGCGCTCGGCGCTGCGGGAGGACCCGGACATCATCCTGGTCGGCGAGATGCGCGACCTGGAGACCATCCGCCTGGCCCTGACCGCGGCGGAGACCGGCCACCTGGTATTCGGCACCCTGCACACCACCTCGGCGGCGAAGACCATCGACCGGGTGGTCGACGTGTTCCCGGCCGAGGAAAAGGCCATGGTCCGCTCGATGCTCTCCGAGTCGCTGCAATCGGTGATCTCGCAGACCCTGATCAAGAAGATCGGCGGCGGCCGGGTGGCGGCCCACGAGATCATGATCGGCACCCCGGCGATCCGCAACCTGATCCGCGAGGACAAGGTCGCGCAGATGTATTCGGCGATCCAGACCGGCGGCTCGCTGGGCATGCAGACCCTCGACATGTGCCTCAAGGGCCTGGTCGCCAAGGGCCTGATCAGCCGCGAGAACGCCCGCGAGAAGGCGAAGATCCCGGAAAACTTCTGATCCTGGCGCCGATCCGCCGCGCTTCGCCCGAATCCCGGAACTGCGTCTAGGATTCAAGAGCGGGAGAGCGGTACCGTAGGCGCATTCCTACCTATCCTTGCCGGCGAGCGCGTCCAGCGCCCGCTCGCCCGCATCCGGCTCGCCGTCGCGGCGCGCCCCTGAGTGAGCGAGAACATCATGGAATTCGAAAAGCTGCTGCGCCTGATGGTGGAAAAGGGCGGCTCCGACCTGTTCATCACCGCCGGCGTACCGCCGTCGATGAAGGTCAACGGCCGGGTGATGCCGGTGACCAAGACGCCGTTGTCGCCGGAACAGACCCGCGAGACCGTGCTAGGCGTGATGAACGAGCAGCAGCGCCGCGACTTCGCCGAGAACCATGAGTGCAACTTCGCCATCAGCGCCCGCGGCATCGGCCGCTTCCGGGTCAGTGCCTTCTACCAGCGCAACCTGGTGGGCATGGTTTTGCGCCGGATCGAGACCAACATCCCGACCCTGGAAGAGCTGAAGCTCCCGGAAATCCTCAAGAAGCTGGCGCTGACCAAGCGCGGCCTGGTGATCTTCGTCGGCGCCACCGGCACCGGCAAGTCCACCTCGCTGGCGGCGATGATCGGCTACCGCAACAAGAACTCCACCGGGCACATCATCTCCATCGAGGACCCGATCGAGTACATCCACCAGCACCAGGGCTGCATCGTCACCCAGCGCGAGGTGGGGCTGGACACCGATTCCTTCGAGGTGGCGCTGAAGAACACCCTGCGCCAGGCGCCGGACGTGATCATGATCGGCGAGGTGCGCTCGCGGGAGACCATGGACCATGCCGTGGCCTTCGCCGAGACCGGCCACCTGTGCCTGGCGACCCTGCACGCGAACAACGCCAACCAGGCGCTGGAGCGGATCATCCACTTCTTCCCGGCCGACCGTCATGGCCAGGTGTGGATGGACCTGTCGCTGAACCTCAAGGCCATCGTCGCCCAGCAACTGGTGCCGACCCCCGACGGCAAGGGGCGGCGGGCGGTGATCGAGGTGCTGCTGAACACCCCGCTGGCCGCCGACCTGATCCGCAAGGGCGAGGTGCACGAGCTGAAGCCGCTGATGAAGCGCTCCACCGAGCAGGGCATGCAGACCTTCGACCAGGCGCTGTACCAGCTCTACATCCAGGGCGAGATCACCTACGAGGACGCCCTGGCCCACGCCGACTCGGCCAACGACCTGCGCCTGATGATCAAGCTCGGTTCGGAAAGCGACGCCGACCACCTGTCGAGCCTGACCCAGGGCCTGAGCCTGGAAATCACCGACGACGACCCCGCCGGCCGGCGCTTCCGCTGAGCCGTCCTCAGTAGGCCAGCGGTTCCTCGGCCTGGGCGCAGGCCGAGGTTTCCAGTTGCAGGGTGCTGTGTTCGATCTCGTAGCGGTCGTGCAGCAGCGCCTTCACCGTGCCCAGCAGCGCCTCGGCGTCGACCAGCGCCGGATCGTAGACCAGATGGCTGGTCAGGCTGACCTTGCCGCTGGTGATCGACCACACATGCAGGTCGTGCAACCCGGTCACGCCGGGAATCCCCAGCAGCGCTTCGCGCAGCTCGGCCAGTTGGATTTCCTTGGGCACCCCTTCGAGCAACACATGCAGGCTCTCGCGCAGCAGGATCCAGGTGCGCGGCAGGACCCAGAAACCAATCAGCACCGCCACCAGCGAGTCGACCCAGGCCCAGCCGGTGAAACGGATCACGATCGCGGCGACGATCACCCCCAGCGAGCCGAGCATGTCGCTCCAGACCTCCAGGTAGGCGCCCTTGACGTTCAGGCTGTTGCCCTGGGCCGGCGCCAGCAGGCGCATGCTGGCCAGGTTCACCAGCAAGCCGAGCACGGCGATCACCAGCATGCCCACGGACTGGATCTCCGCCGGCTGGTTGAGCCGCTCGTAGGCCGCGTAGAGAATATAGAAGGCCACGCCGAACAGCAGGAAGGCGTTGAACGCCGCGGCGAGGATCTCGAAGCGGTGGTAGCCGTAGGTCAGGCGATCGTTGGTCGGGCGCCTGGCGATGTTGATCGCGGCCAGGGCGATGGCCAGGGCCACGGCGTCGGTGAGCATGTGCGCGGCATCGGAGATCAGCGCCAGGCTGCCGGTGAGGATGCCGCCGACGACCTCGGCGACGAGGAAGCTTCCGGTCAGCAGCAACGCCCATTTCAGGCGGGTCGAGTTGGTCTGGGCGAAGCTGTGCTCGTGTCCGGCGCTCATGGCGGCTCCTGTGGGGCGGTGGCGGCAGCACCAGCCTACAGGATAGGCAATTGCAAAACTGTCATGCGCCGGGCCGCTCTGGCGCGGCGTCCGCCGCTCCGCTAACCTGCGGCTCAAGCGCGGCCGCAGCCGCGCACGCAACGAGGGGGACGCATGACTCAACAGCACGACACCCATAGCAAGGCCATCGGCTACCTGCTGTGGATCTTCGGTTTCACCGGTTCGCACCGCTTCTATTACGGCAAGCCGATCACCGGGACTATCTGGTTCTTCACCTTCGGCCTGTTCTTCATCGGCTGGATCATCGACCTGTTCCTCATCCCGTCGATGGACCGCGAGGCCGACCGGCGTTTCCAGGGCGGCAACCTGGACTACAACGTGGCCTGGATCCTGCTGACCTTCCTCGGCGTGCTCGGCGTACACAGGATGTACATGGGCAAGTGGATCACCGGGATCATCTACCTGTTCACCGGCGGCTTGTTCTTCCTCGGCGTGCTCTACGACTTCTGGACCCTCAACGGACAGGTGTCCGAGCGCAACGGGCCGCAGCGCATCTGAGGCCCGTCGCCAGACGCGAGAAGCCCGCCATCCGGCGGGCTTTTTCATGGGTGTCGCCGCGCTCGGCAGGGAATTCCTCCGGCGGGACTTAAGGAACCAAAGGTTCTAACGTTCTACCTGTAGGTTATTGGCGCCCGCGCGCGCCAGCCCCTATGGTCTGCAAGCCCCAGAACGGATAGGTGCAATGGCTCACGAGGCCGCGCACCGTATCGCTCCGTGCGGAAACACCGAAAGGAGAAAAGATGACTTCCGACTCACGTCCCGCCGTGCTCGACCTGATCGGCAACACCCCGCTGGTTCGCGTGACGCGCTTCGATACCGGCCCCTGCACCCTGTTCCTCAAGCTCGAATCGCAGAACCCCGGCGGCTCCATCAAGGATCGCATCGGTGTCGCCATGATCGAGGCCGCCGAGCGTGACGGCCGCCTGCGGCCCGGTGGCACCATCGTCGAGGCCACCGCCGGCAACACCGGTCTCGGCCTGGCCCTGGTCGGCCGCGCCAAGGGCTACCGGGTGGTGCTGGTGGTGCCGGACAAGATGTCCACCGAGAAGGTCCTGCACCTGCGCGCCATGGGCGCCGAGGTGCACATCACCCGCTCGGACGTCGGCAAGGGCCATCCGGAGTACTACCAGGACGTTGCCGCGCGCCTGGCGCAGGACATTCCCGGCGCCTTCTTCGCCGACCAGTTCAACAACCCGGCCAACCCGCTGGCCCACGAGTGCGGCACCGGCCCGGAGCTCTGGGCGCAGACCGGCCACGATCTCGACGCCATCGTCGTCGGCGTCGGCTCCTCCGGTACCCTGACCGGCCTTACCCGGTTCTTCCAGAAGGTCCAGCCGGAGCTGGAGATGGTTCTTGCCGACCCCGAGGGCTCGATCATGGCCGAGTATTCCCGCTCCGGCACCCTGGGTACGCCGGGTTCCTGGGCGGTGGAGGGCATCGGCGAGGACTTCGTGCCGGCCATCGCCGACCTCTCCAGCGTGCGCCATGCCTACTCCATCAGCGACGAGGAAAGCTTCGCCATGGCCCGCGAGCTGTTGCGCGTCGAGGGCATTCCCGGCGGCTCCTCCACCGGTACCCTGCTGGCCGCGGCGCTGCGTTTCTGCCGCGAGCAGAAGGAGCCGAAGCGGGTGGTCAGCTTCGTCTGCGATACCGGCACCCGCTACCTGTCGAAGATCTACAACGACCAGTGGATGACCGACCAGGGCCTGCTGCAACGCAAGCACTACGGCGACCTGCGCGACATCATCGCGCGGCGCTTCGAGGAGGGCCGGGTGATCAGCGTCGGTCCGGACGACACCCTGCTCACCGCCTTCCAGCGCATGCGCCTGGCCGACGTTTCGCAATTGCCGGTGCTCGACGATGGAAAACTGGTCGGCGTGATCGACGAGTCGGATATCCTGCTCGGCGTCCACGCCGACGCGCCACGCTTCCGCGATGCGGTAAGCAGCGCGATGAACGCCGCGCCGGAGACCCTCGCGCCCGGCGCCAGCCTGGCCCAGTTGCAGGCGGTCCTGGACCGTGGCCTGGTGGCGATCGTTGCCGATGCCAGCGGCTTCCACGGCCTGATCACCCGTTTCGACCTGTTGAACCATTTGCGGAGAAAGCTCACATGAGCCAGCACGACCAGCATCCCGACGCCCCGGCCCAGGCCTTCGCGACCCGGGTCATCCACGCCGGGCAGGCCCCCGATCCCTCGACCGGCGCGATCATGCCGCCGATCTATGCCAACTCCACCTACATCCAGGAAAGCCCCGGGGTACACAAGGGGCTCGACTACGGCCGCTCGCACAACCCGACCCGCTGGGCCCTGGAGCGCTGCGTGGCCGACCTCGAGGGCGGTGCCCAGGCGTTCGCCTTCGCCTCCGGCCTGGCGGCGATCTCTTCGGTGCTGGAATTGCTCGACGCAGGTTCCCACATCGTTTCCGGCAATGACCTCTACGGCGGTACCTTCCGCCTGTTCGAGCGGGTCCGCCGGCGCAGCGCCGGGCATCGCTTCAGCTTCGTCGACCCGACCGACCTGCAGGCCTTCGAGGCCGCGCTGACCCCGGAAACCCGCATGGTCTGGGTGGAAACCCCGAGCAACCCGCTGCTGCGCCTCACCGACCTGCGCGCCATCGCCCAGCTCTGCCGCGCCCGCGGCATCATCAGCGTGGCCGACAACACCTTCGCCAGTCCCTACATCCAGCGCCCTCTGGAACTCGGCTTCGACGTGGTGGTGCACTCCACCACCAAGTACCTGAACGGCCATTCCGACGTGATCGGCGGTATCGCCATCGTCGGCGACAACCCGGACCTACGGGAGCGCCTGGGCTTCCTGCAGAACTCGGTGGGCGCCATCTCCGGGCCGTTCGACGCCTTCCTCACACTGCGCGGGGTGAAGACCCTGGCCCTGCGCATGGAGCGCCATTGCAGCAACGCCCTGGCCCTGGCCCAGTGGCTGGAGCGCCAGCCGCAGGTGGCGCGGGTCTACTACCCCGGCCTGGCTTCGCACCCGCAGCATGAGCTGGCGAAACGGCAGATGCGTGGCTTCGGCGGGATGATCTCCCTCGACCTGCGCTGCGACCTGGCCGGTGCCCGGCGCTTCCTGGAGAACGTGCGGATCTTCTCCCTGGCGGAGAGCCTGGGCGGGGTGGAAAGCCTGATCGAGCATCCGGCGATCATGACCCACGCCAGCATCCCGGCGGAAACCCGCGGCGAACTGGGCATCGGTGACTCGCTGATCCGCCTGTCGGTGGGCGTCGAGGCGCTGGAGGACCTGCAGGCCGACCTGGCGCAGGCGCTGGCGAAGATCTGAGGCTCCGCAGGGCGCGGCGCCGACCGGCGCGGCTGCCGGCCATCGGGTGTTCCCGGCGAGCATGCCTCGGCGGATAACGCTCCGCGTTATTCGCCCTGCCGTTGAGGCGGGTTGGTGGCCGAGGCTTCCCGTCTCCCCTCCTCTCCGGGAGAGAGCGCCCGCCCCGGCAACGGATACGCCCCCCGGAATCGCGAACGCGAAGATGAAAAAGCCCGCCGGATGGCGGGCTTTTTCATGGTGGCAGGGGTCAACCCTCGTGGGTCAGGTGTCCGTCCACCAGGGTGTAACGCACTCGTCCCGGCAGGCAGTGACCGACGAACGGGCTGTTCTGCCCCTTCGAGTACCAGCTCTCACCGGCCAGGGTCGAACCCTGCGGGTCGAACAGCACCAGGTCGGCGGCCTGGCCCACCGCCAGGCGCCCGGCGGGCAGGCGCAGCGCCTGGGCCGGGCCGTGGGAGAGGCGGGCGAGGAGGGTCGGCAGGTCGAGCAGGCCGTCCTGCACCAGCGTCATCGCCAGCGGCAGCAGCAGCTCGGCGCCGCTGATGCCCGGCTCGGTGGCGGCGAACGGCGCGTTCTTGGCGTCCGCCTCGTGGGGTTGGTGGTGGCTGGCGATGGCTTGTACCACGCCGCTCTTCACCGCCTCGCGCAGGGCTTCGCGATCGGCCCTGGTGCGCAGCGGCGGTTGCACGTGGTAGAGGCTGGAGAAGCCCACCAGCGCTTCGTCGGTGAGGATCAACTGGTACAGCGCCACGTCGCAGGTCACCGGCAGGCCACGGGCCTGGGCCTGGGCGACGAGTTCGATGCCGCGGGCGCTGGTCAGTTGGCTGAAGTGCGCGCGCACGCCGCTCTGTTCCACCAGCAGCAGGTTGCGGGCCAGGGCCACGGTCTCGGCGGTTTCCGGGATCCCCGCGAGGCCGAGGAAGCTGGCGGTCGGGCCTTCGTGGGCGAGGCCGCCTTCGGCGAGATCGGTGTCCTGGGAGGTGAAGATCACCGTCAGGTCGAAGGTCGCCGCGTACTCCAGGGCGCGCCGCAGGATGCGGTTGCTGGCGAAGCCATGCAGGCCATTGGTGAAGGCCACGCAACCGGTGTCGCGCAGGGCCACCAGTTCCGACAGTTGCTCGCCGCCGAAGCCGCGGGTCAGCGCGCCGATGGGGTAGACCTTGGCGTTGCCGGCCTCGCGGGCGCGGTCGAGGATCAGTTCGGCCACCGCCGGGGTGTCCAGCACCGGCCGGGTGTAGGGCGGGCAGCACAGGCTGGTGGTGCCGCCGGCCGCGGCGGCGCGGGTCTCGCTTTCGACGTTGCCCTTGCGTCCGTAGCCCGGCTCGCGCAGGGCGACGCTGAGATCGACCAGTCCCGGCGCGGCCACCAGGCCGGCGCCGTCGAGGGTCTTCTGGGCGCTGAAGCCGGTCGGCGCGGCGCCGATGGCGACGATCTTGCCGGCCTCGATATGGAGGTCGCCGACCTGGTCCAGGCCGCTGGCCGGGTCGATGACGCGGGCGCCTCGGATACTGATGGTCATTCGGCGTCCTCCTGTTCCAGCTGGCGTTGGGTATTCTGGCCGCTCATGGCCATGGACAGCACCGCCATGCGGATGGCGATGCCGTAGGTGACCTGGTTGAGGATCACCGACTGGGCCCCGTCGGCCACCGCCGACTCGATCTCCACGCCACGGTTGATCGGGCCCGGGTGCATGACGATGGCATCCGGCTTGGCCAGCTTCAGGCGCTTCTCGGTCAGGCCGTAGAGCTTGAAGAACTCGCCCTCGCTGGGCAGCAGGCCACCCTGCATGCGCTCGCGTTGCAGGCGCAGCATGATCACCACGTCGACGCCCTTCAGGCCTTCGTCGGCGTTGGTGAACACGCGCACGCCGTACTGCTCTTCCAGGCCGACCGGCAACAGGGTGCGCGGGGCGATCACGCGGATGTCCGGGCAACCCAGGGTCTTGAGCGCCAACATGTTCGAACGGGCTACTCGCGAGTGCAGGATATCGCCGACGATCGCCACCGATAGCTGCTCGAAGTTCCCTTTGTGCCGGCGGATGGTCAGCATGTCGAGCATCCCCTGGGTGGGGTGCGCGTGGCGGCCGTCGCCGCCGTTGATCACCGCCACGTTGGGGCTGACGTGCTCGGCGATGAAGTGCGCCGCGCCCGAGTCGCTGTGGCGCACCACGAACATGTCGGCGGCCATCGCCTCCAGGTTGCGCAGGGTGTCGGTGAGCGTCTCGCCCTTGCTGGTGGAAGAGGTGGATACGTTCAGGCTGATCACGTCGGCCGACAGCCGCTGGGCGGCCAGCTCGAAGGTGGTGCGGGTGCGCGTGGAGTTCTCGAAGAACACGTTGCAGACGGTCTTGCCGCGCAGCAGCGGGACCTTTTTCACCGCGCGGGCGCCGACTTCCAGGAAGGAGTCGGCGGTGTCGAGGATTTCGGTGAGCAGCTCGCGGGGCAAACCGTCGAGCGAGATGAAGTGGCGCAGCTGGCCCTGGTCGTTGAGCTGCAGCGGGCGCTTGGCGTCTGTCGGCATGGGGCAGGCCCTAGTGAAGAGGATCAGGAAGCGGAGGAGAGGACCTTGCGCTCGAGGGCGAGCGGTGCGGGACCGACCAATTTTACCCGTTCATCGCGCCCCAGGGACAGGGTCTGGCCGACCACGTCGGGACGGATCGGCAGCTCCCGGGCGTTCAGGTCGAGCAGGCAGACCAGGGTCACGCTGGCAGGACGACCGTAGTCGAACAGTTCGTTGAGCGCGGCGCGGATGGTGCGGCCGCTCATCAGCACATCGTCCACCAGGACCAGGTGCTGGCCGTCGATCTCGAACGGCAGCGCCGACGGGCGGACCTGCGGATGCAGGCCGTTCTGGGTGAAGTCGTCGCGGTAGAAGGAGACGTCGAGGGTTCCCAGCGGCTCTTCGTTGCCCAGTTCCCGCAGCAGCGCCTCGGCGACCCAGATGCCGCCGGTATGGATGCCGACGAAGCGCGGCCGCTCGATGCCGCGCTCGGCGAGATGGGCGCGCAGGTCGCTGGCCATGCGCGGCAGGAGTTCGGCGGGATTGGGTAGGCTCATGGTGGCTCCTCGCTGACATCGATGGGATGGCCGCCGGGAGGGCCCGCTGTAGGGAGGCGCCCGCGGTGGCGAAAGCATAATGGCAACCGGCGGCGTGCCGGCTGCCATGGGTCAATCCGGGTGTTCGGCCAGCCAGCCTTCCAGCAGCAGGGCGGCGGCCAGGGCGTCCACCGGTCGCTCGCGGTAGCCGTCGCGCTGGCCCTGGGCCAGGCGCTCGCCCTTGGCGGCATAGGTCGTGAGGCGTTCGTCGTGGGTAAAGACCGGCAGGTTGAAACGGCCGTTGAGGCGGCGGCCGAACTTTTCCGCGCGCTCGCTCATCTCGCTTGGGCTGCCGTCCATGTTCAGCGGCAGGCCGACGACGATGGCGTCCGGCTGCCATTCCTTGATCAGCGCTTCCACCCGGTTCCAGTCCGGCACGCCGTTCTGCGCCTTCAATACGCACAGCTCGCGGGCCTGGCCGGTCACCGCCTGGCCGACGGCGACGCCGATCTGCCGGGTGCCGTAGTCGAAGCCCAGCAGCAGGCGCAGCGGCTTGTCGCTGGCCATCAGGCGTGACCAGCCTGGGCGGTGAGCAGGCTGAGGTTGACGCCCAGGCGCGCGGCGGCGGCGCTGAGGCGCTCCTCGGCCGGCAGGTCGAAGAGGATCGCCGGGTCCGCCGGACAGGTCAGCCAGGCGTTGTCGCTCAGCTCGGCCTCCAGCTGGCCGGCTTCCCAGCCGGCATAGCCGAGGCTGATCAGGCTCTTTTCCGGACCGGTGCCGGCGGCGATGGCGAACAGCACGTCCTGCGAGGTGGACATCGCCAGCTCGCCCAGTTCCAGGGTCGACTGGTAGCTCAGGCCGCTGGGGTGGAGGACGAAGCCGCGGTCGGTCTGCACCGGGCCGCCGTTGTAGATGTCGATGTGCTGGCAGCGCGCCGGCGGCAGGGCGTCCGGCTTGAGCTGTTCGAGGACTTCCGCCAGGTTGAGGCCGCTGGGACGGTTGATCACCAGGCCCATGGCGCCCTGCTCGTTGTGTTCGACCAGATAGGTCACGGTCTGGGCGAAATTGGGGTCGGCCATGTGCGGCATGGCGATCAGGAAATGATGCTTGAGGTAGGTTGGGCTGCTCTGTTTCATGGCCGCTAGTGTCCTGCTTCGGACGCGAGAAAGCCAGCCTTGCCGGCGCTACTTGCTGGACAGCCGGTCGCCGCGTTCGAAGCGCCAGGTACGGATGATCTCCAGCCGGTCGATGTCGGCCAGGTCGCCGCTGAACGGCGCATAGGGCGCGGCCAGGCGGACGATACGCTGGGCGGCCTGGTCGAGGATCGGCTCGCCGGAAGACTCCAGCACCTGCACCTCGTAGATGGTGCCGTCGCGGTTGATCGACACCAGCAGCCGCAGGCTGCCGTAGAGCTTCTGCCGGCGGGCCTCGTCGGGGTAGTTGAGGTTGCCGATGCGTTCGATCTTCTTGCGCCAGTCTTCCTTGTACCAGGCGCCCTTGTCGCGCATGGTCGAGGCGGCGCTCAGGCGGTGGATGCGCGGGCGCTTGGCGTAGGCCTGCTGCTCCTTGGCCAGGTCGGCCTCGAGGCTGGCGATTTCCGCCGACAGCTGGGTGGAGTCGAAATGCGGCGCCGGCTTGGCGACCTGCTCGGCTTTCTGTGCCTGGGTCTTGCTCGGTGCCTTCTGCTGGCGCTGGCGGGTGGTGGTCACCGCGGCCTTGGGCGCCTCTTCGCTCCTGGCCTGCTTCGGCGTTGCCGGCGGCGCGACTTTCTTCACCTGGTTGTCCTGGAACGGCGCGACCTCGGTGGTCTTCGGCGCGGCCTTGTGCTCCAGGGTACCGCTGCCCTGCTGGTTCATCTGCGCGAGGTAGTCGGCCTTCTCCGGCGCCTTGTCGCTCTTGAAGGTGGCCAGGGTGATTTCCAGGGTCTTGCTGATCTGGCTCGGCGCGGGCATGGAGAAGCCCACCCCGAGGATGAAGGCGACGTGCAGGATGGCTGCGATGAACAGGGTGAAGCCCAAACGGTCCGCCGGGCGGACGCCGGCAGCGGCGGAGGGGGACTTGAGGACGGCGGCGTTCATTGCGGATCGTGGTGGCTGGCGTGGGGCGAAGTCTGCCGATGGGGGGCGGAAAAGTCTATGACGCACTCCGCGCCTTGGACACGCGGTCGCTCGCCGTGGCGGGCCGAGGCGGGCGGACCGAGGCCCGCCCGCGCGATTCAGCGGGCAGCCAGCTGGGCGGCGATGGCGTCCATCAGCTTGTCGCCGATTCGGGTGTCGAAGGCCTGGTCGATCTCGCGGATGCAGGTCGGGCTGGTGACGTTGATTTCCGTCAGATAATCGCCGATCACGTCGAGGCCGACGAACAGCAGGCCGCGCTCGCGCAGGTGCGGGCCGACCTCGGCGGCGATCCAGCGGTCACGCTCGCTCAGCGGCTGGGCCACGCCGCGGCCGCCGGCGGCGAGGTTGCCGCGGGTCTCGCCCTGGGCGGGGATGCGCGCCAGGCAGTAGGGCACCGGTTCGCCGTCGATCATCAGGATGCGCTTGTCGCCGTCCTTGATTTCCGGCAGATAGCGCTGCGCCATGATCTGCTGGCTGCCATGCTGGGTGAGGGTCTCGAGGATCACCGAGAGGTTCGGGTCGCCTTCGCGGTGACGAAATATCGACGAACCGCCCATTCCGTCCAGGGGTTTGAGAATGATGTCACGATGCTCGGCGGCAAACTCGCGCAGAATATCGGATCGCCGGCTGACCATCGTCGGCGGAGTGCACTGGGTGAACTGCGTGGCGAAGAACTTCTCGTTGCAGTCGCGCAGGCTCTGCGGCCGGTTCACCACCAGGACGCCGGCACGCTCGGCCTGTTCCAGCAGGTAGGTCGAATAGACGAATTCGTTATCGAAGGGCGGGTCCTTGCGCATCAGGATCACGTCCAGTTCGTGCAGCGGTTGGTCGCTTTCCGCTTCCAGTTCGAACCAGCGGGAGGCATCGTTGAAGACCTTCAGCGGGCGCATGCGTCCACGCGCGACGCCGGCCTTCTGGTAGAGGTCCTGCTGTTCCATGTAGAACAGCGACCAGCCGCGGGCCTGGGCAGCCAGCAGCATGGCGAGCGAGCTGTCCTTCTTGAAGTTGATGCGCGCGATGGGGTCCATGACGATCCCGAGGCGTACGCTCATGGGAATTCCTCCGAAAGGGGGTGGGTTGTCCGGTCGCGGCGGGGAGGCCGCGTGGCAAGCGGGTTTGACGCTCAGGTTGGCGCCCCGTTTGCGCTTGGTCAAGGAAAAAGCCGGCCTGTTCCGGGCATTATGGATAGAGTTGCGTCGAGTGTGCTAAAAAGGCCCGCGATTGGGTCGCAGCCCGTCGGTGACAGGGCGTTAGCGCACTGAAGAAAACACAGAAGAATGATTCACCGAGTCGATATAGGGCGAACATGGAACAGCAATCCGACGGTTTGAAAGTGATGGTGATCGACGATTCGAAAACGATTCGTCGCACCGCCGAAACACTGCTGAAAAAGGTCGGTTGCGACGTGATCACGGCAATCGACGGCTTCGATGCCCTGGCTAAGATCGCCGATACCCATCCGAACATCATTTTCGTCGACATCATGATGCCGCGCCTGGATGGCTATCAGACCTGCGCCCTGATCAAGAACAACAGCGCGTTCAAGTCCACCCCGGTGATCATGCTGTCCTCCAAGGACGGCCTGTTCGACAAGGCCAAGGGGCGCATCGTCGGCTCCGACCAGTACCTCACCAAGCCGTTCAGCAAGGAAGAGCTGCTGGGCGCGATCAAGGCACACGTACCCAGCTTCACCCCGGTGGACGCCGTTTCCTGATATCCGGCCGCATGGC
The DNA here is from genome assembly GCF_001813025.1 of Pseudomonas sp. HMSC066A08. Lineage (NCBI taxonomy): Bacteria > Pseudomonadati > Pseudomonadota > Gammaproteobacteria > Pseudomonadales > Pseudomonadaceae > Pseudomonas > Pseudomonas sp. HMSC066A08. Next base: position 116,961 of record NZ_KV811360.1, read on the forward strand.
CGTTGATGCTTATTTCGTGATGGGGATCCCATGGCTCGTATTTTGATTGTTGATGACTCTCCGACCGAGATGTACAAGCTGACCGCCATGCTGGAAAAGCATGGCCACCAGGTACTCAAGGCCGAGAACGGCGGCGACGGCGTCGCCCTGGCCCGCCAGGAAAAGCCCGACGTGGTCCTGATGGACATCGTCATGCCCGGCCTCAACGGCTTCCAGGCGACCCGTCAGTTGACCAAGGACGCCGAGACCAGCGCCATCCCGGTGATCATCGTCACCACCAAGGATCAGGAGACCGACAAGGTCTGGGGCAAGCGCCAGGGCGCGCGCGACTACCTGACCAAGCCGGTGGACGAAGAGACCCTGCTGAAAACCATCAATGCGGTGCTGGCGGGCTGAGCCCTTCGCAGCGCATCGCTCACCCTGACCCCGGAAAGACCAGGCCCCGCATGTCGGACGTTCAGACCCCCTTCCAGCTCCTCGTCGACATCGATCAGCGCTGCCGACGCCTGGCCGCCGGCCTGCCGGCCCAGCAGGAGGCGGTGCAGAGCTGGAGCGGGATCGGCTTCCGCATGGGCGGGCGGTTCTTCGTCGCTCCCATGGGGGAGGTCGGCGAAGTCCTGCACGAACCGCGCTACACCCAGCTGCCGGGCGTGAAGACCTGGGTCAAGGGGGTGGCCAACGTACGTGGCCGCCTGCTGCCGATCATGGACCTCTGCGGTTTCCTCGGCACCGAACTGTCGCCCTTGCGCAAGCAGCGGCGGGTGCTGGTGGTGGAGCACCTGGACGTGTTCGCCGGCCTCATCGTCGATGAGGTGTTCGGCATGCAGCACTTCCCGGTGGACACCTTCAGCGAACAGCTGCCGCCACTAGAAGCGGCACTGCAACCCTTCATTCATGGCGTCTTCCATCGAGAGCAGCCGTGGCTGGTGTTCAGCCCGCATGCGCTGGCGCAACACCAGGGCTTCCTCGACGTCGCCGTATAAACAGCTTCACCGGTTGGGCCGGTCTGCCGGCCCGTGTCGTGACATGGAAATCGTAATCGTGGTCGGTCCGGGCGGGGGCCAAATATGAAGAAAATCAACGCAGGCAATCTTTTCGCGGGCATGCGCAGCAGCTCGGTGATCGCGGGGCTGTTCATCGTCCTCATCGTCTCGATCGTGTTGCTGTTCGCCAACTTTGCCTACCTCAACACCCAGTCGAACCATGACAAGCAGTACATCGGCCATGCCGGCGAACTGCGCGTCCTGTCGCAGCGGATCGCGAAGAACGCCACCGAAGCGGCGGCGGGCAAGGGCGAGGCGTTCAAGCTCCTGAAGGACGCGCGCAACGACTTCGAGAAACGCTGGAACATCCTGGTCAACGGCGACGAGAGCACATCCCTGCCGCCCAGCCCCGAAGCGGTGAAGCCGCAGATGGACGTGGTGCAGCAGGACTGGGACGGCCTGCGCAAGAACGCCGACTCCATCCTCGCCAGCGAACAGACCGTACTGTCCCTGCACCAGGTGGCCTCGACCCTCGCCGAAACCATCCCGCAGCTGCAGGTGGAATACGAAGAGGTGGTCGACATCCTGCTGGAGAACGGTGCCCCGGCCGACCAGGTCGCGGTCGCCCAGCGCCAGTCGCTGCTCGCCGAACGTATCCTCGGCTCGGTGAACAAGGTGCTGGCCGGCGACGAGAACTCGGTGCAGGCCGCCGACAGCTTCGGCCGTGACGCCAGCCTGTTCGGCCGCGTACTGAAGGGCATGCAGGAAGGCAACGCGGCGATGAGCATCTCCAAGGTGACCAACGCCGAGGCGGTGGATCGCCTGAACGAGATCGCCGAACTCTTCGAGTTCGTCTCCGGCTCGGTGGACGAGATCCTCGAGACCTCGCCCGACCTGTTCCAGGTCCGGGAAGCGGCGAACAACATCTTCAGCGTTTCGCAGACCCTGCTGGACAAGGCCTCGCAACTGGCCGACGGCTTCGAGAACCTGGCCGGCGGGCGTAGCATCAACCTGTTCGCCGGTTACGTCCTCGGCGCCCTGGCCCTGGCCTCGATCATCCTGATCGGCCTGGTGATGGTGCGCGAGACCAACCGCCGGCTGGCCGAGACCGCCGAGAAGAACGACCGCAACCAGGCCGCGATCCTGCGTCTGCTCGACGAGATCGCCGACCTCGCGGACGGCGACCTGACCGTGGCCGCGACCGTGACCGAGGACTTCACCGGCGCCATCGCCGACTCGATCAACTACTCCATCGACCAGCTCCGCGAACTGGTGGAGACCATCAACCAGACCGCCGTGCAGGTGGCCGCAGCGGCCCAGGAAACCCAGTCCACCGCGATGCACCTGGCCGAAGCCTCCGAGCACCAGGCGCAGGAAATCGCCGGCGCCTCGGCGGCGATCAACGAAATGGCGGTGTCGATCGACCAGGTATCGGCGAACGCCTCGGAGTCCTCGGCGGTAGCGGAACGTTCGGTAGCCATCGCCAACAAGGGCAACGAGGTGGTGCACAACACCATCACCGGCATGGACAACATCCGCGAGCAGATCCAGGACACCTCGAAGCGAATCAAGCGCCTCGGCGAATCGTCCCAGGAGATCGGCGACATCGTCAGCCTGATCAACGACATCGCCGACCAGACCAACATCCTCGCCCTGAACGCCGCGATCCAGGCGTCGATGGCCGGGGACGCGGGCCGCGGCTTCGCCGTGGTAGCGGACGAGGTACAGCGACTGGCGGAACGTTCCTCGGCGGCGACCAAGCAGATCGAGGCGCTGGTGAAGACCATCCAGACCGACACCAACGAAGCGGTGATCTCGATGGAGCAGACCACCTCCGAGGTGGTCCGCGGCGCGCGCCTGGCCCAGGACGCCGGTGTGGCCCTGGAGGAGATCGAGAAGGTATCCAAGACCCTCGCGGCACTGATCCAGAACATCTCCAACGCCGCCCGTCAGCAGGCATCGTCGGCCGGCCACATTTCCAACACCATGAACGTCATTCAGGAGATCACCTCGCAGACCTCCGCCGGTACCACCGCCACCGCGCGGAGCATCGGCAACCTGGCGAAGATGGCGAGCGAGATGCGCAACTCGGTATCCGGCTTCAAACTGCCGGAGGGCGTGGAGCAGGCCTGAGCATAGGCGCGGCGGCCGCCTGGCGGGCGCCGCGTCGACACCTTGGACGAGGGGCACGGCATGCAGGCGAACGGCGTCTGGTCACTGCAGCCGCTGGCCGATATGTCGGCAGCGGAGTTCCGCGACTGGCAGGTCCTGTTGGAGAACCGCACCGGCGTGGTGCTCAACGAGCAGCGCCGGACGTTCCTGCAGGCCAGCCTGACCGCGCGTATGCGTGAACTGGGCATCGGCGACTACCACAGCTACTACCGCCAGGTGACCGACGGTCCGCGTGGCGCAGTGGAGTGGGCGACCCTGCTGGACCGCCTGACCGTCCAGGAAACCCGTTTCTTCCGTCATCCCCCGTCTTTCGAGCTGCTCGAGCGCTACCTGGGCGAGCGCCTGCGCCGCGAAGGCATGCCGCGGCCCTGGGCCCTGTGGAGCGTCGGCTGTTCCAGCGGCGAGGAACCCTATTCGCTGGCGATGTGCGCGGCGCAGGCGTTGCGCGGGCAGGAACGGGAAGATTTTTTCGGCGTCACCGGGACGGATATCAGCCTTCACGCCCTGCAGCGGGCGCGGCAGGCGAACTATCCGGCCCGCAAGCTGGAGCAACTGGAGGCCGGGCTGGTCGAACGCTATTGCGAACGCCAGGCCGACGGCAGCTTCAGCGTGAAAACGATACTGACCGAGCGCGTCTGCTGCGCCCGGCTGAATGTGCTGGACCTGGCGAAGGCGCCGTGGTCCGGCATGGACGTGATTTTTTGTCAGAACCTGCTGATCTACTTCCGTCGCTGGCGACGGCGCGAGATCCTCAACCGGCTGGCCGAACGGCTGGCGCCGGGAGGCTTGCTGGTGATCGGGGTCGGCGAAGTGGTCGACTGGAGCCATCCGGAGCTCGAGCCGGTCGCCGACGAGCGGGTCCTGGCCTTTACCCGTAAGGGGTACTCAGGCACATGAATGGAGTGGCTATGGGTGACCGGCACGACTACGTCGCTCTGGAATGGGTGAAAGGCGAGATCGCCGAAACCCTGAAACAGGCGCGCCAGGCGCTGGAAGCGTTCGTCGAGAACCCGCAGGACCCGACCCGCATGCGGTTCTGCCTGACCTACGTGCACCAGGTGCAGGGCACCCTGCAGATGGTCGAGTTCTACGGCGCGGCCCTGCTCGCCGAGGAAATGGAGCAGTTGGTCCAGGCCTTGCTGGACGGTCGTGTGCCGAACCAGGGCGAGGCCCTGGAAGTGCTGATGCAGGCGATCCTGCAACTGCCGGTCTACCTCGACCGGATCCAGACCGCCCGGCGCGACCTGCCGATGGTGGTCCTGCCGCTGCTCAACGACCTGCGCGCCGCGCGCGGCGAGAAGCTGCTCTCGGAAACCAGCCTGTTCGCGCCCGACCTGTCGCAGCGCCAGCCGCAACTGGACGGCGAGGCCATCGCGCAACTGCGCACCGACGAACTCGGCGGCTTGCTGCGCAAGCTGCGCCAGACCCAGCAGATGGCCCTGGTCGGCCTGCTGCGCAACCAGGACGTGGCCACCAGCCTCGGCTACCTGGCGCGTGTCTATGCGCGCCTGGAGGGCCTGTGTCGCGAGGCACCGCTGGGGCCGCTGTGGAGCATCGCTTCCGGCCTGGTCGAGGGCCTGGCCAACGGTAGCGTGGTCAACAGCGCCTCGGTGCGCACCCTGCTGCGCCAGCTCGACCGCGAACTCAAGCGCCTGGTCGAGCAGGGCGCCGACGGCCTGAACCAGGCCGCGCCGGACGAGCTGGTGAAGAACCTGCTGTTCTATGTGGCCAAGGCGCCTTCGCAGTCGCCGCGGATCCGCGCACTGAAGGAACAGTACCGCCTCGACGAGGCGCTGCCCGACCACGAGACGGTGGACGCCGAGCGCGCCCGCCTCGCCGGACCCGACCGCGACGCGATGCGTTCGGTGGTCGGTGCCTTGTGCGAGGAACTGGTGCGGATCAAGGACAGCCTCGACCTGTTCGTGCGCAGCGACCGTGGCCACCCCTCGGAACTGGACGCCCTCCTGGCGCCGCTCAAGCAGATCGCCGATACCCTGGCGGTGCTCGGCTTCGGCCAACCGCGCAAGGTCATCCTCGACCAGTTGGACGTCATCCACGCCCTGGCCCAGGGCCGCCGCGAGCCGAGCGACGCGATCCTGATGGACGTCGCCGGCGCGTTGCTCTACGTCGAGGCCACCCTGGCCGGCATGGCCGGTCCCGGCGACGAGCGCAACAGCGAGGAAAGCCGCCTGCCCACCACCGACGTGGCGCAGATCCACCAGTTGGTGATCAAGGAAGCGCGCAACGGCCTGGAGCAGGCCAAGGACGCGATCATCGAGTTCATCGCCTCGCAATGGAACCACGAGCACCTGGCCCGCGTGCCGGAGCTGCTGACCCAGGTCCGCGGTGGCCTGGCGATGATCCCGCTGGAGCGCGCCGCGACCCTGCTGGAAACCTGCAACCGCTATATCCAGGAGCAGCTGCTGGCGCGCAAGGCGGTGCCGGACTGGCAGAGCCTGGATACCCTGGCCGATGCCATCACCAGCGTCGAGTATTACCTGGAACGCCTGAGCGAGGACCATGCCAGCCAGAGCGACCTGATCCTCGACGTCGCCGAGGACAGCCTGGCGAACCTCGGTTATACGCTGAAACCGAATTCGTCGGCCCCGGCCGAGCCCGGCCTGTCCGGGCCCGTTGCCGTCGAGTCCCCGGTTGCCGAGCCGGAGAGGCCGGAGGCGGTCGTCGAGGTTGCCGAGACACCGGAGCAACCGCCCGCCGACACGGCTCCTGCCGATGCGGCGAGGGACGATGCGCCGCTGCTGGCCAGCGACGACAACTGGACCCTTGGCGAAGTCGCGCCGGACGCCGGCGAGCCGTCCCTCGACCTGGCCCTGGACCTGCCGCTGGACGATTCCGCCGAAGTGCCGCCGGCGTTGCCGGAGGTGGTCGAGGAGAGCGGCCAGCCGCAGTCGACCCCGGCGCCTGCCCGCAGCCTGGACGATTTCAGCCTCGACGAGATCGATCTCTCCGGCCTCGACCTGCCCGCCGATGCGGCCCCGGCCTCCGAACCGGCGGCCCTGGCGGACTGGTCGCTGCCGGAGCAGTGGGGGCTCGGCGATGACCTGGCGCAGCCGGCGCAGGCCGACGAGACGTTGGATCTGAGCCTGGAGGAGCCGGCGCTGGCCTTCGACTCGCCGCTGGAAAGCCTCGAGCCGTTGCCGGCGCTGGAGCCTTTCGACGGCTCCGCTGAACAGGAGCTGGTTCTCGATGCGCTCGATCCGCTGCCGCTGGATGTAGCCTTGCCGGAGGCGGAGGGCGAGGCGCCCGCCTGGGAGGGCTCGAGCCTGGAGGAACTGGATCTTTCCGACCTCGATCTCCCCGAGGTGCAATTGCCCGAGGCCGAGGCGCCGCCTGCCGCCGAGGCGCACGCCATTGAAGCGCCGGCCCTGTCTCTGGCCGAGGTGATGGCTGCGCCGGTGCAGCCGATCAATCCGCCGGCGCAGAACGTTCCGGTCAGCCTGCTGCCGCCGCCGGCCGACGAGGAGCCGGTGGACGAGGAGCTGCGCGAGGTCTTCATCGAGGAGGCCGGCGAGGTCCTGGAGACCATCGGCCGCTATCTGCCGGCCTGGAAAGCCGACCACGACGACCGCGAAGCGCTGACCGAGGTACGCCGTGCCTTCCATACCCTCAAGGGCAGCGGACGGATGGTCCGTGCCCTGGTGATCGGCGAGCTGGCCTGGTCGATAGAGAACCTGTTCAACCGCGTACTCGATCGCAGCATCGCCGCCAGCGAACCGGTCCAGCGAGTGGTGGACCAGGTCGTGGCCCTGTTGCCGGAGCTGGTCGAGGAGTTCGCCGCCAATGCCCAGCGCCAGCGCGACGATGTCGACCTGCTGGCGGCCACCGCGCATGCCCTGGCCAAGGGCGAGCCGCTGCCGGAACCGCCGGCGCCGGACGACGGCGGAGCACCGCCGGAAGCCGGGGCGGAGCAGCCGTCGAGCCTGGAGAACGGCGTCCAGGCGCCGCCATTGACCGACGCGCCGCAGGCCGCCGCCGAGGCGGAGAGCGACGTCGAACTGCTCGATCCGCAACTGCTGGAGATCTTCACCAACGAGGCGGAAACCCATCTCGAGGCCCTGGTCGGCTTCCTCGCCGACTGCGCCCGCGAACTGCCGCAGCCGGTCACCGATGCCTTGCAGCGTGCCCTGCATACCCTCAAGGGCAGCGCGCACATGGCCGGTATCCTGCCGATCGCGGAGATCGCCACGCCGCTGGAAAAGCTGGTCAAGGAATACAAGTCCAACCTGCTCGCCTTCGACCTGCGCGAAGCCGAGTTGCTGCACGACGCCGAGCAACTGTTCCGCATCGGCCTGGAGCAGGTCGGCGCGCAACGGCCATTGAACCCGATCCCCGGCAGCGACGCGTTGCTGGAGCGTATCGAGGCACTGCACCAGGAACGCATCGCCTCGCTCGAGGCCGAGCGCTACAGCGATGCCGGCGAGCGCCGCGATCCGTTGCTGATCGAGGCGTTCCTCGTCGAAGGCATGGACATCCTGCTGGATGCCGAGGACCTGCTCGAGCGCTGGCACGAGCATCCGCAGGAGCGCCAGGAGCTGAGCGCGCTGCGCGAGGAACTCAGCGCTCTTGACCGTGGCGCCCGGCATGCCGAGCTGCCACAGGTGGAAGAACTCTGCCAGGCCTTGCTGGCGCTCTACGATGCCGTCGAGGAAGGCCGCCTGGCGGTCAGCCCGGCGTTCTTCGAGGAGGCCCGCCAGGCCCACGAGGCGCTGATCGGGATGATGGACCAGGTCGCCGCCGGCCTGCAGGTCACGCCGCGTCCGGAGCGGGTCGCGGCCCTGCAGGAGCTGTTGGAAGCGCCCGCCGCCGAGGCCGTTCCGTTCATCGACCCGGAGAGCCTCGGCGCCGACGATTTCCCCCCGGAAGACGAAGAACCGGCCCTGCCCGAGGCGGTTTTCGAAGAGGCCGGGACGCCTGTCGAGGAGACCGTACCGGCAGCGCCTGCACCGGCTCCCGGCCGCGAGCTGGACGAGGAAATGGTGTCGATCTTCCTCGAAGAGGCGGTGGACATCCTCGAAAGCGCCGGCCAGGCACTGGCCCAATGGCAGGCCGAACCGGGCGCGCTGTCTTCGCTCAGCGCCTTGCAGCGCGACCTGCACACCCTCAAGGGCGGCGCACGGATGGCCGAGATCGCCGAGATCGGCGACCTGGCCCACGAGCTGGAGGCCCTCTACGAAGGACTGGTCGACCGCCGTTACCAGCATTCCGCGCAACTGGCCGGATTGCTGCAAGCCTGTCATGACCGCCTGGCCGAACAGCTCGACCAATTGAGCGCCGGCCAGTCGCTGGCCGATCCGGACGACCTTATCCAGTCGATCCGCCGGTTCCGCCAGGGCCCGGTGGCCGAGGCCGCGACACCGGGCGAGGCGGAAAGCCACGTCGAGGAACTCGTCGCTCCGACCGTCGAGGAGCCCGCCGCGCCTGCCGCGATGCAGCCGCCCGCTACGGAGGCGTTCGAAGAGCGCGATCCCGAACTGGTGGAGATCTTCCTCGAGGAAGGCTTCGATATCCTCGACAGCGCTGGCGCCGCGTTGCAGCGCTGGATCGACGACGTCGACAACACCATCGAACTGGAAGCCTTGCAGCGCGACCTGCATACCCTCAAGGGCGGTGCGCGGATGGCCGAGATCGGCGAGATCGGCGACCTCGCCCATGAGCTTGAATTCCTCTACGAAGGCCTCTGCGGCGGACGCCTGCGCGCCAGCCCGGCCTTGTTCGGCCTGCTGCAGCGCTGCCACGACGAACTGGCCGAGATGCTCGAGGCGGTGCGTGGCCATCGCACGCTGCCCGACGGGCAGGCGCTGATCGCGGAGATCAGGCGCCTGCGCAGCGATCCCGACGAGCAACTGAGCGTACCCACCAGCGTCAGCCTCAAGCCGCTGGCGGCGAAGGGCGCGGCGGCCGACGAGAGCGAGATCCTCGACATCTTCCTCGAGGAAGCCGACGACCTGCTGGAGAACCTCGAACTGGCGCTCGGCCGCTGGGACGGCGGCGACGCCCAGCCGCTGGACGACCTGCTGCGGATCCTGCACACCCTCAAGGGCGGTGCGCGCCTGGCCGGGCAGACCGAGCTGGGCAACCTGGCCCACGACCTCGAGCAGCATCTCACCGATGCGCAGCAACAGGGCGCGCCGTGGCCGGACAGCCTGCTGCTGGATGCGCAGTCGGGGCTGGAAGGCCTGCAGCGGCAGGTCGACCTGTTGCGCGAGCGGCTGGCCGAGGATGACGAGGCCGGTGAACGGCCCGAGCCCGCCCAGGCGCTGGTCCCGGCCGACGATACCGATCACGCGGTGGCTTCCGCGCTGGCAGAGCTGACCCGCCTGGCCCCGGCGGCCGGCGCGATCATGGCGGCCGAGGCGGCGCCCCCGGCCGCCCCGGCCACCACCCTGCCGTTCGTGCGCAAGGCCCGGGAGGCGGCCCAGGAGGCCGCTTCCCGACGTGCCCCGCAGGAACTGGTGAAGGTGCCGGCGGAACTGCTGGAGAACCTGGTCAACCTGGCGGGCGAGACCTCGATCTTCCGCGGCCGGGTCGAGCAGCAGGTGAGCGACGTCGGCTTCACCCTCGGCGAGATGGAGTCCACCATCGAGCGGGTGCGCGACCAGTTGCGTCGCCTCGACACCGAGACCCAGGCGCAGATCCTCTCGCGCCACCAGGCCGATGCCGAACGCGCCGGCTACGAAGAATTCGACCCGCTGGAAATGGACCGCTATTCGCAGTTGCAGCAGCTCTCGCGCGCACTCTTCGAATCGGCCTCCGACCTTCTCGACCTAAAGGAAACCCTGGCGGCGAAGAACCGCGACGCGGAGACCCTGCTGCTGCAACAGGCGCGGGTCAACACCGAACTCCAGGAAGGCCTGATGCGCACCCGCATGGTGCCGTTCGATCGGCTGGTACCGCGTTTGCGGCGGATCGTCCGGCAGGTGGCCGGCGAACTCGGCAAGCAGGTCGAGTTCGTGGTCGGCAACGCCGACGGCGAGATGGATCGTACCGTCCTCGAACGCATCGTCGCGCCGCTGGAGCACATGCTGCGCAACGCCGTGGACCACGGCATCGAGTCCGGCGAGACGCGCCGCGCGGCGGGCAAGCCGGAGCACGGTACGATCCGCCTGAACATCGGCCGCGAAGGCGGCGACATCCTCCTCACCCTCTCCGACGACGGCGCCGGCATCCGCCTCGACGCGGTACGGCGCAAGGCCATCGAGCGTGGCCTGATGAGCGCCGACAGCGACCTCAGCGATCATGAAGTGCTGCAGTTCGTGCTCGAGTCCGGCTTCTCCACCGCCGAAAAGGTCACCCAGATCTCCGGGCGCGGCGTCGGCCTCGACGTGGCCAACTCCGAGGTCAAGCAGCTCGGCGGCTCGGTGAGCATCCAGACCGAGCCGGGCCAGGGCACCCGCTTCAACGTGCGGCTGCCGTTCACCGTGTCGGTGAACCGGGCGCTGATGGTGCTATCCGGCGAGGATCTCTACGCGGTGCCGCTGAACACCATCGAGGGCATCGTGCGGGTTTCGCCCTACGAACTGGAGGCGCTCTACGAACAGCGTGGCGAGGCGGGGCTGGATACGCCCAGCTTCGAATACGCCGGGCAGTCCTACGAACTGAAGTACCTCGGCGAGCTGCTGAACAACGGCCAGGAACCCAAGCTGGTCGGCCAGTCGCTGCCCTTGCCGGTGATCCTGGTGCGCTCCTCGGAGCATGCGGTGGCGGTGCAGGTCGACTCGCTGGCCGGTTCCCGCGAGATCGTGGTGAAGAGCCTCGGTCCGCAGTTCGCCGGGGTCGCCGGGATTTCCGGGGCGACCCTGCTCGGCGATGGCCGGGTGGTGGTGATCCTCGACCTGCTGGCGACCATCCGCTCCCGGCACGCGCAGCTCGGCCAGGAAAACCGTCGCGAACGCCTGGCGCTGCGCCAGGAAATGGCGGCGAGCGAAAGCGAGCAGCAGCGGCCGCCGCTGGTCATGGTGGTGGACGACTCGGTCACCGTGCGCAAGGTCACCACCCGCCTGCTGGAGCGCAACGGCATGAACGTGCTGACCGCGAAGGACGGCGTGGACGCCATCGCCCAGCTCCAGGAGCACCGTCCGGACATCCTCCTGCTGGACATCGAGATGCCGCGCATGGACGGTTTCGAGGTCGCTACCCTGGTGCGCCACGACGAACGCCTGGGCAACCTGCCGATCATCATGATCACCTCGCGGACCGGCGAGAAACACCGCGAGCGCGCGCTGGGCATCGGCGTCAACCAGTACCTCGGCAAGCCTTACCAGGAAACCGAGCTGCTCGAAGCCATCCAGTCCCTGGTCGGCCAGCATGAGTGAGCGCGCTACGCCACGGGTCGCGGTGATCGCCGACACCTCGTTGCAGCGCCACGTGTTGCAACAGGCGCTGCTCGGCCATGGCTACGAGGTGGTGCTCAACGCCGACCCGGCCAGGGTCGACGACGCCGCGCTGGAGTGCGCGCCCGACCTGTGGCTGGTGGACCTGACCCAGCAGGACGACTCGCCGCTGCTGGACAGCCTGCTGGAGCAGGACCGGGCGCCGGTGCTGTTCGGCGAGGGCCACGCGCCGGAGCGGCATACCGAACATTACCCGCGCTGGGAGCGGCGGCTGATCGGCAAGCTGAAGCGCTTGATCGGCGACCCCAGCGATGGCGTTGGCGACAGCCTCGGCGCATTGCTCGACGAGGAGCGTCCGCCGCGCCTGGAGATTCCCGGCGACCTCGCGGCGATGCCGCTGCAGGCCGGCGAAGCGGCCCGCGAGGTGTGGTTGCTGGCGGCCTCGCTCGGCGGCCCGGCGGCGGTGAAGGCATTTCTCGATGCCTTGCCCGGCGGCCTGCCGATCGGCTTCCTCTATGCCCAGCACATCGACGCCAGCTTCGAGCAGAACCTGCCGCAGGCAGTCGGCCGGCACAGCCAGTGGCATGTGAAGAATGTCCGCGACGGTGAAGCGCTGCGTTGCGGCGAGGTCATGGTGGTGCCGGTGCTGCACGAACTCGGTTTCCACCACGACGGGCGACTGAAATGCAGCCAGCGTCCCTGGCCGGAACCCTACACCCCGTCCATCGACCAGATGATGCTCAACCTGGCCCAGCAGTTCGGGCCCGACTGCGGGGTGATCGTCTTCAGCGGCATGGGTAGCGACGGCAGCGCCGCTGCCGCCTACGTGCGGCGCCAGGGTGGCGAGGTATGGACCCAGCGCGCCGACAGTTGCGTCTGTTCGAGCATGCCGGACAGCTTGCGCGAAGCCGGTTACAGCAGTTTCAATGCCAGCCCCCGCGAACTGGCCGAGGCATTGGTCAAGCATCTGGCCGCACGCTGCGCGCCGACAGGAGTCGAAACATGAACCAGGCCGTGATCGAGCAGGATGGCATGAGCCGGAACACCCCAGCCAACCCGACCCCGGACAGCCTCACCGGGCTGCTCCTGCCGCTGAGCGACCGCACCCTGCTGTTGCCCAACGTCGCCGTGGCCGAACTGATCGCCTATCGCAACCCGCAGGTCGCCGCCGGCCTGCCGCAGTGGTACCTGGGCCAGGTGGCCTGGCGCGACCTGCGCCTGCCGCTGCTGTCCTTCGAGGCGGCCTCCAGCGGCGAACAGCAGCCGGTACTCGGCAGCAGCGCGCGGGTGGTGGTGATCAACGCCCTCGGCGGACGTCCCCATGTGAAATTCCTCGCCCTGCTGGTGCAGGGTATTCCGCGCTCGGTGCGGCTGGACGCCAATCTCGCGAGCACCGCCGCGCCGCTGGCGGCGCTGGAACTGGCGGCGGTGGACATCGGCGGCGAAACCGCGCGGATTCCGGACCTGGCCGGGCTCGAAGAGAAGCTCGCCGACGCCGGCCTGATCTGAGACGTCCATGGCCGGCCTGCGGCACGCGCGGATCGGTGCCTCCCTCGAGGTGGCCAGCGCCAGCCTGGCCGGGCACCGTTTCGAGAAGCACAGCCACGACGAGTTCGTCATCAGCGCCAACCTCTGCGGATTGGAAGATGTCTGGCTGGATGGCCGTACCTTCCAGGCCGACAGCGGCGACCTGACCCTCTACAACCCGGGGCAGATCCAGGGCGGCGGCGTCCGCGACGGCCAGCCCTGGCGCTTCGCCAGCCTCTATCTGCCTGCCGCCGAACTGGCGAGCAGCCTGGATCTTACCTCCGTCGAGTTCGACCGCCCGCTGCTGCGCAGTCCGGCGCTGGGCCGCGAGTTGGCCGCCAGCATCGAAGCCTTGCTGGCCAGCGACCGTTTCGCCCGCGAACGGGGCGAGGAGCGCCTGTTGGAATTCCTCGGCCGCCTGCTGGCGGCGAGTGGCACCCGTCTGCCGCAGAGGGCCGAACCTGGGCGCCCGGCTGTCGCCCGCCTGCAGGCGCTGCTCGCCGAGCACCTGGCCGAACCGCCGGACCTGGATGGAATGGCGGAGCAGGTGGGCCTGTCGAAATACCACCTGCTGCGGGCGTTCAAGAAGGCCACCGGGCTCAGCCCGCGACAATGGAGCATGCAACTGCGCACCCGCCGCGCCCTCGGCCTGTTGCGCCGTGGCCTGGCGGTGGGCGAGGTGGCCCACGCCCTGGGTTTCGCCGACCAGAGCCACCTGACCCGTTACTTCACCAGCGCCTACGGCATTTCGCCGGGCCGCTACCAGCGCGCCGTGCGCGGCTGAACTGCGCAATCCGGTTCAAGTCGGCGGAGCCGCCGGCCGGGATAATCCGACGTCCCACCACGGAGTCGTCGTTCCATGCTCGCCATCTTCCTCGCCGCCTTGCTGTTCGGTTTCGCCTTCAATGTTTCCCCTGGCGCGGTGTTCAGCGAAACGCTGCGCCGCGGTTTGACCGGCGGCTTCCGCCCGGCGTTGCTGGTGCAACTGGGGTCGCTGATCGGCGATGCCGTCTGGGCCCTGCTCGGGCTTACCGGGCTGGCGCTGCTGCTGGGCTACGAACAGGTGCGGATTCCCCTGACCCTGGCCTGTGCCGCCTACCTGGCCTGGCTCGGCGTGCAAGGCTTGCGCGACGCCTGGAGTCCGCCGCTGGCGGCGGCGGATGCCGGCGAGCAGGGGCGCAACGCTTTCGCCGCCGGCGCGGCGATCTCCCTGTCCAATCCGAAGAACGTGGTCTATTGGGGGGCCCTCGGCAGCGCCCTGGCGGGGATCGTCGACGGCACGCCTAACCAGGCGCAGTCGTTGGTGTTCTTCGCCGGTTTCATGCTCTCGTCGCTGATCTGGTGCTTTTGCTGCGCGGCGCTGGTGGATTGGCTGCGGCGCAACACCTCGCTGTTCTGGCACCGCGTCAGCTACGCCGGTTGCGGCGTGCTCCTGCTCGGCCTGGCGGGATTGGCGCTGCGCGGGCTGTAGCCGCGCCTCAGGCCAGCGCCAGGCGCCGCCGCAGCAGGCGTTGGCGCAGGCTTTCGAACGTGCCGAGGTCGACATGCCGGGCATGGTCGCCGACGACGATCCGGCCGTCGGGCAGCTCCGCCCAGTGCTGTAGTCCGCCCTCCAGGTCCAGTTCGCCGTAGCGGATGCGCAGCGCCCGGCCGGATTCGAGGTGCCAGAGCTGGGCGAGGTCCCGCGGGCGATGCGGTTCCAGCCACGGCGCCAGGAGCAGCCAGCCTCCGTCCAGGGCCTGGAGCTTCAGGTAGGGGCCCTCGGCCAGGCCGTCCAGCGAGTGGCTGCGGATCTCGCCGCTGTCGAGCCGACCTTCGCAGAGCGTTTCACGCTCCAGCCAGACGATGGTCCCGGGCGCCGCCGAGGTCGGTTGCGCCGGATCGGCGGGCAGATCCTTGCCGACGGGGAACGGCAGGGGCTGGATGCGTGCCTCGCGCCATTCGAAGAACTGCCCGCGGGAGAGCAGGCAGACGCGCTCGTCCGGAGTGGTGAAGACTGCCGGCGGATTCTCGATGGAGCGCCGCGCTTGTGGCACCTCGAAGAGCAACCGCGGTTCGTCGTTGCCCCGGGCGAAGTCCGGATAGAGGAAGAACAGGCCGCGGTCGGCCAGGAGCAGGTCGTTCCCGGCCAGGCCGATGGCAAGTTCCGGGTTACGGCGTTGGCGCAACGACTGCGCCGGTGGCAGTGGCAAGGGCGGTAGTTCGGGCGTCAACGAGGCGAGGTCGCGGGAGCGTTGCAGCCAGGCGTAGGGGCTTCCCGAACGGGTCATCCTGACCCAGGCGTGCAGGCCGTCCGCCGAACTGGCCCGGCAGAGCAACGCGCCTTGGGTTTCCTCCGCGCCATCGGGCAGGCGCCGCAGCCTGGGCCACTGGCGCAGGTCCAGCAGTTCGTGGCTGTCCTCGCCCGGTAGGCGGCCGATGGCCAGGCCCGGCGCCAGGTGCTCGGCGCGTTCGAGGCAGATGTAGGCCGAAGCCGGCGCCAGGGCGGCCGGCGCGGCGGTGGGGAGGGCTGCCCGGGCGCCCTCGGGGGCGTCTTCCTGGCGCAGCGTGCGGGCGTTGTGGCCCTGCGCTGCGAGCGCATCGAGCAGGCGCTGGCTGTGGGGGGCGCCGACCACGTACAGGTTCAGGCTGTCGTCTTCGTCCAGGCGTTCCACCAACACCAGTCCGAGGGATTCCAGCTCCTGGCCGAGGGCTGGCAGGAAATCCTCGGGAAGGTCGTCGCGCAGGCGCTCCAGCAGCGTCTCCAGTGCGGCGGAGGCCAACTGCGGGAAGCGCCCGGCATAGTCTCGGCGGAGTACGCCGAGCACGTCGGGCAGGCGGATCTTCCAATCGAAGGTAACGGGCGTGTCCATGCGTGCGATCCGTTGCGAAGAAGGTTGCGCAACGGTATTCACTGGCTGTCGCCGTTGTAAAGCGGCGGGAGGGATATCAGGCGAAGTCGCCCCAGAGTTGCTGGGCCACCGCCAACGCCACCACCGGCGCGGTCTCGGTGCGCAGCACTCGCGGGCCGAGGCGCGCGGAGTGGAAGCCGGCCGCCTGCGCCTGCTCTACCTCGGCATCGCTCAGCCCGCCTTCGGGACCCACCAGGAAGGCCAGGCGCGACGGCGGCGCATGGCTGGCCAGGGGGGCGGCCACAGGGTGCAGGACCAGCCTGAGGTCATCGTCCCGCCCGCGCAGCCAGTCCTCCAGGGCCTGCGGCGGATGGATCAGCGGCAGGCTCGAACGGCCGCACTGCTCGCAGGCGCTGATCGCCACCTGGCGCCAGTGTTGCAGGCGCTTGTCGGCGCGTTCGTCCTTCAGGCGCACTTCGCAACGCTCGCTGACGATCGGGGTGATTTCCGCCACCCCCAGCTCGGTGGCTTTCTGGATCGCCCAGTCCATCCGCTCGCCGCGCGACAGGCCTTGCCCCAGGTGGATACGCAGGGGCGAGTCGGGCTGGCCGGCGAACTGCTCGCGGAGTTCGACGCGGACATTCTTCTTGCCGACCTCGACCAGCTCGCCGAGGTATTCCCGGCCGCTGCCGTCGAACAGTTGCACGGCGTCGCCCGTGGCGTGCCGCAGCACGCGGCCGATGTAGTGGGCCTGGGCCTCGGGCAGGTCGTGCTGGCCAAGGGCGAGGGGCTGGTCGACAAAGAAGCGGGACAGGCGCATGGCGATTCGAGGGTAGTGGCGACAGGCGCGCAGTTTACTGCCTGCCGCGGGGCGCTGGAACCGGCCCCCTCGGGACGAAGGGGCGGTGACGTTCAGCCCGGATCGCGGTGGTCCGGGTGGAAGTCGCTGACCGCCACGCTGACCGCGTCGCGGGTGGCGATGTCGATGCCTTCGCTGGCCACCTCGGCGAGGAAGTCGATCTGCTCCGGGGTAATCACGTAGGGCGGCAGGAAATACACCACGCTGCCCAGCGGGCGCAGCAGCGCGCCGCGCTCCAGGCCATGCTGGAAGACCTTCAGGCCGCGGCGCTCCTGCCAGGGGTAGGGCGTCCTGGATGCCTTGTCCTGGACCATTTCGATGGCCAGGACCATCCCGGTCTGGCGCACCTCGGCGACATGCGGGTGGTCGGCCAGGTGCGCGGTGGCCCTGGCCATGTGGGTGGACAGCGCGCGGTTGGCCTCGATCACCTTGTCTTCCTCGAAGATGTCCAGGGTCGCCAGGGCGGCGGCGCAGGCCAGCGGGTTGCCGGTATAGGTGTGCGAGTGGAGGAAGGCGCGCAGGGTCTGGTAGTCGTCGTAGAAGCCCCGGTAGACGGTCTCGCTGGTCAGCACCGCGGACATCGGCAGGTAGCCGCCGGTGAGGGCCTTGGACAGGCAGAGGAAATCCGGGGCGATGCCGGCCTGCTCGCAGGCGAACATCGTCCCGGTGCGGCCGAAGCCCACCGCGATCTCGTCGTGGATCAGGTGCACGCCATAGCGGTCGCAGGCTTCGCGCAGCAGCTTGAGGTAGACCGGGTGGTACATGCGCATGCCGCCGGCGCCCTGGATCAGCGGTTCGACGATGACCGCGGCGATCTCGTCGTGCCCTTCGGCCAGGGTGCGCTCCATGTGGGCGAACATGTTCCGCGAGTGTTCTTCCCAGCACATGCCGTCCGGACGCAGGAAGCAGTCCGGGCTGGGCACCTTGATGGTGTCCAGCAGCAGCGACTTGTAGGTTTCGGTGAACAGCGCCACGTCGCCCACCGACATCGCCGCGATGGTTTCGCCGTGGTAGCTGTTGGTCAGGGTGACGAAGCGCTTCTTGCGCGGCCTGCCGCTATTGAGCCAGAAGTGGTAGCTCATCTTCAGCGCGACCTCGATGCCCGCCGAGCCGCTGTCGGCGTAGAACACCCGGTCGAGCCCCGGCGGGGTGATCTTCACCAGTCGCTCCGACAACTCGATCACCGGCTGGTGGCTGAATCCGGCGAGAATCACGTGCTCCAACTGGTCGACCTGGTCCTTGATGCGCTGGTTGATGCGCGGGTTGGCGTGACCGAACACATTGACCCACCAGGAACTGACCGCGTCGATGTAGTGCTTGCCTTCGAAATCCTCCAGCCAGACGCCTTCGCCGCGGCGGATCGGGATCACCGGCAGGCGTTCGTGGTCTTTCATCTGGGTACAGGGATGCCAGAGTACGTTCAGGTCGCGCTGCATCCAGTCGGCGTTAAGGCCCATGGGCTGTCTCCTCGGATCGATCGGCAAAGCCTATGCAATGGGGGTGAGATGAACAACCCGGCGGGTTGGGACACATCCGACAGCAGCCGCCGACGGACTCCTATGGTGGCCCAAACGGCTCTGGCGTATGCTGCGCGCCGTTGCGTCTTTGCTTTTTTCCTGGGGAGTCCGGTATGTCGTTAAGGTGGCTGCGCGCCGCGGCGTTTCTCATGTTGGGGGTGTTCAGCGCGGTGGCGCTGGGCAAGGATAAACAGCCTACGGCGATCGTCGTCGGCGCGGGCCTGGCAGGCCTGAGCGCGGCCTACGAATTGCAGAAGGACGGCTGGCAGGTCACGGTGCTCGAGGCGCGGCCGCAGGTGGGCGGGCGTTCCGGCCTGGCCACCAGCGAATGGGTCGGCAACCAGAAGGTCCAGCCCACGCTCAATGCCTACCTGGACACCTTCAAGCTGAAGCCGGTGCCGGCGCCGGACTTCGTCCGCACCCCCAGCTACCTGATCGACGGCCTGTACTACAGCAGCAGCGATCTCGCGCTCAAGCAGCCGAACGTCGCCGCCGACCTCAAGCGCTTCGAGTCGACCCTGGACGATCTCTCGGCATCGATCTCCGACCCGCTCAACCCCGCCTCGAGCAATACCCTGTTCGCCCTCGACCAGATGAACGCCGCGCGCTGGCTGGACAAGCTGAACCTGTCGCCGACCGCGCGCCTGCTGGTCAACCAGCGTATCCGTTCGCGCTACGACGAACCGTCGCGCCTGTCGCTGCTCTACCTCGCCCAGCAGGGCCGCGCCTACCGTGGCGTCGACGACCGCGACCTGCGCGCGGCGCGCCTGCCCGGCGGCAGCCAGGTGCTGGCGGAGGCCTTCGTCAAGCAGATCAAGACGATCAAGACCAAATCCAAGGTGTCGAGCATCGTCCAGGCCAAGGACGGCGTCGCCGTCAAGGCCGGCAGCGAGACCTACAAGGCCGACTACGTGGTTCTCGCCGTGCCGCTGAAGGCGCTCGGCCAGATCCAGATGACCCCGGCCCTGAGCGGTACCCAGATGTCCGCGCTGAAGGGCACCAACTATGGCTGGCGCGACCAGATCCTGCTGAAGTTCAAGCGCCCGGTGTGGGACGACAAGTCGCGCCTCTCCGGCGAGATCTTCAGCGACCAGGGCCTGGGCATGATCTGGGTCGAGCCGGCGCTGAAAGGCGGCGCCAACGTGCTGATCAACCTGTCCGGCGACAACGCCCGCGTGCTGCAGGCTTTCGGCGACCGGCAGATGGTCGACCAGGTGCTGATCCGCATGAACAAGTTCTATCCGAAGATGCGCGGTGCCTTCGCCGGCTACGAAATTCGTCGCTACAGCGCCGATCCGGGCACCGGCGGTTCCTACCTGGCCTACGGTCCGGGCCAGGTGACGCGCTTCTGGCGGATCTGGGAACAGCCGCTGTCGCGGGTCGCCTTCGCCGGCGAGCACACCGATGCGCTGTACCCCGGCACCATCGAGGGGGCGCTGCGCAGCGGCAAGCGCGCCGCCAGCCAGGTGCGCGACCTGTACGCCGGCAAGACCCCGGTGATCGAGGGCGCGCCGATGGTGGCGAAGGCCGAGAAGGTAGCCGCACCGACGACCGGCGGCGAGAAGAAGAACCCGTTCGCCTGGTTCACCCGCCTGTTCGATTGATCCCCTTCGCCGGCGCCGGAAGCTCCGGCGCCTTGCGCCTCCCGGTTCGCAGCGCAATCCAGGGTTTTTTCTTAGCCTGCGAACCTATCTTGTGAATCGATGTTTCAAAGCAGAATTTTCTGCTTTAACTCGATGGATTTGCCGCTAGTCTTGAGGCTTCGCTTTTCAAGGAAGTTTTTCATGCAGTGGCGCAATACCTCATCCCGTTACGGCGTATTCAGCCTGTTCCTGCACTGGGGCAGCGCACTGGTGGTCTTCGGCTTGTTCGGCCTGGGCCTGTGGATGCGCGAACTGAGCTATTACGACCCCTGGTACCACCCCGCGCCGGCGCTGCATAAAAGCATCGGCATCCTGCTGGCCATTGCCCTGCTGGTGCGGATCGTCTGGCGTTTCGTCAGCCCGCCGCCGCCGGCGCCGGCCAACCACGGTCCGCTCACGCGGGTAGCGAGCAAGCTCGGCCACCTCGCGCTGTACGGGCTGCTGCTGGCGGTGATCGTCGCGGGCTACCTGATTTCCACCGCCGACGGCGAACCGATCAGCGTGTTCGGCTGGTTCTCCGTGCCGGCGACCCTCAGCGGGCTGCCCGACCAGGCGGACGTCGCGGGTGAAATCCATCTCTACCTGGCCTGGGCGCTGGTGGTCTTCGCCGTCCTCCATGCCCTGGCCGCCCTCAAGCATCACTTCGTCGACCGCGACCCGACCCTAAAGCGCATGCTCGGTCGCTCGTCGAATGATCAACAACCACGTTAAGGAGAATGTCCATGCTGAAGAAGACCCTTGCCGCGCTGGCGCTCGGCTCCGCACTGTTCACCGCCGGCCAGGCAATGGCCGCGGACTACAAGATCGACAAGGAAGGCCAGCACGCCTTCATCGAGTTCCGCATCAAGCACCTGGGCTATAGCTGGCTGTACGGCCGCTTCAACGACTTCGACGGCAGCTTCACCTTCGACGAGAAGAACCCGTCGGCCGACAAGGTCAAGGTGACCATCAACACCAACAGCGTGGACACCAACCATGCCGAGCGTGACAAGCACCTGCGCAGCGGTGATTTCCTCAACGTCAGCAAGAACCCGACCGCTACCTTCGAATCCACCGAAGTGAAGGCCAACGGCGACAGCGCCGACATCACCGGCAACCTGACCCTGAACGGCGTGACCAAGCCGGTCACCATCAAGGCCAAGCTGATCGGCCAGGGCGACGACCCGTGGGGCGGCTACCGTGCCGGCTTCGAAGGCAGCGCCATCCTGAAGCTGAAAGACTTCGGCATCAAGATGGACCTCGGCCCGGCATCCCAGGAAGTCGAGCTGCTGCTCTCCGTCGAAGGCATTCGCCAGTAAGCGGATACCTGAAACGAAAAACGCCGGCGATCGCCGGCGTTTTTCATTGTGCTTCGAAAAGAATGTTCTTAAATATCCTCAAGCGGTTGCGCGGCCAGGCATTGGTCGAGGAGATGCACCAGGGTGGCCTGTTCCTCCGGGGTGAGCGGGGCAAACAACTCGTCATGCACGCGTGACATGATGGCCTCCGCATGCTGGTGGATGCCCAGCCCCTCGTCGGTGAGGAAGAGTTGGAAGCTGCGCTGGTCGCTGGGGTTGCGCTCGCGGCGGACCAGGTTTCTTCCCTCCAGCTCGCGGATCTTCCGGGTGATCAGTGCCTTGTCGCGGCACATCTGGCGTCCCAGGTCCTGCAGGTTCAGCCCGCGTTGTTCGTCGATAAGCTTCAATACATGGACGTCGGGCGGGGTCAGGTCGAGCCGCTGGCAATCGAGCTCGCTCTGGATGCGCGTCCGCACATGCTGGAAGACCGCCATCAGCGCGGGCATCAGGTCGGGATTCACGGGGTAGTTCATTGGTCTGGCCGAGTAAACCTAATGTAAATGTGGTTGATCCAGTCAACTATTTTGCTTATTTTAGTTGACCTTATCAACCTTGTTTCAGGTTCTGAATATGGGCCATGGCGCCGGGTGGATAACCGGCCATCGAGCTAAAACGTTTCAGGTGTTTTCACGCGAGGCTTTCGGACGTTTACAAACACCTATGAATGTAAGTATTTTGCCTGCCTTCTTCGAGCCGGTGCAGCGCCTTCACGCTGCATCGGCCGCTTTCGCTCATGAGGACAACGCTATGCAACGAACGCCAGCCATGCGTGTACTGGTTCCGGCCCTGCTGGTCGCGATTTCGGCCCTTTCCGGGTGCGGAAAAAGCGAGGCGCCGCCGCCGGCGCAAACGCCGGAGGTCGGGATCGTGACCCTGGAAGCGCAGACGGTGACCCTGAATACCGAGCTGCCGGGCCGGACCAATGCGTTCCGCATCGCCGAGGTGCGTCCCCAGGTGAACGGCATCATCCTCAAGCGCCTCTTCAAGGAAGGCAGCGACGTCAAGGCCGGGCAGCAGCTCTACCAGATCGACCCCGCCACCTACGAGGCCGACTACCAGAGCGCCCAGGCCAACCTGGCCTCGACCCAGGAGCAGGCCCAGCGCTACAAGCTGCTGGTCGCCGACCAGGCCGTGAGCAAGCAGCAGTACGCCGACGCCAATGCCGCCTACCTGCAGTCCAAGGCGGCGGTGGAACAGGCGCGGATCAACCTGCGCTATACCAAGGTGCTGTCGCCGATCTCCGGCCGCATCGGTCGGTCCGCGGTGACCGAAGGCGCCCTGGTGACCAACGGCCAGGCCAACGCGATGGCCACCGTGCAACAGCTCGACCCGATCTACGTCGATGTCACCCAGCCGTCCACCGCCTTGCTGCGCCTGCGCCGCGAACTGGCCAGCGGCCAGTTGGAGCGCGCCGGCGACAACGCGGCGAAGGTCTCCCTGAAGCTGGAAGACGGTAGCCAATACCCGCTGGAAGGCCGCCTCGAGTTCTCCGAGGTTTCCGTCGACGAAGGCACCGGCTCGGTCACCATCCGCGCCGTGTTCCCCAACCCGAACAACGAGCTGCTGCCCGGCATGTTCGTTCACGCGCAGTTGCAGGAAGGCGTCAAGCAGAAGGCCATCCTCGCTCCGCAGCAAGGCGTGACCCGCGACCTCAAGGGCCAGGCTACCGCGCTGGTGGTGAACGCGCAGAACAAGGTGGAGCTGCGGGTTATCAAGGCTGACCGGGTGATCGGCGACAAGTGGCTGGTCACCGAAGGCCTGAACGCCGGCGACAAGATCATTACCGAAGGCCTGCAGTTCGTGCAGCCGGGTGTCGAGGTGAAGACCGTGCCGGCGAAGAATGTCGCGTCCGCGCAGAAGGCCGACGCCGCTCCGGCGAAAACCGACAGCAAGGGCTGATCAAGGGGATTCGTAATGTCGAAGTTTTTCATTGATAGGCCCATTTTCGCGTGGGTGATCGCCTTGGTGATCATGCTCGCGGGCGGCCTGTCGATCCTCAGTCTGCCGGTCAACCAGTACCCGGCCATCGCCCCTCCGGCCATCGCCGTGCAGGTGAGCTACCCGGGCGCCTCGGCCGAGACGGTGCAGGACACCGTGGTCCAGGTGATCGAGCAGCAGATGAACGGGATCGACAATCTGCGCTACATCTCCTCGGAGAGTAACTCCGACGGCAGCATGACCATCACCGTGACCTTCGAACAGGGCACCGACCCCGACATCGCCCAGGTCCAGGTGCAGAACAAGCTGCAACTGGCCACCCCGCTGCTGCCGCAGGAAGTGCAGCGCCAGGGGATCCGGGTGACCAAGGCGGTGAAGAACTTCCTGATGGTGGTCGGTGTGGTTTCCACCGATGGCAGCATGACCAAGGAAGACCTGTCGAACTACATCGTTTCCAACATCCAGGACCCGCTGTCGCGGACCAAGGGCGTCGGTGACTTCCAGGTGTTCGGCTCGCAGTACTCGATGCGCATCTGGCTCGACCCGGCCAAGCTGAACAGCTATCAGCTGACCCCCGGCGACGTGAGCAGCGCGATCCAGGCGCAGAACGTGCAGATTTCCTCCGGCCAGCTCGGCGGCTTGCCGGCGGTCAAGGGCCAGCAGCTCAACGCCACCATCATCGGCAAGACCCGCCTGCAGACCGCGGAGCAATTCGAGAAGATCCTGCTCAAGGTCAATCCCGACGGTTCCCAGGTGCGCCTGAAGGACGTCGCCGATGTCGGCCTGGGCGGCCAGGACTACAGCATCAATGCGCAGTTCAACGGCAGCCCGGCGTCCGGTATCGCGATCAAGCTGGCCACCGGCGCCAACGCGCTGGATACCGCCAAGGCGATCCGCCAGACCATTGCCAACCTGGAACCGTTCATGCCGCAGGGCATGAAGGTGGTCTACCCGTACGACACCACCCCGGTGGTCTCGGCCTCGATCCATGAGGTAGTGAAGACCCTCGGCGAGGCGATCCTCCTCGTGTTCCTGGTGATGTACCTGTTCCTGCAGAACTTCCGCGCCACGCTGATCCCGACCATCGCCGTACCGGTGGTGCTGTTGGGCACCTTCGGCGTGCTCGCCGCGTTCGGCTTCTCGATCAACACCCTGACCATGTTCGGCATGGTGCTGGCCATCGGCTTGCTGGTGGACGACGCCATCGTGGTGGTGGAGAACG
>NZ_KV811360.1:141440-166855 GCF_001813025.1 Pseudomonas sp. HMSC066A08
ACGACGCCATCGTGGTGGTGGAGAACGTCGAGCGGGTGATGGCCGAGGAAGGCCTGTCACCAAGGGAGGCGGCGCGCAAGTCCATGGGCCAGATCCAGGGCGCGCTGGTCGGTATCGCCATGGTGCTCTCGGCTGTATTCCTGCCGATGGCGTTCTTCGGCGGCTCCACCGGGGTGATCTACCGGCAGTTCTCCATCACCATCGTGTCGGCCATGGCCCTCTCGGTGATCGTGGCGCTGATCCTCACCCCGGCGCTCTGCGCGACCATGCTCAAGCCGATCGAGAAAGGCGACCATGGCGAGCACAAGGGCGGCTTCTTCGGCTGGTTCAACCGGATGTTCCTTTCCACCACCCACGGCTACGAGCGGGGCGTGGCATCGATCCTCAAGCATCGCGCGCCGTACCTGCTGATCTACGTGGTGATCGTGGCCGGGATGATCTGGATGTTCACCCGCATTCCCACCGCGTTCCTCCCCGACGAGGACCAGGGCGTACTGTTCGCCCAGGTACAGACCCCGCCGGGCTCCAGTGCCGAGCGTACCCAGGTGGTGGTGGACTCGATGCGCGAATACCTGCTGGAGAAGGAAAGCTCTTCGGTCAGCTCGGTGTTCACCGTGACCGGCTTCAACTTCGCCGGCCGCGGCCAGAGTTCGGGCATGGCATTCATCATGCTCAAGCCCTGGGAAGAGCGTCCCGGTGGCGAGAACAGCGTGTTCGAACTGGCCAAGCGCGCGCAGATGCACTTCTTCAGCTTCAAGGACGCGATGGTGTTCGCCTTCGCTCCACCGTCGGTACTGGAACTGGGCAACGCCACCGGCTTCGACCTGTTCCTCCAGGACCAGGCGGGCGTCGGCCACGAAGTCCTGCTCCAGGCGCGCAACAAGTTCCTCATGCTCGCCGCGCAGAACCCGGCGTTGCAGCGCGTGCGTCCCAACGGCATGAGCGACGAACCGCAGTACAAGCTGGAGATCGACGACGAGAAGGCCAGCGCCCTCGGCGTGTCTCTCGCCGACATCAACAGCACCGTGTCCATCGCCTGGGGTTCCAGCTACGTCAACGACTTCATCGACCGTGGCCGGGTCAAGCGGGTCTACCTGCAAGGCAGGCCGGACGCGCGGATGAACCCGGACGACCTGAGCAAGTGGTACGTGCGCAACGACAAGGGCGAGATGGTGCCGTTCAACGCCTTCGCCACCGGCAAGTGGGAATACGGTTCGCCGAAGCTGGAGCGCTACAACGGCGTGCCGGCCATGGAAATCCTCGGCGAGCCGGCGCCCGGCCTGAGCTCCGGTGACGCCATGGCGGCGGTCGAGGAGATCGTCAAGCAATTGCCGAAAGGCGTTGGCTACTCCTGGACCGGCCTGTCCTACGAGGAGCGCTTGTCCGGCTCGCAGGCGCCGGCGCTGTATGCGCTGTCGCTGCTGGTGGTGTTCCTCTGCCTGGCGGCCCTGTACGAAAGCTGGTCGATTCCGTTCTCGGTGATGCTGGTGGTGCCGTTGGGCGTGATCGGCGCGCTGCTGGCGACGTCCATGCGCGGCCTGTCCAACGACGTGTTCTTCCAGGTGGGCCTGTTGACGACCATCGGCCTGTCGGCGAAGAACGCCATCCTCATCGTGGAGTTCGCCAAGGAGCTGCACGAGCAGGGCAAGGGCATCGTCGAGGCGGCCATCGAGGCCTGCCGCATGCGTCTGCGGCCGATCGTGATGACCTCCCTGGCGTTCATCCTCGGCGTGGTCCCGCTGGCGATCTCCACCGGCGCCGGCTCGGGCAGCCAGCATGCGATCGGTACCGGCGTGATCGGCGGCATGGTCACTGCGACCGTCCTGGCGATCTTCTGGGTACCGCTGTTCTACGTGGCGGTCAGCACGCTGTTCAAGGACGAGGCGTCCAAGCAGCAAGCGTCCGTCGAAAAGGGGCAATGATATGAAACGGTCCTTCCTTTCCCTGGCGGTAGCCGCTGTCGTTCTGTCCGGCTGCTCGCTGATCCCCGACTACCAGCGCCCCGAGGCGCCGGTAGCCGCGGCCTACCCGCAAGGGCAGGCCTACGGGCAGAACACCGGCGCGGCCGCCGTTCCGGCCGCCGACATCGGCTGGCGCGAGTTCTTCCGCGACCCGCAGTTGCAGCAACTGATCGGCGTGGCGCTGGAAAACAACCGCGACCTGCGGGTCGCCGCGCTGAACGTCGAGGCCTTCCGGGCGCAGTACCGCATCCAGCGGGCCGACCTGTTCCCGCGGATCGGCGTGGACGGTAGCGGCACCCGCCAGCGTTTGCCGGGCGACCTGTCGACCACCGGCAGTCCGGCGATTTCCAGCCAGTACGGGGTGACCCTGGGCACTACCGCCTGGGAACTCGACCTCTTCGGCCGCCTGCGCAGCCTGCGCGACCAGGCCCTGGAGCAGTACCTGGCGACCGAACAGGCGCAGCGCAGCGCGCAGACCACCCTGGTGGCCAGCGTGGCGACCGCCTACCTGACGCTGAAGGCCGACCAGGCGCAGTTGCAGCTGACCAAGGACACCCTGGGCACCTACCAGAAGAGTTTCGACCTGACCCAGCGCAGCTACGACGTCGGCGTCGCCTCCGCGCTCGACCTGCGCCAGGCGCAGACCGCCGTGGAAGGCGCCCGCGCGACCCTGGCGCAGTACACCCGCCTGGTAGCCCAGGACCAGAATGCGCTGGTCCTGCTGCTGGGCTCCGGGATCCCGGCGAACCTGCCGCAAGGCCTGGGCCTGGACCAGACCCTGCTGACCGAAGTGCCGGCGGGCCTGCCGTCGGACCTGCTGCAGCGGCGCCCGGACATCCTCGAGGCCGAGCATCAGCTCATGGCCGCCAACGCCAGCATCGGCGCTGCGCGCGCGGCGTTCTTCCCGAGCATCAGCCTGACCGCCAACGCCGGTACCATGAGCCGCCAGCTGTCCGGCCTGTTCGACGCCGGTTCGGGTTCCTGGTTGTTCCAGCCGTCGATCAACCTGCCGATCTTCACCGCCGGCAGCCTGCGCGCCAGCCTGGACTACGCGAAGATCCAGAAGGACATCAACGTCGCGCAGTACGAGAAGGCGATCCAGACCGCCTTCCAGGAAGTCGCCGACGGCCTGGCCGCGCGCGGTACCTTCACCGAGCAGTTGCAGGCGCAGCGCGATCTGGTCAAGGCCAGCGACGAGTACTACCAGCTCGCCGACAAGCGCTACCGCACGGGGGTGGACAACTACCTGACCCTGCTCGACGCGCAACGCTCGCTGTTCACCGCGCAGCAGCAACTGATCACCGACCGCCTCAACCAGCTGACCAGCGAGGTCAACCTGTACAAGGCCCTCGGCGGCGGCTGGAACCAGCAGACCGTGACCCAGCAGCAGACCGCGAAGAAGGAAGATCCGCAGGCCTGATCGCCTTCCGCGCCATGCAAGAACGCCGACCCTAGGGTCGGCGTTTTTTTATCCTCGCGGAAGTCGGCGGGTCCGCGTCACGGACCCGCTCGGCCTTAGCGGTTGCGGGTCAGCAGTGCGGGGCGCTCGCCCTTGCGCCGCGGTTCCAGCTCGTCGAGCTGCTCGGCGGTGGGGAAGCGATCCATGCGCACCAGGTCGCGCTTGTTGATCACCACCGGCTGGCGGCTCGGCTGCTTTCCGGTGCCGTACTCGGACGGCTCGCGCAGCGGCGCGTCGCTCATCCGCGAGGCATTCTCGCGACCCTGGCCGCGCGGCTTGCCGGAGCGCGGTTTCTTCGCCTTGCCCTGGCCGGCGCCCTGACCGCGAGCGCCGCCTTGAGCGGTGCCCTGGCTCTTGCCGCGAGCGTGGCCCTGGCCTTGGCCGCGACCCTGCTGGCCGGTGCCGCCCTGGGGTTTCTGCTGGCCACCGCGGCGTCCGCGTCCCTTGTTTTCCTGGCCCTGGTAGGGGCTTACGTAGTCGGCGCGGTTGCCGAAATTGTCGAAGTCGTCGTCGAGGAACTCTTCCGGATCGCGATTACCGTCGACTTCCGGCGGCCGATTGGGCTTGGCCGGACGCGCTTCGCGGCTCTGCCGCGGCTGCTGCGCTTGGCCGGCCTCGCGGTTTTCCTTGTTCTTGCCACCGCGACGGCGGCGCTTGCCGGCCGGCTTCTCGGTACCGTCCTGGGCCGCAGCGACACTGCTGTCGGGGTTGCTCGCCTGGGCGTCTTTCGGCTTGCGCTCGCGGCTGCGCCGTTCCTTGTCGCGGCGCGGCTGCTTCTGCGGTGCCTCGCGGGGCTCCGGCTGGGATACCTCGGGCAGCACGGCCTCAGGGTCGAAGCCCTGGGTATCGCCATCGGGAATACGCTGTCTGGTCATCTTCTCGATGGCCTTGAGCAGCTTCTCTTCGTCCGGCGCCACCAGCGAGATCGCCTCGCCGCTGCGTCCGGCGCGGCCGGTACGGCCGATGCGGTGGACGTAGTCTTCCTCGACGTTGGGCAGCTCGTAGTTGACCACATGGGGCAACTGGTCGATATCCAGGCCGCGGGCGGCGATGTCGGTCGCCACGAGGATGCGCACGTCGTTGGCCTTGAAGTCGGCCAGCGCCTTGGTCCGCGCGTTCTGGCTCTTGTTGCCATGGATCGCGGCGGCCGGCAGGCCGTGCTTGGTCAGGTACTCGGCGAGACGGTTGGCGCCGTGCTTGGTACGGGTGAAGACCAGCACCTGTTCCCAGGCGCCGACGGTCACCAGGTGCGCCAGCAGGGCGCGCTTCTGCGGCGCCGGCAGGCGGAACACGCGTTGCTCGATGCGCTCGACCGTGGTGTTCGGCGGCGTTACCTCGATGCGTTCCGGGTTGTGCAGGAGCTTGTTGGCGAGGTCGACGATGTCTTTCGAGAAGGTTGCCGAGAACAGCAGGTTCTGGCGCTTGGGCGGCAGCTTGGCGAGAACCTTCTTCACATCGTGGATGAAGCCCATGTCGAGCATGCGGTCGGCTTCGTCGAGGACGAGGATTTCCACGTGGGACAGGTCGACCTTGTTCTGCCCGGCCAGGTCGAGCAGGCGGCCGGGGCAGGCGACGAGTACGTCGACGCCCTTGGCCAGGGCCTGGATCTGCGGGTTCATGCCAACCCCGCCGAAGATGCACGTGCTGTTCAGCGGCAGGTCGCGGGCGTAGACCTTGAAGCTGTCATGCACCTGGGCGGCCAGCTCGCGGGTCGGGGTCAGTACCAGCACGCGCGCCTGGCGCGGGCCGTGGCGGTGTTCGCGGTCGGGATGACCGGCGGGGAACAGGCGCTCCAGTACCGGCAGGGCGAAACCACCGGTCTTGCCGGTGCCGGTCTGTGCCGCAACCATCAGGTCGCGACCTTGCAACACGGCGGGAATCGCCCGCTGTTGCACGGGAGTGGGCTGGCTGTAGCCCGCAGCCTCCACAGCGCGGGCAAGCGCCTCGGAGAGTCCGAGGGAAGAAAAGGACATGCGGGTTTTCCTATATGGGCCGGGGCGAGGCCGGCTGCTGTGAAATCACCAAGTTCTGCGAACTCCTGTCTACCTTCGGGCCCTGTCGGCCAGGGCGGAAGGTCTGGCCGCGGCGCTGCGTATGCGCTCGGTGGCCGGTGTCGAACGGGTGCCCTCGCGGGCATGGCCGCGCACCTGGTCGGGGGCGCTGGCCGGTTCGCTCCCGGCCCTGGGTGGGGGGGCCGGGGGCAGCGTCAACGGAGGGCTGCGGTCAGAGCAGGTCACGCTGGCGCAAATGCTGGCGGATCTCGTTGGCCCGGGAGCCAAGGAGGTTGCGCAGCAAGCTGTGATTCAGCCAATCCTCGATTTGTTCCGCAATCGGTTCCCGCGGATAGCGTTCGATGGCATTGGTCGCGGCTTTCTCCCACCAGACGGGGCCGCAGGCCCGGTCGAACTCGTTACTGTATTCGTGGCAACCGTAGAGCAGTTCGATACTGAACTGGCGCATCGGAGCCGGCAACGGCAGGGTTCCCAGCTTGTACAGCAGACGCTTGGCACGCGGTGGGCGTGGCAGTCGATCGGTCACCTTGAGGGTGTCGTCGAGGGCTGCAGCGCTGAGAAGGGACGAACCGTGCTTGCACAACCAGGCCTGGATCTTCGCGCGGAACAGCTGTTTCCGGCTCCAGTAATGGTGGATCAGGTCGGTACAACCCACCAGCTCCAGCCGCTTGTGGGCGGCGACGGCCAGGACGAATTCCTCAAGAGTATAGGCACCGTTGGCAATTGGATAGAGTTCATCCATTAATTCCAACGAACGGTCGAGTATTTTCGCCTCTTCCCGAGGCAGGCCGATGACGCCGGAGTTGAGCTGGTGCATCTCGTCGTCGGCCCAGCCGCGCTCGAACAGGTAGGGCGAGAGGTCGCGGTAGAGCGGGAAGTTACGGTGTTCGCCATAGCGCGCGCCGATCGCGTTGCACAGCAGGCTGCCGGGCTGGATGCGGTCGAACAGGCGCAGGGGCGAACTGTGGAAGAAGGTATCGGTGTCGATCAGCAATGCCTGGTCGGCGTCTTGCAGGGCGTCGCGCAGGGCCACGTGCTTGGCGCGGAAGTGATAGCCGTGCGGTTGGCACCAGGCGACCAGCTCCTCGGCCGTCACTTCGCGGACCTGCACCGGCAGGCCGGCGTAGGGACTGGGGTCGTCGGTATAGACCCTGACCGTCAGGCCATGCGCCGCCCCGTCGCGGAGGTGGGCGAAGGCGCTGGCGATGCTGAACAGGGCTTCCTGGTGGTAGGTCTGTCGCCCGTAGACCAGGTAGATCAGATGCTTGCGTGAGTTGGCCATGTCTGTCGTGGATCGCGTGAGAGGCTTCCCTGCCGGTATACGCTGCCGGGCCGAACCGCGTGGGCGGTATCAGCGTGGCAGCTGGAGATTCTTCCAGATCGCCAGGCTCGGATCGGCCTGGTTCAAAGTATAGAAATGCAGTCCCGGTGCGCCGCCCTCCAGCAGACGTTCGCACATCTCGCTGATGACCTGCTCGCCGAAGGCCTGGATGCTGCGGCTGTCGTCGCCGTAGGCTTCCAGTTGCTTGCGGATCCAGCGCGGCAGTTCGGCGCCGCAGGCGTCGGAGAAGCGCGCCAGCTTGGAGTAGTTGGTGATCGGCATGATGCCGGGGACCACCGGGATGTCCACGCCGAGCTTGGCGACCCGCTCGACGAAGTAGAAATAGGCATCGGCGTTGAAGAAGTACTGGGTGATGGCGCTGCTGGCGCCGGCCTTCACCTTGCGCACGAAGTTCGCCAGGTCATCCTCGAAGCTGCGCGCCTGGGGGTGGACTTCCGGATAGGCGGCGACCTCGATGTGGAAGTGGTCGCCGGTCTCGGTGCGGATGAAGTCCACCAGTTCGTTGGCGTAGCGCAGTTCGCCGCTGGCCATGCCCATGCCCGACGGCAGGTCGCCGCGCAGGGCGACGATGCGGCGGATGCCGGCCTCGCGGTAGCGGCCGAGCAGTTCGCGCAACTCGGCTTTCGAGTCGCCGACACAGGACAGGTGCGGCGCGGTCGGCACCTTCACTTCGCCATCCAGTTGCAGCACGGTGCTCAACGTGCGGTCGCGGGTGGATCCGCCGGCGCCGTAGGTGCAGGAGAAGAAGTCGGGCTTGTAGCCCGCCAGGTTGCGGGCGGTGGCCAACAGCTTTTCATGGCCGGCCTCGGTCTTCGCCGGGAAGAACTCGAAGCTGAAACGGCGTTCGCTCTGACTCATGATCGGTTCCTTGGACGCGGCCACGGCCGCGCCTCTTCTTGTTGATTCCGACTAGCGCCGGGTACTTCAGTAGTACTGGCGGTAGTGCTCGATTTTTTCCCGCAGGCGTCGGGCTGTCGCGGCGTGGGCATGGCCGAGGCGAGCGAGGATCAGCTGCGACTCCTGGTGGTAGTTCGCGATCTTGTCCTGGTTCCAGGTCTGCGGCGGTGGCTGCAGGTTGGTGATGCGGTCGCACAGCTTGACCAGGGCGTACTGCGCCGGGCCCTCGGCAAGCGCCTGGAGATAGTCGTCGAGGGATCGCTTGGGGCCGTCGCCGACGCGCTTGCTCAGGGCCTGCACGCCGGCACAGACGAACTCGCCGAACTGTTGCCGCAGCTCCTCGGGTGAGGTCGCCGTGTCTTCCAGGGTGTCGTGCAGGACCGCGATCTGCAGGGTTTCCCCGAGCCGTTCGATGGCACCGTCGCGATCGGCGGCCAGCAGCTCGTTGGCGACCATGCCCAGGTGCACCAGGTAAGGCAGCGGCGAGCCGCCGAGGGTCTGGTTGCGGTGGGCGCGGGCGGCGAACAGCCAGGCCTGGTTGTAGCGATCGGCGAGGTGCGTGGACATCGTGGGAGCGCTCATGCGAACGGGGCAGGCGCATGGCGCCTGCCCCGTGGTCCGCTTAGTAGCGATAGGTGTCCGGCTTGAACGGGCCTTCCACGCTCACGCCGATGTACTCGGCCTGTTTCGGGGTCAGTTGGGTGACCACCCCGCCGAAGCCCTTGACCATCTCCAGGGCCACTTCCTCGTCGAGCTTCTTCGGCAGCACTTCGACGCTCAGGCGCTTGGCCTTCTCGGCGGCCGGCAGGTCGGCGTACTTCTGCTCGAACAGGTGGATCTGCGCCAGCACCTGGTTGGCGAAGGATCCGTCCATGATCCGGCTCGGATGGCCGGTGGCGTTGCCCAGGTTGACCAGGCGGCCCTCGGCGAGAAGGATCAGGTAGTCGTCATTGTGCGCGTCGAAACCGTCCTTGCCGGTGCGGTGGATCTTGTGCACCTGCGGCTTGACCTCTTCCCAGGCCCAGTTCTTGCGCATGAAGGCGGTGTCGATCTCGTTGTCGAAGTGGCCGATGTTGCAGACCACCGCGCGCTTCTTCAGCGCCTTGAGCATGTTGGCGTCGCAGACGTTGACGTTGCCGGTGGTGGTGACGATCAGGTCGATCTTGCCCAGCAGCGCGGCGTCGATGCTGGCCTCGGTGCCGTCGTTGATGCCGTTCTTGTACGGCGAGACGACTTCGAAGCCGTCCATGCAGGCCTGCATGGCGCAGATCGGATCGACTTCCGCGACCTTGACGATCATGCCTTCCTGGCGCAGCGACTGCGAGGAGCCCTTGCCCACGTCGCCGTAGCCGATCACCAGGGCCTGCTTGCCCGACAGCAGGTGGTCGGTGCCGCGCTTGATGGCGTCGTTGAGGCTATGGCGGCAGCCGTACTTGTTGTCGTTCTTGCTCTTGGTCACCGAGTCGTTGACGTTGATCGCCGGGACTTTCAGGGTGCCGTTCTTGAGCATGTCGAGCAGGCGGTGGACCCCGGTGGTGGTCTCTTCGGTGATGCCGTGGATGCGTTCGAGCATCTGCGGGTATTTCTTGTGCAGGATCTCGGTCAGGTCACCGCCGTCGTCCAGCACCATGTTGGCGTCCCACGGCTGGCCGTCCTTGAGGATGGTCTGCTCGATGCACCATTCGTACTCTTCCTCGGTCTCGCCCTTCCAGGCGAACACCGGGATGCCGGCGGCGGCGATGGCGGCGGCGGCCTGGTCCTGGGTGGAGAAGATGTTGCAGCTCGACCAGCGGACTTCGGCGCCCAGCGCGACCAGGGTCTCGATCAGCACGCCGGTCTGGATGGTCATGTGGATGCAACCGAGGATCTTCGCGCCTTTCAGCGGCTGCTGGCCGGCATACTTGCGGCGCAGGCCCATCAGTGCGGGCATTTCCGATTCGGCGATGATCAGCTCGCGGCGGCCCCAGGCGGCCAGGGTGATGTCGGCGACCTTGTAGTCGGTGAAACCGGCGGGTGTCATGACAGCGCTCATGCGTAACTCTCCATTCGTTGTCTGCGAATGGGCGCCGTTGGTGCGTTGACAGACCGGCGAGGCCGGCCTGAGAGCGCGCTCCGTTCGAGCCTGACAGGCCTAGGCCTGCTGCAGCGCCCCTCGAACGGAAGGCGGGAGCGACCCGAAGGGCCGCCTGAGCGGGCGATTATAGCGGCGCCACATGAAACTCCCAAGTCACCCCTGATACGCCGCTCGTCGCCGTGCGTCGCGCCCTCGGGCTGCGGCGATGCACCGCAGCGCAGAAGCGCGGGGAATTTGCGTGTCAGGATGCTAGAGTGCGCGGTCATGAGAATCGCTCCCATCTCCCGCTCGCCGCTGCTGCAGTGGCTGAGCTTCGCCCTCTGCGCCTGCGTGCTGGTCAACGCGCTGGCTTGTGGCGTCCTGCACCTGCAGGCGCTGGGAGTGGGCAGCGACAAGGGGCAGAAGGCCAGCGTCGGGCTGTTCTGCGTCGCCGGTGCCAGCCAATGGCTATCCCTGGATCCCGACGACGGGTCCGCCGGCGATCCGGCACCGGTCAATCCCCAGTTGCCGGTGAGCTGCCCGATGTGCAGCGCCCTGGTGCTGTTCGTCGCGCTCGGGGTGATCTGGTCCTGGCGCTTGCAACGGCGACGCCAGGCGCGTTTCCGCCCGCCCGCCACGCGCGAGCCGGTGCCGCCCCGGTACGTCTGGCCGCCGGCCAACCCGCGCGCTTCCCCCGCCTGATCCTGAACGCCCGCCGCGCCGGGCATTTGCAACCGTCGCCCGTCCTGCCTCGTCCGCGCAGCGCTCGCCGCTGTCCATCCGGGCGAGGCGGGCGTGCCCACCATGCCTTGCTTCAGGATCGCTCGATGAAAAAGCACTCCACGGCCCGTCGCGTCCTCGCGCTGGGTCTCAACCTCACCCTGGCCGGCGTTCCGGCCTGGCTCTGGGCCGATGAGGAACCCACCGAACTGCCCGCCCTCACCGTCAGCGCCGGCGCCGCCGGGGAAACCCCGCCGGCCCTCGATCTCGACGACAGCGCCGGCGGCGGTTCGCGCCTGGGCCTGAGCCTGCGCGAGACTCCCGGCTCGGTAAGCGTGGCCAACCGTGCCAGCTTCGAGCGGCGCGGCCTGCGCAGCACCCAGGACATCGCCAACAGCCTGCCCGGCGTGAACGCCTCGGCGCCGCCCGGCTTCGGCGGCTTCGTCACCTACCGTGGCTTCAGCTCGAACCAGGTCAACCAGTTGTTCAACGGCATTCCGGTGCAATACAGCAGCGCCATGCGTCCGCTGGACGACTGGATCGTCGACCGCGTCGAACTGGTCGGCGGTCCGTCCTCCTTCCTCAACGGCGCCGGTGCCGTCGGCGGCTCGCTGGACTACATCAGCAAGCTCGCCGACCGCTACGGCGATTTCATGGAAGGCCGGGTGCGCTACGGCAGCTACGACGATTCGGAAGTCGCCTTCGGCTTCAACCAGGCCCTGGGCATCGGCCCCGAGCCGAAGCACTTCGTGCGCCTG
The DNA here is from genome assembly GCF_001813025.1 of Pseudomonas sp. HMSC066A08. Lineage (NCBI taxonomy): Bacteria > Pseudomonadati > Pseudomonadota > Gammaproteobacteria > Pseudomonadales > Pseudomonadaceae > Pseudomonas > Pseudomonas sp. HMSC066A08. The sequence continues at coordinate 152,643 of NZ_KV811360.1, forward strand.
GACGTCAGCCGCAGCGGCGGCAACGGCTACGTCGACCGCAATTCGCGCGAATCGTGGAACGTCGCTTTCTCCCTGCTCAGCGACCTGACCCCGGACCTTTCCCACACCCTGGCCCTGGAGTACCAGGACGAGCAGGAAGACAGCCCCTACTGGGGCACGCCGGTGCTCAACCCCTACGCCGGCGAGCTGAAGATCGACAAGAGCCGTCGCCGCGAGAACTACAACGTCGCCGATGGCCGCTACGAACAGCGCGTGCGCTGGCTGCGCTCGATCCTCGAATACCGGGTCAGCGACAGCACGCGCTGGCGCAACACCTTCTACCACTACGACGCCGAGCGCGATTACCGCAACCTCGAGACCTACCGCTACAACGCCGACAACAGCGGGGTGGTGCGCTCCAACGCATTCCTCCAGCGCCACGACCAGCAGCTCGACGGCAACCGCTTCGAGCTACAGCACAGCCAGCCGCTGTTCGGACTGGCCAGCGACTGGGCGCTGGGCTTCGACTACAGCATCAACAAGCAGACGCGCTTCCCGAATACCGCCTCCGGGCCGTTCGGTACGGTCGATCCGGCCAGTTTCGAGCCGGGCCACTTCTACGACCTGCCGGGCATGCGTCCCGGCCACCGGAAGGACCGCAGCAACGAGGTGCGCACCAGCGCGTTGTTCGCCGAGAACCGCCTGGGCCTGACCGACGAGCTGTCGCTGGTCACCGGGCTGCGCTACGACCACCTCGACCTCGACGTGCGCAACCATCGGGTGCCCGACAAGGACAATCCCGCACACTTCGAACGGCGCTGGGACGTGCTCACCGGGCGCGCCGGGCTGGTCTACCAGTTCACCCCGCACGCCAACGTCTACCTGCAATACAGCACCGCCGCCGACCCGCCGGGCGGGGTGCTGACCAGCGCCAGCTTCGCCCAGGTCCGCGACTACGACCTGTCCACCGGCGACCAGTGGGAGCTGGGCAGCAAGTTCGATTTCCTCGACGGTCGCGGCAGCGCCACCCTGGCCGCCTACCGCATCGTCCGCCGGGACTTCTCGGTGGCCGACCCGAACAACCCCAACCTCAGCGTGCCGGTGGGCCAGCAGACCTCCAGGGGCATCGAGGCCGCCGCCTCCCTGCGGATCACCCCGAAGCTGCTGGCCGAGGGCAATTTCGCCTGGGTCGACGCGCAGTACGACGAGTTCACCGAGAACGTCGGCGGCGTCGCCGTCTCGCGCAAGGGCAAGACGCCGCCGAACGTGCCGGAGCGGGTCGGCAACCTGTGGCTGACCTACGACTTCGACCCGGCCTGGCAGGGCGGGGTGGACGCGCGCTACGTGTCCTCGGTGTACGCCAACAACGCCAACACCTGGCACGTGCCGTCCTATACGGTCTACGGGACTTTCCTCAGCTACCGGCTGGACGAGCGCACGCGGATCACCGGGCGGGTGCGCAACCTCACCGACGAGGTCTACGCGCGCTTCGTGCAGAGCACGCCGCTGTACTACGTCGGCGACCCGCGCACCTTCGAGCTGAGCGTGCAGACGCGCTTCTGAGGAGTCGCCGATGAAACGCTACCTGTACCTGTGGCACCGCTGGTTGGGCATCGGCTGCTGTCTGCTGATGGTGCTCTGGTTCGTCTCCGGCATGGTCATGCTGTATGTCGGCTATCCCAAGCTGACTCCGCTGGAGCGCCTGGCCCACCTGCCCGAGCTGGAAGGCTGCGAGGCCTGCGTACCGCTGCGGACGGCCCTCGCCGGCGGCGATGGAAAGACCCCGCGGAGCATCCGGCTGGCCAGCGTAGGCGGCCTGCCGACCTACCTGCTGGACGACGCCGACGGACACACGCGCGCGCTGGCGGCGCGCGACGGCCGACCGCTGGCGGTGGACGCGGACAGGGTGCTGGCTTCGGCCCGTGCCTTCAGCGGCGAAGTACCGATGCAGTTGCAAGGACGGACCGAGGAAGACGCCTGGACCCATACCCGCAACCTCGATCCGCACCGGCCGCTATGGCGGGTGCAGACCGCGGACGAGGAGGGCCGGCTGCTCTACCTGTCCTCGCAGACCGGCGAGGTGGTACGCGACGCCAGCCGCCGGGAGCGTTCCTGGAACTGGCTCGGCGCCTGGCTGCACTGGCTCTATCCGCTGCGCGGCGGCTGGTTCGACGGGCAGTGGGCGAACCTGGTGATCGGCCTGTCGCTGCTGGCGACCCTGGCGACTGTCCTCGGCATCCTCGTCGGCCTGCTCCGCTGGCGCTTCCGCAAGCCCTACCGCAGCGGCTCGCGCTCGCCCTATGCGGGCGGTTTCCAGCGCTGGCACCACCTCGCCGGCCTGCTCTTCGGCGCGCTGGTGCTGAGCTGGATCTTCAGCGGGTTGATGTCGATGAATCCGTGGAACCTGTTCGGCCGCGGCACGCCGCTCGACCTCGCGGCCTACCAGGGCGGTAGCTGGGACCGGGCGCTGCCCGCCGGACTGGAGGCGGACGCTGTCCTGCGGCGCTTGCGTGCCGCCGGGTTGCGGGTGCGCGAACTGGAGTGGCGGGCGCTCGACGGCGAGCCCTATGCGCTCGGGCGCAGCGCCAGCGGCAACAGCCTGCTGCTGACGGCGGATGGCGAAATCCTCCGCGAGCTACCCGCGGATCGCCTGCTGGCGGCGGCTCGCGCGCTGCTGCCGGGCGTGCCGATGCAGGCCGAACGGTTGGAACGCTACGACTTCTATTACTACCCGCGCGAAGAACACAGCATGATGGGCTACCTGGAACGGCGCCTGCCGGTCTGGCGCCTGCGTTTCGACGATCCCCGGCATACCTGGGTGCACCTGGATCCCTACAGCGGCGCGGTGGTTGGCGTGCTCGACGACGGTCGGCGCGGCAGCCGCTGGCTGTTTTCCCTGCTGCATAGCTGGGACTGGCTGCCGCTGCTGACCCGGCGTCCGCTGTGGGACCTGTGGATGCTCGGTTTCAGCCTCGGCGGCCTGGTGGTCTGCGCCAGCGGCTGCTGGATCGGCTGGCGGCGCCTGCGCGGCCGCCGTCCGAAGCGCCGCTGAGAGGGGCTACCTGGCAGGTCTGGGCGTCGCCGCACGCCCGGATTTGCTGGTAGCCTTGGTTGAATTCGCAGTAATGGATCGCACATGGGCACACACAAGATCGAGATCCGCCGCCGCAACGTCGAGAAGATTCTCCTGGCCGCCGAAAAAGTCTTCGCCGAAAAAGGCTACGCCGGCACCTCCATGGGCAACATCGCCGAAGAAGCCGAACTGCCGCGCTCCAACCTGCACTACTACTTCAGCACCAAGGACGAGCTGTACCGCGACGTCCTCCTCGGCCTGCTCGAGGTGTGGAAGCAGGACGCCCTCTGCTTCGAGATGTTCGATGACCCAAGGGTGGTATTGACCAGCTATATCCGCGCGAAGATGAACCACTCGCGCACCCGTCCGCACGGCTCCAAGGTCTGGGCCAACGAAATCATGCATGGCGCGCCGCTGCTCGGCGCCACCCTCGACGACAGCCTCTACGAATGGGCCAAGATGAAGGAGGCGAAGATCCGCCAGTGGGTCGAGGAAAAGCGCATCCTGTCGATCGAGCCGAGCAGCCTGCTCTACATGATCTGGGCCTCCACCCAGCACTACGCCGACTTCGGCTACCAGGTCGAGGTGCTCAACGGCCGCCAGCCGCTCAGCGACATGCAGTTCGAAAGGGCGGTGCAGACGGTGACCAGTGTGGTTTTGCGCGGAATCGGATTGGAGCCCTGAGCATCGGAGCCTTCGCTAGAAGGCTCCGGCGAAGGCTCAGCTGGCGCGGGTGAAGTCCACCGCTTCCGCCTGTTCGAGGAACACCGTGGTCTGCGCCGGGAGCGTCTCGGCGACCAACCGTCCGCCGCGGATCGAGTAGCGCACCGGGACCTGCCGGCGTACCGCGTCGAAGCCGTCGCGGGCCGGCAGCACCAGCAGGTTGGCCGGATGGCCGACCTCGATGCCGTATTCCCGCAGGCCGAGGGTGCGGGCGCTGTTGCGGGTGATCAGGTCGAGGCCGCCGTCGATCTCGTCGTAGCCCATCATCTGCGTCACGTGCAGGCCCATGTGCAGCACCTGCAGCATGTTCGCGGTGCCCAGCGGGTACCAGGGGTCGAACACGTCGTCGTGGCCGAAGCAGGTGTTGATCCCGGCGCCGAGCAGTTCCTTGACCCGGGTGATGCCGCGGCGCTTCGGGTAGTCGTCGAAGCGACCCTGCAGGTGGATGTTCACCAGCGGGTTGGCGACGAAGTTGATTCCCGACAGTTTCAGCAGACGGAACAGCCGCGAGGTGTAGGCGCCGTTGTAAGAGTGCATCGCCGTGGTGTGGCTGGCGGTGACCCGTGCGCCGAGGCCGTCGCGATGGGCGAGCATGGCCAGGGTCTCGAGGAAGCGCGACTGCTCGTCGTCGATCTCGTCGCAATGCACGTCCACTGGCAGGTCGTAGCGCTTGGCCAGGTCTATGGCCTTGTGCAGCGACTCGACGCCCAGCTCGCGGGTGAATTCGAAATGCGGGATCGCCCCCACCACGTCGGCGCCCAGGCGCAGCGACTCCTCCAGCAGTTCCAGGCCGTTGGGGTAGGAGAGAATGCCCTCCTGGGGGAAGGCGACGATCTGCAGGTCGACCCAGGGTGCCACTTCGCCACGCACCTCGAGCATAGCCCTGAGCGCGGTGAGGGTCGGGTCGGAGACGTCGACGTGGCTGCGCACGTGCTGCACGCCGTTGGCGATCTGCCATTTCAGGGTCTGCCAGGCGCGCTGCTTGACGTCCTCGTGGCTGAGCAGGGCCTTGCGCTGGGCCCAGCGTTCGATGCCTTCGAACAGCGTGCCGGAGCGGTTCCACTCCGGCTGGCCGGCGGTCTGGGTGGTGTCGAGATGGATGTGCGGCTCGATGAATGGCGGCACGGCAAGACCGCCGGCACCGTCCAGGCGCTCGCCGGCGTCGTCGTCGGCCTGTTCCATCGGCACCAGGGCGGCGATACGGCCATCGGCGACGCGCAGTTGCCAGAGACCTTCGCGGCCGCGCAGGCGCAGGTTGTCAATCAGCATGGAGGACCTCTTCTGGTTTGTTCGGGCTGCGGCTCAGCAGGGGATTGAGCAGCAGGTAGGCGATGGCGGCGCCGAGCACCGCGTTGACCGGCACGATCCCCGGCAGCCAGTGGCCGGCGGCAGTGCCGCAGGCGACGGCGAGGATCGCCGCCCAGTTGATCGCCTGGATGTCCGCGCAGGGATGCTGGCGATAGCGCCGGCGGCGACTCAGGTAGTCGGCGATGATCACCCCGCCGATGGGCGGGATGGCGGCGGAGAGGAAGGTCAGCCAGCCGACGAAGTGGTTGTACAGCCAGAGCGCGGCGAGGGTGCCGAGGGCGCCGTTGAGCATCGCCAGGAAGCGGCTGGAGAGGCCGGTGATGTTGGCGAAGCCGAGGCCGGAGGCATACAGCGCGTTGTCGTTGGTGGTCCAGATGTTCAGGCCGAGGACCAGGATCGCCGGGATCAGCAGGCCCTGGGCGATCATCACGTCGGAGATGTCCGACTTGCCCACCGCCGCCGCGCCGGCCGCGCCGAAGATGAACATCAGCGAGTTGCCGAGGAAGAACGCCACCAGGCACACCACCACGGCGGTACGCGCGCTGCGGCCGAAGCGGACGAAGTCGGCGGTGAGGGTGCCGGCGCTGACGAACGAGCCGACCACCAGGGCGATCGCGGTCGAGAGGCTCAGCGGCGCGCTCGGCGTCACCTGCTGCAGCGCCGCCAGGCCGCCGGCGTCGCGAACCGCGAGCCACACCGAGTAGCTGCCGAGGACGACGATCGCCGGGACCGCGATGGCCGACAGCAGGGTCAGCCCGGCGATGCCGAAGAACACCGTGAGGGTCATCAGCGCCCCGGAGACCAGGATCAGCAGGTTGACGTCGAGCCCGGTGGCCTTGGCCACCGGGATGGCGAACATCGCTACGCCGACGCCGAACCAGCCGACCTGGGTGCCGCCGAGCAGCGCCGAGGGCAGCCAGGAGCCCTTGCTGCCGAACGAGTAGTGTGCCAGCAGGTGGGTGGAAAGGCCGGTGCGCGCGCCGATGAAGCCGAGGATCGCGGTGTACAGGCCGAGCATCAGGTTGCCCAGCAGCACGGCGAGGAAGAAGTCGTCGTAGCTCAGGCCGGTGCCGAGGGTGCCGCCGGTCCACATGCTGGCGGAAAAGAAGGTCAGGCCGAGCATCACCACGCTCAGGGCCAGTGCGCTCTTGCGCGCCGCCAGCGGGACCGGTTGCTGGCTGTAGTTGCTGTCTGCGGACATGCGCGAGTCTCCGTGGGGCGCCGGCCGTCCGGGAGCGTCGGCCGGGCCGCGGCGAATGGTAGTCGAAGGCGGGTCGATCCGACAGACGCCGTTGCGCGTCGTCGGACCGCAGCGGCACGCAGGAAGCGTGCCGGCGCGCGGCAGGGCGGCGTCCGCCGGGGATGCGGGCGCCGCCCTGCGTTCAGGAGGCTTCGCGGTAGGGGTTGCGCGGATCCTGGGTCCAGTTGAGATAGGGCTTGCCGGTGTCCTGCGGCACCATTTCGATGCAGCTCTCCACCGGACAGGTGATCTGGCACAGGTTGCAGCCCACGCACTCGGCGTCGATCACTTCGTAGCGGTGCGTACCGTCGGCCCGGGGCAGGCTGGCGATGGCCTGGTGCGAGGTGTCCTCGCAGGCTATATGGCAGCGGCCGCAACCGATGCAGGCGTCCTGGTCGATGCGGGCGATCACCTGGTAGTTGATGTCCAGGTACTTCCAGTCGGTGGTATTGCCCACCGCGCCGCCGCTGAAATCGGACAGCCGCTGGTAGCCATGGCTGTCCATCCAGCGCGCGAGACCGTCCTGCATGTCCTCGACGATACGGAAGCCGTGCAGCATCGCCGCCGTGCATACCTGCACCGCGCCGCAGCCGAGCGCGACGAATTCCGCTGCGTCGCGCCAGCTGCCGATACCGCCGATGCCACAGATCGGCAGGCCGCGGGTCTGCGGGTCGCGGGCGATCTCGGCGACCATGTTCAGGGCGATCGGCTTCACCGCCGAGCCGCAGTAGCCGCCGTGGGTGCTCTGGGTGCCGACCACGGGCAGGGCGACCATGCGCTCCAGGTCGACGCTGGTGATCGAGTTGATGGTGTTGATCAGCGACACCGCGTCGGCGCCGCCGCGATGGGCGGCACGCGCCGACTGGCGGATGTCGGTGATGTTGGGGGTTAGCTTGACGATCACCGGCAGCGAGCAGTGGGTCTTGCACCAGCGGGTGACCATCTCCACGTACTCCGGTACCTGGCCCACCGCCGCGCCCATGCCGCGCTCGGGCATGCCGTGGGGGCAACCGAAGTTCAGCTCGATACCGTCGGCGCCGGTGGCTTCCACCAGCGGCAGGATGTATTTCCACGACTCCTCGACGCAGGGCACCATCAGCGACACGATCAGCGCGCGGTCCGGCCAGTCCTTCTTCACCTGGGCGATCTCGCGCAGGTTGATCTCCAGCGAGCGGTCGGTGATCAGCTCGATGTTGTTGATCCCCTGCACCTGGCGGTTCGGTCCGAAGTGCGCGGAATAGCGCGACGACACGTTGACCGCCGCGGGGTCTTCGCCGAGGGTCTTCCAGACCACCCCGCCCCAGCCCGCCTGGTAGGCGCGGACCACGTTGTAGGCCTTGTCGGTGGGCGGAGCGGAGGCCAGCCAGAAGGGGTTGGGCGACTTGATGCCGGCGAATTCGATAGACAGGTCGGCCATCACGCAGCCTCCACGTTGAGCATGAGTTGGGCGTGGATCGCTTCCGCCGCCAGTTTGCCGTGCTGCACCGCCTGCACGGTGAGGTCCTCGCCGAGCGCCACGCAGTCGCCGCCGGCGTAGATGCCGGGGATGCTGGTGCGCATCTGTCCGTCGACCTGGATGCGCTCGCCGTCGCGCCGCAGTTGCGCTGCCAGCGGATCGTCCAGGCTGGCGCCGTCGAAGGCCTGGCCGATGGCCTTGAAGATGGCGTCGGCGGCCAGTTCGAAGTGCTCGCCGGTGTCGCCCAGGCGACCGTTCTCCAGGCGCGTTCGGGCGAAGCGCATGCCGCGCACCCGGCCATGCTCGTCGAGCAGTACCCGTTCCGGTCGGGCCCAGGTCAGCAGGCGCACCTGGCTGGCCTTGGCGATCTCCTGCTCGTGGCCGGTGGCGCCCATTTCCTCGAAGCCACGGCGGTAGACCAGGTTGACGTCGCGGGCGCCGAGCCGGCTCATCTGCACCGCCATGTCGATGGCGGTGTTGCCGGCGCCGATGACGATGCAACGGTCGGCGACGGGCAGGTCGAGCAGGTCGTCGCTCTGCCGCAGTTCGCGGATGTAGTCGGTGGCGGCGAGCAGGCCGGGGGCGTCCTCGTCTTCCAGGCCGAGGCGCTTGCTGGCGGCCAGGCCGATGCCGAGGAACACCGCGTCGAACTCTTCGTGCAGGGCGCCGAGCGCGAGGTTGTCGCCGAGACGCTGGCCGTGGCGCAGTTCGATACCGCCGATCTGCAGGAGGAATTCCACTTCGCGCCGGGCGAAGTCGTCCACCAGCTTGTAGCGGGCGATGCCGTACTCGTTGAGGCCGCCGGCCTTGGCGCGGGCCTCGAAGAGCACCACGTCGTGGCCGTGCATGGCCAGGCGGTGGGCGCAGGACAGCCCGGCCGGCCCGGCGCCGACCACGGCGATACGCTTGCCGGTGGCCGGCGAGCGCTTGAACGGATGTTCGCCGAAGCCGGCGTGGTCGAGGGCGTAGCGTTGCAACTGGCCGATCAGCACCGGTGTGCACTCCTGGGCGTTGTTGCGCACGCAGGCCCGCTGGCAAAGGATTTCCGTGGGGCAGACGCGGGCGCAGCTGCCGCCGAGGATGTTCGCCGAGAGGATCTTCTGCGCCGCGCCCTGGACATTCTCCTGGGCGATGCTGCGGATGAACCCGGGGATGTCGATCTCGGTCGGGCAGGCGTTGACGCAGGGGGCGTCGTAGCAGTACAGGCAGCGGGCGCTTTCCAGGGCGGCCTGGCGGGCGTTGAGCGGCGGCGCGAGGTCGGCGAAGCGCTCGGCGAGCGTGTCCGCGCCGGCGTCCGGACGGGGGAGGTGGTTCAGGGAATCGATCACGGTTGTAGCCTCTCTTCTGGTTTCTTCTCGGGGCAGTCAACGGCAATACGGCACCGTCCGGCCTCTACGGGCCGGTCCGGTATTGCGGGAAGGATCAGCGCTCGACGGCGACCGGGCGCTGGCGTTCGGCGCGGCGGCCGAGCACTTCGTACACCGACGGGTAGGCCGGGCGCTCCACGTAGCGTCCGGCGCCGGGTTCGGCGCGCAGGTCGCCAGCGGCCCAGAGCAGCTTGCCCTGGCTGATGGTGTGGCTGGGAATGCCGCGCACGGTGCGACCTTCGAAGATGTTGAAATCGACCCGCTGGTGGTGGGTGGCGGCCGAGAGGGTGCGGCTGCCCTGCGGGTCCCAGAGCACCAGGTCGGCATCCGCGCCGACGCGGATCGCGCCCTTGCGCGGGAACAGGTTGAAGATCTTCGCGGTGTTGGTGGAGGTCAGCGCGACGAATTCGTGCATCGACAGGCGCCCGCTGTTGACCCCGGCGTCCCATAGCAGCGCCATGCGGTCCTCGATGCCGGCCGTGCCGTTGGGAATCTTGCTGAAGTCGTCGCGGCCCATGGCCTTCTGCTCGGCGCAGAAGCAGCAGTGGTCGGTGGCGGTGGTATGCAGGTTGCCGGACTGCAGGCCGCGCCACAGCGCTTCCTGGTGTTCGACGGGACGGAACGGCGGGCTCATCACGTAGCCGGCCGCGGTGGCCCAGTCCGGGTGGCGGTAGACGCTGTCGTCGAGCAGCAGGTGCCCGGCCAGCACCTCGCCGTAGACCGGCTGGCCCTTGGCCCGGGCATAGGCGATCTCGTCCAGCGCCTCGCGGCTGGAAATATGCACCAGGTACAGCGGCGTACCCAGCGTCTCGGCGATGCGGATGGCACGGCTGGCGGCCTCGCCCTCGACTTGCGGCGGACGCGACAGCGGATGCGCCTCGGGGCCGGTGAGGCCCTGGGCGAGGAGTTTCTGCTGCAGGTGGAAGACCAGTTCGCCGTTCTCCGCGTGCACCGTCGGCACCGCGCCCAGCTCCAGGCAGCGCTCGAAGCTGGCTACCAGGGTATCGTCGGCGGCCATGATGGCGTTCTTGTAGGCCATGAAGTGCTTGAAGCTGTTCACCCCGTGCCGTACCACCAACTCGCCCATCTCCCGGGCGACCTCGTCGCTCCACCAGGTGATGGCGACGTGGAAGCCATAGTCCGCAGCGGATTTCTGCGCCCAGCCGCGCCAGGTGTGGAAGGCCTCCAGCAGCGACTGTCGCGGGTTGGGGATGACGAAGTCGATGATCGAGGTGGTCCCGCCGGCCAGCCCGGCCGCGGTGCCGCTGAAGAAGTCCTCGCTGGCCACCGTGCCCATGAAGGGCAACTGCATGTGGGTATGGGGGTCGATGCCGCCCGGCATCAGGTACTGGCCACCGCCGTCGAGGACGTCGCAGCCGGAGGGGGTTTCGAGGTTCTCGCCGATGGCCTGGATGAGGCCGTTGGCACAGAGCACGTCGGCTCGATAACTCTCTTCGTGAGTGACCACGGTGGCGCCACGGATCAACAGGGACATGCCGTCTTTCCTCGCAGGCTGACCGGTCGTTGCCGGTTCTTGAAATTGTTTTTTCGCCATGCGCCGGGGGTTTTTCTAATCCTGTCAGCGCTGACAGGATTCGAATCTAGATGCTGATCATGGTTTGAGCAAGATTATTTTCAAATGATTGTTTGAGTTTATAACTCATTGATTTTAAATGATTAAAAATAAATATCACCAAAATGGTGAGGGTTCTCACCATTTTGACGCGCTTGACAAGAACTCAAAAAGGTCGAGATTTCCCATGCAAAATCAGCCGCTTGAAAGCCGTGTTCGGGCGGTTGTGGGGAGATGAAAAAAGTTCGCCTGCACTCCTTTGGTTCCTGACCGGGGCGACAGGCTCGCGCATTTCCCCCGGTGACACGCCGGACTGCCCGTCGGCGTGTCACCGACGTTGTCGATGAAGTGTTTCAGATCAGTCGGTTACCTCCAGTAGACCGGCCTGCCCAGTGACGTCGCGGGGTTTTCGGCACGCTTATTGAGTGCCGCCCGCCACGGCATTGGCCGGACCGGAGGTGCAGTACTGGTGGTGCGGTACTCCGGCCATCGCATTAGCCCGATGAGCGAATAACTAAAAGAATTCTGGAGAGGCCCATGCAACAGAGCAGATCGGAAGTGACCGAGCGCGACGGCTTGGTCGAGCTGTCCGCCGGCAGCGACGTACTCGACAGTCCCCGCTACAACCACGACATCGCCCCGACCCGGGTGGAACAGCGTACCTGGAACAGGTGGCACATCACCGCGCTGTGGATCGGCATGTCCATCTGCGTGCCCACCTACACCCTCGGCGGCGTCCTCACCGCCTACTTCGGCCTCAGCGTCGGCGAAGCGCTGCTGGCGATCCTGCTGGCCAACCTGGTGGTGCTGATCCCGCTGACCCTCAATGCCTTCGCCGGCACCCGCTACGGCATTCCCTTCCCGGTGCTGCTGCGCGCTTCGTTCGGCATCATCGGCTCCAACGTGCCATGCCTGATCCGCGCCGTGGTCGCGTGCGGCTGGTTCGGCATCCAGACGCTGTTCGGCGGGCTGGCGATCCATCTCTTCCTCGGTTCGATCTTTCCCGCCTGGAAGGCCCTCGGCGGCACCGGCGAGGTGATCGGTTTCCTCCTGTTCTGGGGGCTGAACCTGTGGGTGGTGCTGCGCGGCGCGGAGTCGATCAAATGGCTGGAGACACTCTCGGCACCGCTGCTGGTGCTGGTCGGCCTCGGCCTGCTGGTGTGGGCGCTGCCGCACATATCGGTCAGTGAACTGCTGGCGCAGCCGCCGAAGCGGCCGGAAGGCGCCAGCGTCACCGGCTACTTCATGGCCGGGCTGACGGCGATGGTCGGCTTCTGGGCCACGCTGTCGCTGAACATCCCCGACTTCAGCCGCTATGCGCGTAGCCAGAAGGACCAGATACTCGGGCAGATCTTCGGCCTGCCGCTGACCATGTTCCTGTTCGCCGCCCTCGGCGTGGTGATGACCGCCGCCTCGGCCTCGCTGGTGGGCGAGACGGTTTCCGACCCGGTCAGCCTGATCGGCCACATCCCCAGCCCCGGCTGGGTGGCGGTGGCGATGGCGCTGATCATCGTCGCCACCCTCTCGACCAACACCGCGGCGAACATCGTCTCGCCGACCAACGACTTCCAGAACATCGCACCGAAACTCATCGGCCGCACCCGCGCCGTCTGGCTCACCGGCTTCATCGGCCTGGCGCTGATGGCCCACGAGTTGCTGAAGAAGCTCGGCTGGATCGTTTCCGACCTCAGCCTGGAAAGCGTCTACTCCAACTGGCTGCTCGGCTACTCCAGCCTGCTCGGGCCGATCGCGGGGATCATGGTGGTGGACTACTTCCTGGTGCGCAGGCAACGCCTCGACCTCGCCGGACTCTACCGCGACGACGTCTACCCGGCTTGGAACTGGCCCGGCTTCGCCGCCTTCGCGGTGCCGGTGGCGCTGACCGTCATGGCCCTCGGCAACCGCCAATTCCACTGGTTCTACGACTACGGCTGGTTCACCGGCTCGCTGCTCGGCGGCGCGCTCTACTACGGCCTCTGCGGCCGCCGCGCGCGGAGCCCGGCGGCATTGGCCAAACCGCTGCCCTGATGGGCATACAGGCGGCCGGCGAGCCGCCGACACCTACTCCAAGCCTGAGGAGACGACAATGAGCACTGCCCGGAACGTCCTGCAATCCACCCAGCGACACATCGATGGCCAGCGCCTCTGGCAATCGCTGATGGATCTCGCCCGCCTCGGCGCCACCGCCAAGGGTGGGGTCTGCCGCCTGGCCCTGAGCGATCTCGACCGCCAGGCCCGCGATCTCTTCGTGCAATGGTGCGAAGCGGCCGGCTGCACGGTCAGCGTCGATCGGGTCGGCAACATCTTCGCCCGTCGTCCCGGGCGTAACCCGGACTTGCCCCCGGTGATGACCGGTAGCCACATCGACACCCAGCCCACCGGCGGCAAGTTCGACGGCTGCTTCGGGGTGATGGCCGGCCTCGAGGTGATCCGCACCCTCAACGACCTCGGAGTGGAAACCGAGGCGCCGCTGGAGGTGGTGGTGTGGACCAACGAGGAAGGCTCGCGCTTCGCGCCCTGCATGATGGGCTCGGGCGTATTTGCCGGGAAGTTCACCCTAGAGGAGACCCTGGCCAAGCGCGATGCCGACGGTGTCAGCGTAGGCGAGGCGCTGGACGCCATCGGCTACGCGGGAGCGCGGGATTGCCTCGGACATCCGGTGGGCGCCTATTTCGAGGCGCACATCGAACAGGGGCCGATCCTCGAGGACGAGGAGAAGACCATCGGCGTGGTGCTCGGCGCGCTCGGGCAGAAATGGTTCGATCTGTCCCTGCGCGGCGTCGAGGCACACGCCGGGCCAACGCCGATGCACCTGCGCAAGGACGCCCTGGTCGGTGCCGCGGCGGTGGTCGAGGCGGTCAATCGCGCAGCCCTCGGCCATCAGCCGCATGCTTGCGGCACGGTCGGCTGCCTGCACGCCTATCCCGGTTCGCGCAACGTGATACCCGGCGAAGTGAAGATGACCCTGGACTTCCGCCATCTGCAACCGGAGCGCCTGGACTCGATGATCGCCGAGGTCCGCCAGGTGATCGCCGCGACCTGCGAGAAGCATGGCTTGCAATACGAGCTGGTGCCGACCGCCGATTTCCCGCCGCTGTACTTCGACCAGGGATGCGTCGGCGCGGTGCGCGAGGCGGCGCAGGCGCTGGGCATGCCGCAGATGGACATCGTCAGCGGCGCCGGCCACGACGCGATCTTCCTCGCCGAACTCGGTCCGGCGGGGATGATCTTCGTGCCCTGCGAGAACGGCATCAGCCACAACGAGATCGAGAACGCCAGCCCCGACGACCTGGCCGCCGGCTGCGCGGTGCTGTTGCGGGCCATGCTCAAGGCCTCCGAGGCGATCGCCGGCGGCCGCCTGGCGGCCTGAGTGGCGCTTTCATCGAGACGCCGGCATTGACCGCCTTCTACACGGGTTCGGTAGGGCGAATAACGTCAGGGGCATTATCCGACGATGCGCGGCTGGCCGGCGGATAACCGCGTTGCGGTTATGC
>NZ_KV811361.1:0-3863 GCF_001813025.1 Pseudomonas sp. HMSC066A08
TCCGCATGGAGGACAAGAAGGGCGCCGAGCAGTTATACATCCACGCCGAGCGCAACCAGGACAACCTGGTCGAGAACGATGCCTCGCTGTCGGTCGGCCACGACCGCAACAAGAGCATCGGCCACGACGAGCTGGCGCGCATCGGCAACAACCGCACCCGCGCGGTGAAGCTCAACGACACCCTGCTGGTGGGCGGGGCGAAGAGCGACAGCGTCACCGGCACCTACCTGATCGAGGCCGGCGCGCAGATCCGCCTGGTCTGCGGCAAGAGCGTGCTGGAGTTCAACGCCGACGGCACCATCAATATCTCCGGCAGCGCCTTCAACCTCTACGCCAGCGGCAACGGCAACATCGACACCGGTGGCCGCCTCGACCTCAATTCCGGCGGCGCCAGCGAGGTCGACGCCAAGGGCAAGGGCGTGCAGGGCACCATCGACGGCCAGGTACAGGCGATGTTTCCGCCGCCGGCGAAGGGCTGAGCCTGCTCAGCGGAAGGGAAAGCCGCGTTCATATTCCTCGCGGCTGATCTCACGGCCGAAGCGCAACGCGTCGTTGAACAGCCGGTTGTGATACGCCACCGGCTCCGGGCATTCCGCTGTGCCGTAGAAGCGCACGTAGATCAGCGCGGTGCGGTGGTCCCAGCGGTAGGTGACCGCCTCGAAATCGTAGTCGAGGTAGATGTCCCGACTGGCGAAGGCTTCGCCCTTGTGCATGCCCATCGCCGCTACAGCGCGCTGCCGCGGTCGTTGCCGGGTGCGACCAGCAGCAGATGGTCCATTTGCCGGCGTCGGCAGCGTTCGACGAACTCCAGCGCCGAACCCATGTCGCGGAGGTAGCGGGCGAAGTCGTCGGCATCGATCCGGTAGTACTCCTCGTAGTCCACCAGGCGGTTGCCCACCGGGAAGGACAGGTAGTGCTGGCCGGAGTCGGTCTCGATACCGATGCTGAAGACGTGCTCGCGGCTGACCAGGTAGGTTTGCAGATTCATCGGTTGCTTCTCGCTGGTTCGTTCGGCTGGCGTCAGCGTCCGTGCCTCACGGGGTGTCGGGAACGAAATCCGGCCCGTCGAGTTTGTCGCGTACCGTCGTGGATGTGCGCAAGAGCGGACCCCACAGGCCGTTGCTGCTGTTCCAGGTAGCGCCCGCCCAGCGGGTGTCGCGGATCAGTTCGTCCTTGTTCGCCTCGAGCTGCCGCTTCAGCGCGACCGCGACGGCGCCGAGGTCGACCTCGAACAGATCACCGTAGGGGCCCTGCGGATTCGCGCGTTTCTTCGACAGGCAGAAGCGGTAGTACCAGATCCAGTTCTGGGCGACGTAGATCGCCCGGTTGCGATCGGGATAGGTGGCGAGGATCTTCAGTAGCGCGGCGATGAAGCGGAAGGGCAAGTCCGGATCGTGGGTGGCGCGCCAGTACGGCATCAGCAACTGGTCGAACGCCTGGCTGACGTTCTGCGGCTCCTCGTTGTCGCTGCGGGCCTCGAGGAAGTAGAAGGGTTCGCCGACGAGGAAGCGATCCAGCTCGTCGTTGGCCAGTGCCAGGGTCAGAACGTTGTCCGGGTTCATGCTCATTGGATTCTCGCGATGTCGTGGGTCGACATCAGTACGTTTACATCGTTTCCATGGGGGATCGCCACATTGTCCAGAACCGCCTCGCGCATGCCGCCCGGGTGGGTGAGGCCGCCGGGCCGCCATAGCGAGTTGACCCCGCCCTCGTTGCCGGTCGGCATCAGTACCTTCGGGTTCTCCAGGTTTAGCATGTAGATCTCCTTGCCGGCCAGCGAGCCTGGGTCGTACCCCAGCGCCGATTCCAGCACGGATACGTCGCCGGTGCGCTTGTACTCGGCGACCACGGAGTTCAGGTCGGACTTGGCCATGACGAACTTGTTCGGGTTGAACGAGGTGTAGTTCGGGTTGGCGATGTCGTCGGTGGTGAAAAGGAAAGAGCCGCCCTCTTCCTTGAACACCTTCAGGTGCTTGTCGATATAGGACTTCTTAAGGTACTCGCTGGGAGGCGGTCGCTTGCCCTTGGCCAGGCCCAGGATATCCGCTTCGGTCCTGCCGCGCTTGTAGGCGGGCGTGCGTACCTCGCCGGCCGCCGAGGTCCGGCCGAGCCGTGCCATCTTCGGTCCGAAGCCCAGCAGCGCCATGCCGGCCACGCCCTGGAACAGGTCGCGGTAGCCGGGACCGAGGCGGTCGCCGAGGTCGCCGAGCAGGGCCATGCCGCCCATCATCAGCCCGCCGATGGCGACGAAGCCGGCCAGCGCCGCGACCCCGGCCATCGCCGCCAGCAGCAGGCCGCCGGCTAGGGCCGCCAGGCCCAGCGCCTCGAGGCCGGTGTGCAGCCATTCCTCCAGGTCGAGGACGAAGGCCACCCGCTCGGTGGGGCCGCCGATGAAGGTGTCCTGGCTGCCGGTCTTGATGTGCGCGCCGCAGACCATCTTGCTCTGCAGGCGCGCCGCCGGCTTGCCGTTGATGTACACGGTGGCGCTGCCTTCGGCGATCAGCACCGGGAACGGCCACAGCGGATGGTTCAGCGGCAGGCCGCTGCAGGTGGCGGAGACGTCGTCGCCGGCGCGCATCGCGTTGCGACTGTTCACGTAGACGTTGAAGCTGCCGCGTATGAGCACCCCGGTGGTCGGCTCGGGTAGCTCGAAGATGGTGGTCAGGCCCTTGACGATCTGGAACATCGACAGCCCGCCGGCGGCGATCGAACCGGCCAGGATCACCGCGGCCAGGCCGCCGGTGGCGGCGGTGGCGGCGACCACGGCGGCGCCGATCAGGGCGCCGGCCACGGCTCCGGCGACCATCGCGGCGACACCGAAACCGTGGGCTATCTCATCGCCCAGTCGGGCGGCGGCTTGCGCATCCATGCGTCAGTACTCGGGTCAGCTAGGGGTCGGGCGCGGGACCAGGGTCTGCATCGCCTGCTTCCAGGCCGGCTCGTGGTGCGGCAGGTCAGCCGGGGTGGTGGTCAGGGTGGTGATCAGCACGGCCGGGCGGCGCTCGATGAACACCTGGCGCAGCATCAGGTCGCGACCTTCGCGCTGCCACTGGTAGTCGAGGAGCACGGCGGCGTGGCCGTGGATGTTGATGTCCCAGCGCTTGTGCAGCTTGAAGCCGGGCAATTGCTTCTCGGCGTTCTCCAGTTGGCGGGCGACATAGTCGGCGAACGGCGTGTCGCCCTGGCTGGCATCGCGGCTGATGACGAAACTGGCTTCGCGGGCGGGGCCGCTGGCGGGGAGCTTGAAGATGTTGATGCTCTGGTCCTGCCAGGCATCGGGAATCTCGAGATCGGCTTCGTGGAGGCGATAGAGCGTCACTGTGTTAACCCCTTCCCTAGGATTCTGAGTGAGTCATTGCTGGACAAAAGCTTTACGGAATGTTGCTCGTGAATCAAGGCTTTCCTGGCCCGAAGCGGCCTTTCGTGATGGCCTTCTGCCTGTTCGCCGTCGGTCGGGGCGCTCGTCGGAATCTGTATCGCGCATCTCCCCTTTCCACCGCATCCGCGCCTATGCTGCGTGGGTGGCGCCGCTCCAACGGCGCCAGTGATGGACGTGGATCAAGGATGATTTCATGGCACTTGCGCAACAGACCCGCCTGGTCCGGGTCGACAGTCCGCTCGGCGCGGAGGTCCTGCAATTGCAGCGAATGGAGGGTCGCGAAGAGCTCGGCCGGCCGTTCGCCTACGAGCTGGAACTGATCTCGGAAAACCCCGACCTGCCACTCGACGGGCTGCTGGGCAAGCCGGCCAGCCTGGCGCTGGAACTGCACGACGGCAGCCGACGGTATTTCCACGGCATCGTCGCCGCTTGCAGCCAGGGATCCGGCAACGGCCAGTTCGCCAGCTACCAGGTCACCCTGCGC
>NZ_KV811362.1:0-617 GCF_001813025.1 Pseudomonas sp. HMSC066A08
GCACCCGTGCCGCGATCAACATGACCGGCGGCGATGCGGCGCTCGACCTGACCGCAATGCCGGCCGTGGTGTTCACCGATCCGCAAGTGGCGACCGTGGGCTACAGCGAGGCGGAAGCCCACCACGACGGGATCGAGACCGACAGCCGCACCTTGACCTTGGACAACGTGCCGCGTGCGCTCGCCAACTTCGACACACGCGGCTTCATCAAGTTGGTTATCGAGGAAGGCAGCCATCGGCTGATCGGCGTACAGGCGGTCGCGCCGGAAGCGGGTGAACTGATCCAGACGGCGGCTCTGGCCATTCGCAACCGCATGACGGTGCAGGAACTGGCCGACCAGTTGTTCCCCTACCTGACGATGGTCGAGGGGTTGAAGCTCGCGGCGCAGACCTTCAACAAGGATGTGAAGCAGCTTTCCTGCTGCGCCGGGTGAGAAAAAGGAGGTGTTCAATGAACGCCTACACGGTGTCCCGGCTGGCTCTTGATGCCGGGGTGAGCGTGCATATCGTGCGCGACTACCTGCTGCGCGGATTGCTGCGCCCGGTGGCGTGCACACCAGGCGGCTACGGCTTGTTCGATGACGCCGCCTTGCAACGGCTGTGCTTCGTGCGGGCGG
>NZ_KV811362.1:717-11826 GCF_001813025.1 Pseudomonas sp. HMSC066A08
ACGCGCTGGCGCGGCTGTGCCGGGCGCTGGATGCGGCGGACGGCGACGAAGCGGCCGCGCAGCTTGCCCTGCTGCGTCAGTTCGTCGAGCGTCGGCGCGAAGCGTTGGCCGATCTGGAGGTGCAGTTGGCCACCATGCCGACCGAGCCGGCACAGCACGCGGAGAGTCTGCCATGAACAACCCCGAGCGCTTGCCGTCCGAGACGCACAAACCGATCACCGGCTACCTGTGGGGCGGACTGGCTGTGCTGACTTGCCCCTGCCACCTGCCCATCCTCGCTGTCGTGCTGGCCGGCACAACCGCCGGTGCTTTCCTCGGCGAGCATTGGGTCATCGCGGCGCTCGGTTTGACCGGCCTGTTCCTTCTGTCCCTGTCGCGGGCGTTGCGGGCATTCAGGGAAAGAGAATGAGCGCTTTCCGGCCGGATGGATGGACGACGCCGGAACTGGCCCAAGCGGTCGAGCGCGGGCAGCTTGAACTGCACTACCAGCCCGTCGTCGATCTGCGCAGTGGTGGGATTGTCGGCGCGGAAGCCCTGTTGCGCTGGCGTCATCCGACGCTTGGACTATTGCCACCGGGCCAGTTCCTGCCCGTGGTCGAATCGTCCGGCCTGATGCCTGAAATCGGCGCTTGGGTGCTGGGCGAAGCCTGCCGCCAGATGCGTGACTGGCGAATGCTGGCATGGCGACCGTTCCGGCTGGCCGTCAATGTTTCGGCGAGCCAAGTGGGACCGGACTTCGACGGGTGGGTAAAGGGCGTGCTGGCTGATGCCGAGTTGCCCGCCGAGTATCTCGAAATCGAGCTGACCGAATCGGTCGCGTTTGGTGATCCGGCGATCTTCCCCGCCCTGGACGCCTTGCGGCAGATCGGTGTGCGCTTCGCCGCCGATGACTTCGGGACGGGGTATTCCTGTCTGCAACATCTGAAGTGCTGCCCAATCAGCACGCTCAAGATCGACCAATCGTTTGTCGCCGGGCTCGCCAACGACCGCCGCGACCAAACCATCGTGCACACCGTGATTCAGCTTGCGCACGGGCTGGGCATGGATGTGGTGGCTGAAGGCGTGGAAACATCGGCGAGTCTTGATCTATTGCGACAAGCGGACTGCGACACAGGACAAGGCTTCCTGTTCGCGAAGCCAATGCCGGCGGCGGCATTCGCCGTCTTCGTCAGTCAATGGAGGGGTGCCACCATGAATGCAAGTGACTCGACCACCACCAGTTGCTGCGTGTGCTGCAAGGAAATCCCGCTCGATGCCGCCTTCACCCCGGAAGGCGCGGAATACGTCGAGCACTTCTGCGGGTTGGAGTGTTATCAACGCTTCGAAGCGCGTGCCAAGACAGGGAACGAAACCGATGCCGATCCGAACGCCTGCGACTCGCTACCGTCAGATTGAGGCATACTCTAACTTGGCGTCAGACCATCCGGCGCTAAATCGTCAGAATAGAGTTGCCTTCCGAATTGATTGACATACGCCGTCAAGGGTCATAGATTTCTTCCTGACACATTTCCCTCAGGAGGATACCTTGCACGGTCAGCGCATCGGTTACGTCCGCGTCAGCAGCTTCGACCAGAACCCAGAACGGCAGCTCGAACAGATCCAGGTGGATAAAGTGTTCACCGACAAGGCGTCGGGCAAGGACACACGGCGGCCCGAACTGGAACGGCTGCTCGCCTTCGTGCGCGAAGGCGACACGGTCGTGGTGCACAGCATGGATCGTCTGGCGCGCAACCTCGACGACCTGCGCCGCCTGGTGCAGGGCCTCACCCAGCGCGGCGTACGCATCGAGTTCCTTAAGGAGCATTTGACCTTCACCGGCGAGGACTCGCCGATGGCGAACCTGATGCTGTCGGTAATGGGCGCGTTCGCCGAGTTCGAACGCGCCTTGATCCGCGAGCGGCAGCGCGAGGGCATCGCGCTCGCCAAGCAGCGCGGGGCCTACCGTGGCAGGAAGAAATCCCTGTCGTCTGAGCGTATTGCCGAACTGCGCCAACGTGTCGAGGCTGGCGAGCAAAAGACCAAGCTGGCTCGTGAATTCGGAATCAGTCGCGAAACCCTGTATCAATACTTGAGAACGGATCAGTAAATATGCCACGTCGTTCAATCCTGTCCGCCGCCGAGCGCGAAAGCCTGCTGGCGTTGCCGGACACCAAGGATGAGTTGATCCGTCACTACACGTTCAGCGAAACCGACCTCTCCATCATCCGGCAGCGGCGCGGCCCGGCCAACCGGCTGGGCTTCGCCGTGCAGCTCTGTTACCTGCGCTTTCCTGGTGTCATCCTGGGCGTCGATGAGCCGCCGTTTCCGCCCTTGTTGAAACTGGTCGCCGACCAGCTCAAGGTCAGCGTCGAAAGCTGGGACGAATACGGGCAGCGGGAGCAGACCCGGCGCGAGCACCTGGTCGAACTGCAAACGGTGTTCGGCTTCCAGCCCTTTACCATGGGCCACTACCGGCAGGCCGTCCAGTTGCTGACCGAGATGGCCTTGCAGACCGACAAGGGCATCGTGCTGGCCAGCACCTTGATCGAGCACCTGCGGCAGCAGTCGGTCATTCTGCCTGCCCTCAACGCCGTCGAGCGGGCGAGCGCCGAAGCAATCACCCGCGCCAACCGGCGCATCTACGATGCCTTGGCCGAACCGCTGTCGGACGCGCATCGCCGCCGCCTCGACGATCTGCTCAAGCGTCGGGACAACGGCAAAACGACCTGGCTGGCCTGGCTGCGCCAATCGCCCGTCAAACCGAATTCGCGGCACATGCTGGAACACATCGAACGCCTCAAAGCGTGGCAGGCGCTCGACCTGCCTTCTGGCATCGAGCGGTCGGTGCACCAGAACCGCCTGCTCAAGATCGCCCGTGAGGGTGGCCAGATGACGCCCGCCGACCTGGCCAAGTTCGAGGCGCAGCGACGCTATGCCACCCTGGTGGCGCTTGCCATCGAGGGCATGGCCACCGTCACCGACGGAATCATCGACCTGCACGACCGCATCCTGGGCAAGCTGTTCAACGCCGCCAAGAACAAGCATCAGCAGCAATTCCAGGCGTCCGGCAAGGCGATCAACGCCAAGGTGCG
Organism: Pseudomonas sp. HMSC066A08; assembly: GCF_001813025.1. NCBI lineage: Bacteria > Pseudomonadati > Pseudomonadota > Gammaproteobacteria > Pseudomonadales > Pseudomonadaceae > Pseudomonas > Pseudomonas sp. HMSC066A08. The sequence continues at coordinate 3,789 of NZ_KV811362.1, forward strand.
GCTGTTCGGCCGCATCGGCCAGGCGCTGATCGAGGCCAAGCAGGCGGGCCGCGATCCGTTCGCCGCCATCGAGGCCGTCATGTCCTGGGATGCCTTCGCCGAGAGCGTCACCGAAGCGCAGAAGCTTGCGCAGCCCGAGGACTTCGATTTCCTGCACCGCATCGGCGAAAGCTACGCCACGCTGCGCCGCTACGCGCCGGAATTCCTTGCCGTGCTCAAGCTGCGGGCCGCTCCCGCCGCGAAGGACGTGCTCGACGCCATCGAGGTGCTGCGCGGCATGAACAGCGACAACGCCCGCAAGGTGCCCGCCGACGCGCCGACCGAGTTCATCAAGCCGCGCTGGCAGAAGCTGGTCATGACCGACACCGGCATCGACCGGCGCTACTACGAACTGTGCGCGCTGTCGGAGATGAAGAACGCGTTGCGTTCCGGCGACATCTGGGTGCAGGGGTCGCGCCAGTTCAAGGACTTCGAGGACTACCTGGTGCCGCCCGCGAAATTCGCCAGCCTCAAGCAGGCCAGCGAATTGCCGCTGGCCGTGGCCACCGACTGCAACCGGTACCTGAACGACCGGCTGACGCTGCTGGAAACACAGCTTGCCACCGTCAACCGTATGGCGACGGCCAACGAGCTGCCGGACGCCATCATCACCGAGTCAGGCTTGAAGATCACGCCGCTCGACGCGGCGGTACCCGACACCGCACAAGCGCTGATCGACCAGACGGCAATGATCCTGCCGCACGTCAAGATCACCGAACTGCTGCTGGAGGTGGACGAATGGACGGGCTTCACTCGGCATTTCGCGCATCTGAAATCGGGCGACCCGGCCAAAGACAAGAACCTGTTGCTGACCACGATCCTCGCCGACGCGATCAACCTGGGCCTGACCAAGATGGCGGAGTCTTGCCCCGGCACGACCTACGCCAAGCTGGCTTGGCTGCAAGCCTGGCACATCCGCGACGAAACCTACGGGGCGGCGCTGGCCGATCTGGTCAACGCACAGTTCCGCCATCCCTTCGCCGAGCACTGGGGCGACGGCACCACCTCATCGTCGGACGGCCAGAACTTCCGCACCGGCAGCAAGGCCGAGAGCACCGGCCACATCAACCCGAAATACGGGAGCAGCCCAGGGCGGACGTTCTACACCCACATTTCTGACCAGTACGCGCCATTTCACACCAAGGTCGTGAACGTCGGCGTGCGCGATTCGACCTACGTGCTCGACGGCCTGCTGTACCACGAGTCCGACTTGCGGATCGAGGAGCATTACACCGACACGGCGGGCTTCACCGATCACGTCTTCGCCCTGATGCACCTCCTGGGCTTCCGCTTCGCGCCGCGCATCCGCGACCTGGGCGACACCAAGCTCTACATCCCGAAGGGCGACGCCGCCTATGACGCGCTGAAACCCATGATCGGCGGCACGCTCAACATCAAGCACGTCCGCGCCCATTGGGACGAAATCCTGCGGCTGGCCACCTCGATCAAGCAGGGCACGGTGACGGCCTCCCTGATGCTCCGAAAGCTCGGCAGCTACCCACGCCAGAACGGCCTGGCCGTGGCGCTCCGCGAGCTAGGCCGCATCGAGCGCACGCTGTTCATCCTGGACTGGCTGCAAAGCGTGGAACTGCGCCGCCGCGTGCATGCCGGCCTGAACAAGGGCGAGGCGCGCAATGCGCTGGCCAGGGCAGTGTTTTTCAACCGCCTGGGTGAAATCCGCGACCGCAGTTTCGAGCAGCAGCGCTACCGGGCTAGCGGCCTCAATCTGGTAACGGCTGCCGTCGTGTTGTGGAACACGGTCTATCTGGAACGGGCTGCGCACGCGCTGCGTGGCAACGGCCATGCCGTTGATGACGCGCTGTTGCAGTACCTGTCGCCGCTCGGTTGGGAGCACATCAACCTCACCGGCGATTACCTCTGGCGCAGCAGCGCCAAGATCGGCGCGGGCAAGTTCAGGCCGCTACGACCGCTGCAACCGGCTTAGCGTGCTTTATTTTCCGTTTTCTGAGGCGACCCCTAGTGGCCTCTCGGCAAAACCAGCCTGTCGTAGAGCTTGTCCATAACATCCCCCTGAACAATGCGTGCCATAGGTTTTGGGCATATGGGCCAATCATTGCTCCCAGCATTGTTGTCGTACTGGCCAGCCTCATTCTCTCACAGCCGGTCCAAACCAGTGCCCAGACGAGGATGCCAGGCTGCTAACGGCTAGCGGGGGCGCAATACCCAGACGTGCGAAACAAGTCTGACAGGGAGGGGAAGCCTCAAGTCACAGGGAGCAGCCTAGCTGCCGCTCTAGGACGGTCTTTATAGTCAATTATAGAGTGATTATAGAATCATTCATTCCGGCTGCCTGATTTGCCGCGACCGGTTCAACTGAAGGATCTTCTGAGGTTGTTAATCGACCTCATTCCTAAGCATCAGGGAACTGTTTGTTCCTACACCTGTAACCCACGTCGGCACCAACCATGTTTTCCTCGCCGTGTAGCAGCGATCGACCTGGGTGACACACGTCAGAATCGCCGCATCGCGATACCCATGTGGTTTTTTAAAATTGTGATATTAATCATATGGATAGAGGGGAAGTGAGTGAATTTTCCCCTTATCTCGGCATGACCCCTCTTTGAGCTTCCTCTCCCTGGCGATGTATGTGCACCTGACCCGCAGCGCGATGCTCGACATCCTGCCCCTGGAGCACGTCCGCCTGGCCCGCGCCAAGGGCCTGGGGGAGAGCCGCGTGCTGCTCGGCCACGTGCTGCGCAATGCCTTGGTGCCTGTGGTGACCTTCGCCGGCCTACAGCTCGGCCAACTGGCCAGCGGCGCCTTGCTGGTCGAGGTGGTCTACGCCTGGCCGGGTATCGGCCGGCTGCTCTACGACGCGCTGAGCCAGCGCGACTATGCCTTGTTGCTGGGGGTGTTCCTGGTGATTTCCTGCCTGGTGGTGGCTTTCAATTTCCTCACCGACCTGCTCTGTCGCCTGCTCGACCCGCGTATCGGCGTTGCCGGGGAGGCACGATGAGCGCGATGCATGCGTTCTCCCGCCCTGGCGCGCTGCTGGCTGGCGCCTTCCTGACCCTGCTCGGCGCGGCCGCGCTGCTGGCGCCATGGCTTTGCGCGGCCTCGCCCTGGGACATGCTGGCGCGCCCGCTGCTGCCGCCGTTCAGTGACGCCAGCCACTGGTTGGGCACCGACATGCTCGGTCGCGACGTGGCCACCGGACTGCTCTACGGCGCGCGTACCTCGCTGAGCGTGGGCCTGCTGGCGAGCCTGGCGACGTTGCTGCCGGCGCTGCTGGTCGGTGCTGTCGCCGGCTACTTCGGCGGCTGGATCGACGAACTGCTGATGCGTATCGCCGAGTGCTTCCAGATCATCCCGCAACTGGTGCTGGCGGTGGTCCTCGTAGCCCTGCTGGAGCCCTCGGTGGGCTCGGTGGTACTGGCCCTGGCCCTGGTGGCCTGGCCGCCGGTGGCGCGCCTGGTACGCAGCGAGGTCCTCAGCCTGCGCCAGCGCGAATTCGTCCAGGCGGCACTGGTGCTCGGCCAGTCGCCGGCGCGCATCGTGTTCGCGCAGATACTGCCCAATGCGCTGTCGCCGCTGCTGGTAAGCCTGACCTTCATCCTCGCCGCCGCCATCCTCACCGAGGCCGCGCTGGCCTTCCTCGGTCTCGGCGACCCGGAGGCGATGAGCTGGGGCTACATGATCAATGCCTCGCGCAACCTGCTACGCGATGCGCCATCGATGAGCCTGCTGCCCGGCGTGGCGATCCTGCTCACGGTGCTTTCCGTCCAGCGCGTCGGCGAGGCTCTGCGGCAAGCCCTGCAAGCGCCCGGCGAACAGGGAGGTCGGCGATGAGCGGCAGTCTGCTGGAAGTACGCGACCTGCGCATCGACCTGCCGGAGGGAGGCGACCGTCCCTGTGCGCTGAACGGGTTGTCGATCGAACTGGACGCCGGCGAAGTGCTTTGCGTGGTCGGTGAATCCGGCTCGGGCAAGTCGATGCTGGCCAACGCCATCCTGCGCCTGCTGCCGCAGCATCTGCGGCCGGTCGCCGGCAGCATCCGCTTTCGCGGCGAGGATCTGGCCGGGCGCAGCGAGGAAGGGATGCGCCAGTTGCGCGGCAGGGACATCGCCATGGTCTTCCAGGAGCCCATGAGCGCGCTCAATCCGCTGCTGTGCATCGGTCGGCAGATCGATGAAGGCCTGCGCGCCCATGGCGTCGCGCCAGCCTCCAGGAGGCGCGCGCGGGTGCTTGAGCTGCTCGGCTACGTCGGCCTGCCGGAGCCGGAAGTGCTGTACCACGCCTATCCGTTCCAGCTCTCCGGCGGTCAACGCCAGCGGGTAGTGATCGCCATCGCCCTGGCGCTGGAGCCGGCACTGCTGATCGCCGATGAACCTACGTCGGCGCTGGACGTCAGCACCCAGGCGCAGATTCTCGATCTGCTGCGACGAATCCGTCGCGAAAAAGGCATGGCGGTGCTGTTGATCACCCACGACTTCGCTGTGGTGGAGGCCATCGCCGACCGCGTATTGGTGATGGAGCAGGGGAGTGCGGTGGAGCAGGGCGGTCTGCGCCAAGTGCTGGACTACCCGCGCCACCCCTACACCCGGAGGTTGCTGGCGGCGCGCCAGCCGCGCCAGCGCAGCGCGCCCGGCTACGCTCGCGACACCGATCCGCTGCTTGAAGTGCGCGACCTGTACAAGCATTACGACAGCCGCCAGGGGCTCTGGCGGCGGCGCCGCGTCACCGCGCTGGCCGAGGCCGGCTTCAGCCTGCGCCCGGGCGAGTGCCTGGGCATCGTCGGCGAGTCCGGTTCGGGCAAGACCACTCTGGGGCGTGCCCTGGTGCGCCTGCTGCGGCCGGACAGCGGACAGATCCTGCTGAACGGCGCGGACCTCGCGCCACTGTCGCAACGTCGCTTGCGGCCGCTGCGCCAGCAGGTGCAGATGGTCTTCCAGGATCCTTTCGCCTCGCTCAATCCGCGCCAGCGCATTGGCCGCCAGATCATGGCCGGGCCGCTGGCCCACGGCGTCCCTCCCGCCGAGGCGGAGCGTCGGGCCCGCCAACTGCTGCTCCAGGTCGGCCTGCCGGAGGCGGCCTTCGAACGCTATCCGCGCGACTTTTCCGGCGGCCAGCGGCAGCGCATCGGCATCGCCCGGGCGCTGGCCGTGCAGCCCAGGGTGCTGGTGGCCGACGAGTGCGTCTCCGCACTGGACGCACTGGTCCAGCAACAGGTGCTGACGCTGCTGGAGGAACTCCAGCGCGAGCTGGGCCTGAGCCTGGTGTTCATCACCCACGACCTGCAGGTGGCGGCGCGCCTGTGTGATCGCATCGCGGTGATGCAGGGCGGACGTATCGTCGAACTGGGCGATGCGCGGCAAGTGTTGCATGCGCCGATCCACGACTACACCCGTCGGCTGCTGGCGGCGCGACCGCAGCCCAGGTCGGAGGCCCCCGCATGAGCGCAGCACGGCAAATGGCGCTAGGTGCGTTCCTGATGGCGACCGGGCATCACCTGGCCGGTTGGCGTCATCCCCACGCCCATGCTGGCGGCGGCCTCGATATCGAGCATTATCGGGCCCTGGCGCGCAGCGCCGAGCGCGGCTGTTTCGATGCGATCTTCCTTTCCGATACCCTGGCCATGCTCCCGGGACATCTCGACGCTCTCAGCCGAATGGCCCGCACCGAGCATTTCGAGCCCCTCACGCTGCTCGCATACCTGGCGGTCGCTACCTGCCGCATCGGGCTGGTGGCGACCGTCACCTCGTCCTATAACAACCCGGCTGACGTGGCGTCGACCTTCGCCAGCCTGGAAGCGCTCAGCGGCGGCCGCAGCGGCTGGAACCTGGTGACATCGAGCAACGCCCGGGAGGCCGGCAATTTCGGCCGCGAACGCCACTACGAGCACGCCTGCCGCTATCGCCTGGCCGAGGGTTTTCTCCAGCGGGTGCGCCTGGACTGGCGCCGACGCGGCGTCGCACCGGTGCAGGTATTGGCAGGCGCTTCAGAATCCGGCAAGCAGTTGGCGGCGCGCTACGCCGAACTGCTGTTCACCGCCCAGCCCGAGCGGGCAGGGGCGCAGGCGTTCTATCGCGACATCAAGTCCCGGCTCGCCCGGCTGGGTCGCGATCCCGCATCCCTGAAGATAATGCCCGGGGTACTGCCGATCCTCGGCGCCAGCCGTGCGCAGGCCGAGGAGCGCCGTGCGCAGTTGTGCGAACTCGTACAGCCGGCGGTCGGCCTGTCACTGCTCTCGGATGTGGCCGGCGGCTTCGATCTGTCGCCTTTCCCGCTGGACGGCCCGTTGCCGGATCTGCCTCCCACCGAGTCCGGCGTCAGTCGCCAGCATCTACTGCTGGACCTGGCACGGCGCGAGGGCCTGAGCATCCGCCAGCTGTACCAGCGGATCGCCGATGCTCGTGGCCACCGCGTGGTGAGCGGTACTGCGGTGGACATCGCCGACCAGTTGCAGGACTGGTTCGAGTCCGACGCGGCGGACGGTTTCAACATCATGCCGCCGCACCTGCCCGGCGGCCTCGACGATTTCGTCGACCAGGTGGTGCCGGAATTGCAGCGACGCGGCCTGTTCCGCCATCGTTACCAGGGCCGCACCCTGCGTGACCACCTGGGTCTGGCTCATTCGAAGGAGATCGCCCCATATGCCTGAACACTGGACTCGGACGCTACCCCGCGTACGCGGCGACAGTCTGGAAATCCGTCCCGGCCGGCGCATCAGCCTGGCCCACAGTCGTGGTCACAGCTATCCACGCACCGTGGTGTTCTTCGCCCATGGCGGCGGCGGCAACAAGGATCAATGGCGCGAGCAATGGCGCGCGCTGGAGGAGGAGGGGTACAGCCTGGTGGCCTGGGACCTGCTCGGCCACGGCGCCAGCGACAAGCCCCGGCGCGCGGCGGACTACGCCTGGGACGAACTGGTCGCCGACCAGGTGGAGGTGCTGCGTCGTTTCGCCGGCGAGCGCAACGTCCTGGCCGCGCATTCCTTCGGCACCGGCCTGAGCCTCAGCAGCCTACTGAGACTGCAGGCCGACGGCCAGGGTGCGCTGGTGGACGCCGCGTTGCTGCTTGGTACCCAGTTGCAGAGGCCATTGCCGCGTGGCGGGCTGCTGTCCTTGCCCAGTTGGCTGCTTGAGTGGTTTCGTCCAGTGCTCTCCAGAGGCTTCCGCCAGCGCGCCTGGCATACCGATGCCGATCCGGCGCTGATCGACTACGAGGAAGCGCTGACCCGAAACAATCGCCTGGACGTATTCAAGGCGCTGGTCGGCCAGGCGACCTGGCTGCCCGAGGACGAACTCGACCGCCTGCGCTTGCCGGTACGAATCCTCGCCGGCGACAGCGACGGCCTGACACCCGCAGAGCGCGGACGAGCACTACACGAACGGCTGGTCGATTCGCAATTCGAGGTGCTGGAGCGTTGCGGCCATCAATTAATGCTGGAGCGACCGGAGGTGGTGAACCGGCACCTGCGCGAATTGCTGGGCAGGATCTGAATTGGATTGAGGCGTTGCTGCCGCGACCGGGAACCGTGGCGCATCCCTGGCGAAGGATCGCGGAATGCAAGGAGACGAAATCCGGTAGAGAATTCGCAGAGATGCCGAGGTCGGGGCAGCCTGGAATACCTGTGGATTCGCATAATGTATATTATGTTAAATTATATGTGTCGTTTATCAAACCCTCGTGTCACTAGCCTCCGAAAACCAGACATTGCCTGAATTGACCATACACTCCTCGAATCAACCCGTTGCGCTCCATCCCTCCAGTACCTCCTCAGCTCCACCAGCCCCGCCATCCCTGATTGCCCGGTTTGAATGACCTGCCCCCAGTTTTCAAGGCATTCCAGCGGGGCCGCCGCCCCGGCTGAAGTCAGAGTGTAGTGGTCAACCCATCCCGGACATTGAATTGATGCGGCCTGATCCAGTTGTAGCGGTGCATCAGGTAATGACTGATGTCCCGCTGCGCCTCCAGGGCTGTCAGGTAGCCGGTCGCCGGAATCCACTCCGACTTCAGACTGCGGAACAGGCGCTCC